>DASWLY010000173.1:0-12526 GCA_036400035.1 Allosphingosinicella sp.
TCCGGTGGCGCCCGCCGACTCCGCGATCTTAACATGACGAGAGGCTCGATGCTAATCGGCGGCGCGCCGAGGGATGCCGGCAATCACCGCTGCCGGGCTTCCGAAAGCGCTTCCCTCCCCGTCCCCGCCGCCGCTATGGCGCGCCGACCATGTCAGCCGCCTCCGCCCGTGCCCGTTCCCGCTCCGCCGCCCGCCTCGCCGCCGTCCAGGCGCTCTATCAGCGCGAGATGGAGCAGACTCCGGTGCCCAAGCTTCTGCACGAATTCCACCACCACCGCCTGGGGGCGACCATCGAGGGGGTGGAGTATCGGGACGCGGAAGTGGATTTCTTCGACGATTTGGTGAGCGGGGTCGCCGCCCGCGAGGCCGAGCTCGACGCCGCCATCGCCGCCCGGCTGGCGCCGGACTGGCCGCTCCACCGGCTCGACCGGCCGATGCGCCAGATCTTGCGCGCCGGCGCCTACGAGCTCGCCGCCCGGATCGACGTTCCGACCGGAAGCGTCATTTCCGAATATGTCGACGTCACCAAGGCGTTCTACGGCCAGAAGGAAGCGGGCTTCGTCAACGGCATCCTCGACGCGGTGGCCAAGGACGTAAGGCGCTAGGGCCAGTTCGACTAAGGTCGAATCGCTCCAGGATTTTTCAAGGCGCGTTTTTTTCCGAGCCGCTGGCTGTTCCAGCCAGCTCGAAACGCTCCAGTCGTCAAGCGCGTCAGCTTCCCGCAATGTTCGCCGTTCAAGCATGACCATCGCCCGTTCCGGGCTTTGGAATTGCCGATGATCGAAGTCCCCGCTCCAACCGCACGCGTGCCGGTCGCCGGACGTGCAGGATGGTGGCTGCCGGCCGCGGCCCTGTTCCTGGTGGCGGTGTCCCCCGCGCGCGCCGCGGACCTTGTGCTCGACGCGGCGACCGGGCCCTATGTCGACGCGCTGGTAAACGGCGTGCCGCTGCGGCTCCGGGTCGATTTCGACCACGGCCGGTCCCTAACCCTCAACCCCGACGCCGCGGCTCGGGCGGGCCTCGGCAACGGCGAGGGAAGCTGGATCCAGATCATCGGCCCGGTGCGGCTGCGCGGCCGATCCACCGAGATGCCGGTGACCCTGGCGGGGCAAACGACTCGGGCGAAAGTGAACTGGCAGGAGGTGGCGGTGGCGGCGGACGCCGATGGGGTCGTCACTCCCTATCTGCTGCCCTTCGACCGGGTTACCCTGGAGCGCCGTCCCGCCGTGGGCGGCGAGCGCGAGATGGTCTTCGAGTCCAGGATCCACTGGAATCACGGTATCCATGTGCCGGTTCGGATCGGGAAGCGCCGGATCGCCGCGCGCCTCTCCTTCCACCATCCCCGCACCACCGCCCCCGCGGCGGCGGCGGCGGTGATCATCGAAGCCCAGGGCGGCGCTCTGGAGGGCGCGAGGAGCCACGAGGAGATCGGTTTCGGAGTGAAGCGGCCGGCGCGGCCGCTTCGGCTAGAGCGGCCATTGCGGATCGGCGACCTCGCCATAACGCGGCTGATGGCGCGAAGCGCCGATTATCGCGGCAAGCACAAGCTGGCGCTGCCGGGCGCCCCGGTAAAGGACAGCGAGATCCTGGTGACCGGGCAGCGGCCGTCGCAGGACGCGCTCTACCGGATCACTCTAGGCCTCGACGTGCTCGAACGCTGCTCGGCCGCCAGCTACGTCCGCGCCACCGGCGAGATCCGGCTGCGCTGCGCCGCGCCCTGAGAGCCCGAACGCGTGGTTCGCCGGCAGCAGGCGGACGGCTGACCGGGCCCGATGGCGCATCTCGACAGAGGCCGACTCTGGGCTAAGGCCGTCGGGTGAACCCGGAAGCCGCCTTCATCGATTCGCTCCGGGCGCTGCCCACCCACGCCGGCGCGCGGGGCCTGCTCGACGACGCGGCCGTCCTGGCGCTGGACGGCCGGAGCCTCGTCCTCACCCACGACATGCTGGTCGAGGGCGTCCACTATCTTCCGGACGATCCCCCTGGGGACGTCGCCTGGAAGCTGGTCGCCGTGAACCTCTCCGATCTCGCCGCCAAGGGCGCGCGGCCGGTCGGCGTGCTGCTCGGCTACAGCCTCGGCGAGGACGAATGGGACCAAGCGTTCGTCGCCGGCCTCGCAAGCGCGCTCACGGCATTCGCCGTCCCGCTGCTCGGCGGCGACACGGTGCGCGGCGCCGGACCGCGCACGCTGGCGCTGACCGCGATCGGCGAGGCGCCCGGTCCGGTGCCCTCCCGCGCCGGCGGCCGGCCCGGAGACCATCTGTGGGTCAGCGGCACCATCGGCGACTCCGGCGCGGGGCTTCGCGGCCTGAAGGGGGAGATCGCCCGCGTCCCGGCCTTGACCCAGCGCTACCGGAACCCGCGGCCCCGGCTCGAGGCGGGGGAGAGGCTGGCGCCGCTGGTCGGAGCGATGATGGACGTGTCCGACGGGCTTCTGATCGACGCCTCGCGCCTCGCCGGGGCGAGCGGGGTCGCGGCGCAGATCGATCTCGCGTCGGTGCCCATTTCGGAGGCGTTCCTCGCCCTTCTGGGCGAAGGCCGCGAAGCGCGACTGGCCGCGGTGACGGCGGGAGACGATTATGAATTGCTGTTCGCCGCCGCCCCGGAGCGTTCAGCGGAGATCCTCGCGCTGCAAGACGGGCTCGGCCTCCCGCTCAGCCGGATCGGGCGGATGGCCGAAGGCAGCGGGCTGAGCCTCGTCGACGGGAACGAGGCCGTACCGCTGCCGCCGCGGCTCGGCTGGGTACATTGCTGAACTAAGGTTGAATCCCGCGTCCAAGCCCCCTAAAGGGCGCGGCACATCCGGGCGCGTTCGCGCCGGGGCCGTTGCCCTGCCCGGCTCAGCATCAAAGGGGAAGGAATCTTCAAATGGAAGTCGTGCTCATTGCCATAGCCTGCGGAATAGTCGCAGTGCTCTACGGCATTCTCACCAGCCTCCAGGTGCTGAAATCCCCGGCCGGCAATGAGCGCATGGTCGCGGTCGCCTCCGCCATCCAGGAGGGCGCCAACGCCTATCTGCGCCGCCAGTACACCACGATCGCCGTCGTCGGCGTGGTCGTCGCCGCGCTCGTCTTCCTCTTCCTCGGCCCCATCGAAGCCGTCGGCTTCGTCATCGGCGCCCTTCTCTCGGGCGCCGCGGGCTTCATCGGCATGAACATCTCGGTCCGGGCCAACGTCCGCACCGCCGAGGCCGCCCGTACCAGCCTCCAGCGCGGCCTCACCGTCGCCTTCCGGGCCGGCGCGATCACCGGCATGCTGGTCGCGGGCCTCGCTTTGCTCGCCATCGCGGTCTTCTTCTACATCCTCGTCGGTCCGATGGACCACGCCCCGAACGACCGTCAGGTCATCGACGCCCTCGTCTCGCTCGCCTTCGGCGCCTCCCTGATCTCGATCTTCGCCCGTCTCGGCGGCGGCATCTTCACCAAGGCGGCCGACGTCGGCGCCGACCTCGTCGGCAAGGTCGAGGCCGGAATCCCGGAGGACGATCCCCGCAACCCGGCCGTCATCGCCGACAACGTCGGCGACAATGTCGGCGACTGCGCCGGAATGGCCGCCGACCTGTTCGAGACCTATGTCGTCACCGTCGGCGCCACCATGGTTCTGATCGCCCTCCTCGTGAGCGCGCCCGCCGAGCAGATGCTGGCGCTGATGAGCCTTCCGCTGATCATCGGCGGAGTCTGCATCCTGACCTCGATCATCGGCACCTATCTCGTCCGTCTCGGTCGCAAGCAGTCGATCATGGGCGCCCTCTACAAGGGCTTCTGGACGACCGCCGCCCTCTCCATCCCCGCCATCTTCTACGTGATGTGGCAGACGCTGGGCGGCGACATGAACGCCGTCATCGGAAGCGCCAGGGAAGCGGCGGGCACCGACGTCGCGGCCGACGTCGCGCGCACCGCCGTCGGCGGCGGCTTCACCGGCTGGGACCTGTTCTGGTGCTCGCTGGTCGGCCTCGCCGTTACCGGCCTCATCGTCTGGATCACCGAATATTATACCGGAACCAACTATCGGCCGGTCCGCTCGATCGCCAAGTCTTCGCAGACCGGCCACGGCACCAACGTCATCCAGGGCCTTGCGATCAGCCTCGAATCGACGGCGCTTCCGACGCTCGTCATCTGCGTCGGGATCATCGTCTCCTACCAGCTGGCGGGCCTGATCGGAATCGCCTTCGCCGCGACCGCGATGCTGGCGCTCGCCGGCATGGTCGTCGCCCTCGACGCCTATGGCCCGGTCACCGACAATGCCGGCGGAATCGCCGAGATGGCCGGGATGGAGGAGGACGTGCGCACCCGCACCGACGCCCTCGATGCGGTCGGCAACACCACCAAGGCGGTCACCAAGGGCTATGCGATCGGCTCGGCCGCCCTTGGAGCGCTGGTGCTGTTCGGCGCCTATACGGAGGATCTCAAACATTATGCCGGCGAGCTCGGCATCGGCGCGGGCGGAATCGATTTCGCGCTGTCCAACCCCTACGTCGTCGTCGGCCTGCTGCTCGGCGCCCTCCTGCCCTACCTGTTCGGAGCGATGGGGATGACCGCGGTCGGCCGGGCCGCCGGCAACGTCGTGCTCGACGTTCGCGAGCAGTTCCGCACCAACCCGGGCATCATGGACGGCACGTCGCGGCCCAATTACGCGCGCACCGTCGACCTCGTCACCAAGGCGGCGATCAAGGAGATGATCATCCCGTCGCTGCTGCCGGTGCTGACCCCGATCGTCGTCTTCTTCGCGATCTCGGCTATCGCGGGTCGCGAGCAGGGCTTCGCCGCCCTCGGCGCACTGCTCCTGGGCGTGATCGTCTCCGGCCTGTTCGTCGCCATCTCGATGACCTCGGGGGGCGGCGCCTGGGACAACGCCAAGAAATATATCGAGGACGGCAATTACGGCGGCAAGGGCTCGGAAGCCCACAAGGCCGCGGTCACCGGCGACACGGTGGGCGATCCGTACAAGGATACGGCCGGCCCGGCGGTCAACCCGATGATCAAGATCACCAACATCGTCGCCCTTCTGCTTCTGGCGGCGCTGGCCGGCGGCGGCGGCTGATCGGCCTACCGCCTGCCTGAGCGAAAGAGCCCCGCCCGGAGCGATCCGGGCGGGGTTTTCTTTACATCCGGGCGCGGCGGAGTTTATCTTTCCGGGGAAGCGCGCTCGGGGGGAAGACGATGATGAAGCTCTTCGCTCTGGCGGCTTTGACCCCGTTCCTGGCCGCGGCGGCCGAGCCGGCGACCGGGCCCGTCGCGATCGAGTCCCTGGCGCAAGTCCCCTTCTTCTCCGAGCCCGTCATCTCGCCGGACGGCAAGCGCCTCGTCGCGCGGATAAACGGGGAGGGCACGGAGCAGCTGGCGATCTACGATCTCGGCGGCCCAAGGGACGCCGAGCCGAAGATCATCCCGACCAAAGGCACGATCCGATCGTACAGATGGGCCGGCAATGACCGGGTGATCGTCGGCAACACCCTCTTTTCGATCACGTTCCTCACCGTGCCGATCCAAATGACCCGGCTCACCGGGTACGACCTGAAGACCGGCCGGACGTCCGACATCAACGCCGGCGGCGGGCTCGTCGGGGACAATGTTCTCTATGCCGATCCTGCCGGCCGCTACCTCCTGCTGTCCGCGCAGAAGGATCATGACGACTCGCCTTCGGTCTGGAGGGTGGACCTCGCGACCGGCGCCGCCGTCGAGATCCAGCGCAAGAAAGCCGATATCTGGAGCTGGTTCGTGGATGACGGCGGCAACGTCCGCGGCGGCATAAGCTACGATTCGGGAAGCTGGACCGTCTACCGGCGTGATCCCAAGACGGGCGAGTTGAGGCGGGCGGGATCGGGGAAGGTCTCGACGAACCGGGAATCGGCGATCGACTCGATCGGACTGCTCGCAGGCGGTGACATCGGGATCATCGTGACCAACGAGCGGACCGGCCGCTTCGGAGTCTATCGCTACGACCTGAGCGCCCAGACGATCGGCGAGCCCATCTTCGAGCATCCCGAGGTCGACGTGACGAAGCCGCAGGTTTCTGACGACGGGCGCACCGTCGAAGCCGTTTATTACGAGGACGATCTGCCACGGGTCGCCTGGCTCAAGCCCGAGTTCAAGCAGCTCCAGGACCAGATCGACCGGACATTCCCCGGCAAGGTGAACCGAGTCCTCAATCTCAGCAGCGACCGCAACGTCGTCCTCGTCTGGTCCGGCGCTGCTGACGACCCCGGCACCTATTATGTCTTCGACCGCAAGGCGAAGCGGATGGAGGCCTTTGCCTCGCCCTATGAAGGGCTTGCCGAGCCGCAGCTCGCGCCGGTGAAGCCGGTTCGCTATTCGGCCCGCGACGGTCTCCAGATCCGGGCCTATCTTACCCTGCCCCGCAAGGCGGAGCCAAAGGCGCTTCCGCTCATCCTCCTCCCCCATGGCGGGCCCTTCGCGCGCGACAGCTATCAATTCGATCCGCTGGTGCAGTTGCTCGCAAGCCGCGGCTATGCCGTGCTCCAGCCGAACTTCCGCGGCTCGACCGGCTTCGGACGGGATTTCGTCGAACGCGGCTACGGCCAGTGGGGCAGGAAGATGCAGGACGATCTGGACGACGGTGTCGCCTGGATGGCGCGCCAGGGCATGGTCGATCCCAAGAGGGTGTGCATCGCCGGGATTTCCTATGGGGGCTATGCGGCGATGTGGGGCGCCATCCGCAATCCCGAAATCTACCGCTGCGCGATCAGCATGGCGGGCGTGTCGGACGTCCGCGCCATGTTGAAATACGATGGCCGCGCCCTGGTCGCCACCCGCTATTCGAAGATGTGGCGCCGAAAGGTGGAAGGCGAGGAGAAGCGCGATCTCGCGGCCGTGTCGCCGCTCCAGCAGGCCGCTCGGCTGAACGTGCCGGTGCTGATCGCCCATGGCGAGATGGACACCAACGTTCCGGCCGAACAGAGCCGCCAGATCATCAAGGCGCTCAAGGACCGGGGCGCGCGCGTCCAGTCGGCTTTCTATCCGGCCTCCGGTCACGGCTTCACCCGAAGTGCGGACTCGGTCGACTTCATGAAGCGGGTGGAGGCGTTTCTCGAGGTGCACAATCCGGCGAGCCTGCGCACCCCGACAGGCCCACGCGAGCCGGAGCTCGTCACCCGGCAGATCGGCGGGGCCTATGCGACCCACAATATCCGCAAGAAGCCGTCGGTGGCCGAGATGGAGCTGCGCTACCTGATCACGGCCGACGGCCGGGTGACCTCCTGCCAGGCGACCGTGTCCAGCGGAGCGGCCGAGGTCGACAAGCGTGCCTGCGAACTCGCCGAGCGCCTGCTTCAATACCGCCCCGCTCTCGGCCCGGACGGCCGTGCCAGGGAAACCTGGCTGACCTACAAGATCGCCTTCGACGCGGAGAAGAAGGAATAGGCGCCCGCTTCCGTCCGAAAGCGGACGCCAAGCCGTTCGGATGCGCTCGCCAAGTGTCGGTGAGAATTCCCAACATTTGAAATGTCGGATCGGTCTCTTAACCGGGCCGCTGGAAGAAAAGGGCTGATTTCCGCCATTTCGCAGGTTTGGCACGGTCCCTGCAAAGTCTCTGGCATGGCCGTCGGATCAACCGGCGGCCGGTTCAGGGAGACTAAAAATGACCTTCAATTTCGCCAGCCTGCAGCACATCGCCGTTTCCGCCATCGGCGCCATCGTCACCGCGACCCTGTTCATCTCCGCCGCCGTCGGCCCGGCCGGTCAGTTCGTCTGACCGTCCGGTGCCCCGGCAGGAAGTTCGGGAATCGCCACTAATCGCGAGAAATCGCCACGACATGAAAGGAAAGGCATTGTGAACGGTCCTTTCGCCCTCGACAGGAACAACGGCAAATTGATGGGCGTGTGCGCCGGCCTCGCGGGCACCACGGGCGCCGACGCGACGCTCATCCGACTGGCCGCGATCCTCAGCGTCTTCGTGCTGGGTCCGGTCGCCGTCCTGCTCTATCTCGTCGCCGGCTGGGTCGCGCCGGAGCGCGGCTGAACCGCCGCTCCGGCCCGTGCGCTCCCAAACCCGGTCAGCCGCCGGCGCAGATCGGCAGGAACAGGCCGAGGATCGCCAGCGACAGCGCCAAATCCGGGCGAGCCGAGCGGCGTCTTTCGCTTCGCCCCGGAAAATCGCTCATGGGCCCTCCTCCTCATATCCCCGCTCAGCCCCGGTTCGGCCCGGCGGCGACCGGAAGGTGGTGACGCCGGGACTGATTGACGTTAGTCAGCCCCGGCGGAGGAATGAATCGATGGAAGGGCTGGAGCTCGGAACCGTGGTCTTGATCAGCTCGCTGGTGCTGGGAGCGCTGGCGCTGCCGGTGACCGCCGTCGCCATCCATCAGCGCAAGCGCCGCGCCTTCGAGCGCAAGGCCAGCGCCCGCCGCAAGGAAAAGATCCAGCTTTAGCGCCGCTTCCGCCGCCCTCGGCGATCGGACCGAAGGCGCGATCTTTTCGGCCGCGAAAATTTTTTTCGGTGTCTTCGATCTCAGCTCAGCGACGATTAGGAACGGCTCGTCGCCGCAGTTTTCCGCGCTTTTTGACCGCTTCCGCAAGGCGCCGTGGGCGCCCGAGGCGGCTCCGTTCATCTTAAAGCCATGAAACTCTTCAGACTTGCCGCTCGTTAGGGGCCGCAAGTGAGTGGAAAGGGAGCCAAAGTATGGCGACGAGTATCCTTGAGGCGCGTGGCGGTTGCATCATCCCCCAGGCGCACGAGCGCGGCTATCACATCGTGTACCGCGAGCATGAGACCAATTACTGCCCCGGCTGCGGTCGGACGCACTGGTATATCGGCCGGTCGATGGCGGAGTGCGCCTTCTGCACGACCGCTCTGCCGCTCGAGAATGCGCCGATGATCGCCGGCGGCGCCATCGTCCGCACGATCCGGCGCCCGGTATTCGGCAACGAGCAGGCCTACGCGGCCTGAACGCTCTGGCGGCGCCGTCAGCGGCCGCCGTCGCGCCGGCCCCTTATCATCCCCTACGCGAGGGGCCGGCGCGTAAGTTTCTCGTCATCCGCGACCCTCATCCCGGCGAAGGCCGGGATCTCGTGGAGACCTCCCGAGACTTCTTGTCCTGAGATCCCGGCTTTCGCCGGGATGACGGGGTACGCCGAGGTCCCGGCTTTCGCCGGGACGACGTTTATTGCGTCGCCTTCCGCACCGGCACCTGGGCGTTGCAGATGTCGACGCCGCCCGCGGGGCGCTGGAAGAACTCGCCGCCGCGGTTGGCGCGGCCCGTCACATATTGGCTGAAGGCGAGGCTGTCGGAGCGCAGCACCTCATAGGCGGGGCGCTCGCCGGCCGGCATGTCGGCGGCGAGGCGGGCGCGGACGATCGGGATGTTCTGCGCCGGCTCCTTGTAGAAGCCCAGGGCCTCAGTGCCGCGCGGCCGCGCCGAGAGCAGCGCCATGCCCTCGACGACCCGGCCGATGACGGCGATGTTGAGGTCGAGATGGCGGGGCGAATGACCGATCACGGCGTAGAGCTCGCCGCCCGTTCCGGTGTCGGGCGCGAGGTCCCGTCCGACGCCGACATAGCCGTAGCAATGGGTCAGCCAGGCGCGGCCTTCCTCGGGGTCGTAGGCGACCGGCCACCCGCCGGAATGGCCGACCATCGGCGCGTAGCTGTCGGGGAAGCCGAGCGGGCGCACCCGCAGCCCGGCGAGCGGCCGGTGATATTCGTGCGGCGGCTGGCGGACCACTCCGGCGGGAAGCGCGGTCTTGGCGTCGCCATTGCCCCACTGCGACACGTAATTGTCCTGCACCCGGTAGATGGACGCTCCGTCCCACCAGCGCGCCCTGGCGAAGGCGCGGACGTTGGCGATGTGCACCGGCGCGAAATCGGGGGCGAGCTCGATGACAACCCGGCCGCCCTCCTTCATCTCGATGACGAGCAGGTTGGCGGGGTCGACCGGCCGCCACGCTTCGGCCGGAGCCTCCTGGACGACCTTGTTGGGATCCGGCGCGTCGACCACCGGCGCCGGCCGCCAGAAGGCGTAGCGGGCATTGGCGGCCGGAGCGTCGGCCGGCTTCCCCGTCGAGCCGGCGCAGGCGGCGAGGCAGGAGGCGGCGAGGGCGGCGGACAGGGGCTGGCGCATCGTCAATCTCCGGGTTGCCCGCCTAACTGACCCAAGCCCGCGCCCGGGGCAAGCTGTGCCTCGAAAGGCACAGGCCGCCGCTGATCGAAATTTATTCGCCGAGCCACGGAACCGGGCGGCGCGCAGGCGTTTTAATTCAGGTTAGGCACTAGCCAGTTGGGGCTGGCTCAGGGGCGAAAGAGATTGATGACCGATTTCCGCGCCGTTTCCGGCCTTCACGATGCTTTTGCTTCGCTCGACCCCGAGCCGCTTCTCGCCGCCCCGCCCGCCCTGATCGAATTCCTTCCCGTCGCCGTTTACGCCTGCGACGCATCGGGGCGCCTGTGCTGGTTCAACGGCAAGGCGGCCCGGATGTGGGGCCGCTCGCCTGAAATCGGCGAGAAGGCCGAGCCCTCCGGAGGCCCGCAGCAGGTCCATGCGCTCGGCGGCGGCCTCATCGGGCGAAGCGAGTCGCCTTTGGCTCATGCCCTGCGCACCGGCGAGAGCGTCGACGGCCGGACCACCATATTCGAGCGGCCGGACGGAAGCCGGATCACGGCAATGGCGCACGTCACCGCCTTGGCCGATTCCGGCGGCAACATCATCGGAGCGATCGCCTGCTTCCACGACGTCACCGAGCGCTTGCAGGAGGACCGTGCCGCCCGCGAGGGCGAGCGCCGGCTCCTCGAGATCCTCGATGCGCTTCCCGTCGCCCTCTACACGACCGACGCCGAAGGCCGGATCACCTATTACAACGAGGCCGCGGTCGAGATGTCCGGCCGCCGCCCGGTGCTCGGCGACGACAAATGGTGCGTCAGCTGGAAGCTGTTCGAGCCCGACGGCACCCCGCTCGCGCATGACGAATGCCCGATGGCGGCGGCGCTCCAGGAAAAGCGGGCGGTTCGCGGCGCCGAGGCGGTGGCGGAGCGGCCCGACGGAAGCCGGGTCCCCTTCATCCCTTACCCGACGCCCTTGTTCGATTCGGCCGGCGAGATGACGGGGGCGGTCAACGTCCTGGTCGACATCGGCCATCGCAAGGAGGCCGAGACCCGGCAGCATCTGCTGTTCGCGGAGCTCAACCATCGCATCAAGAACAACATGCAGATGCTCTACGCCCTGCTCGCCGCGGCCCGTCGCGAGACCGGGAGCCAGGATGCCCGAGCCGCGCTCGAAGAGGCGGGGCAGCGGGTGGCGGCGATGGCGGCGGCGCAGACGGCGCTCTACCAGTCCGACAATCTCAACCGCTTCGACAGCGCCGCCTTCATGAGCTCGGTCTGCGCCGCGGCCGCGGCCGCCTGCGGCGACAAGGTCGCCCTCAGCCTGCACACGGACGCCGGCAAGCTCGCCAACGACGTCGCGGTGCCGCTGGCGCTGATCCTCAACGAGCTGGTCGCCAACGCGGTCAAATACGGAATCGGCGCCGAGGGGCGCGGCGCGATCCGTGTCGCCCTCGGCAAGGCGGACGGCCGCTTCACCCTCGTCGTCGAGGACGACGGGCCCGGCTTCGACCTGTGCGAGGTCCGCCGCAAATCGTCGGGCCTCGGCCTGGTCATGGGGCTGGCTCGGCAGATCGGCGGCAGCTTCCGGGTCGAGCGGGAATCCGGCGCGCGCTGCGTGGTCGAATTTTCCGGCCCGCCGGGCACGGGCGCGTAGCGGGGCGCCGGATGTTCACCCGTCGCCGGGCGAGTGCCGAAGCCATGTTGATCGAAGGCGGAGACGAAGGCGGCGGCGGCGGCGGCGGCGGCCGGGCCCGCTCCCTCGAGGACTCCGGGGCCGAAGAGCGGCCGGAGGCGGCGGCGAGCCCCTGCATCCTGCTCGTCGAGGACGATTTCCTGGTCGGAATGGAGATGGAGACCGGGCTCGAGGAGGCCGGCTACGAGGTCGCCGGAATCGCCGCCACCGCCGAGGAAGCCGTCGCCCTCGCGGCCGAGCGCCGTCCCGTCCTGGTCGTCATGGACATCCGCCTCGCCAGCGCCCGCGACGGGGTCGACGCGGCGCTGGAGATATTCCGGACGCTCGGCATCCGCTCCCTCTTCGCCTCCGCCCATGGCGACGCCCAGGTCCGCGCCCGAGCGGAGCCGGCGCGGCCGCTCGGCTGGGTCGCCAAGCCTTACCGGGTGGAGACCCTGCTCAAGGCGGTGGAAGAGGCGCTTCGGGGGATGTAGCCCGTATCGAACATCGAGCTGTCGGGACCGTTCAACTCCTCCCCGAGCTTGCCTCGGGGAGGAATTAGCTAGGCAAGCCAGGCCCCGGGCATCCGGCGTATTCCTTCAGGCGCCGTGCCCGACTCTTTTTGAGAGAAGGCACGAAGGCGCAAAGGCACGACGTAGAAAAAGGGGTTGAGCCGCTTCGCGGCGCGAGGCTGGGCTGAGGAGAGGGCAGGATCCCGTCATTGCGAGCGCAGCGAAGCAATCCAGTGCGGCCTCGAAGACCCCACTGGATTGCTTCGTCGCTTCGCTCCTCGCTATGACG
>DASWLY010000174.1:0-3911 GCA_036400035.1 Allosphingosinicella sp.
GGGCGAGCGGGGCTAGTATCGCGAAAGGGGATTCCTGCCGTTTCGTGAGACGGTGGGAGTCCCCTTATTCGTCACCCCGGACTTGATCCGGGGCCCACCTTTCTTCGCTCCGCGCTTCCAGAATAAGTAAGGTAGATGCCGGATCAGTCGGCATGACGGTGGTGGCGCTATATCCTGCAAGCGCGTTTGATCCCGGAAAAGCCCTAGCTCAGCCGGTCGAGCGCCTCGTCGCCCTGTCGGCCGGGCACGATCACCAGCGGGCAGGGCAGGCTCCCGGCGATCGTGCCGGAGAAATGGCTGACGAGCGGCCCCGGCCCGCCCTCCGCCGCGGCGCCGAGCACCAAGGCGGCGATGTCGTCGCGCTCGGCGAGGAGGTCGGCGATCTCCTTCTCCGGCTCGCCCTGGCGGACAAGGATGGTCGGCTCGATCCCGGCTTCCTCGACGATGGCGCCCGAGGCTTGAAGCACCATCGCCTCGGCGCGAAGCTTCGCCTCCTCCTCCATCGCCGCCTGAACTCCGCCCCACTGGACGAACTCGGCCGGCGGGATGACGGCGAGGAGGATCACTCCGCCGCCCGTCCCCGAAGCCCGGCGGGCGGCATAGCGCAAGGCGGCGCGCGCCTCCTTCGAATCGTCGATCACCACCAGATAGGATCGCATCGGGTCCCCATTCCGGGCCGGATGCTGCGCCAGATCGACCCCGGGCGCAAGCGCGGGCCTTCGGGCGGCCGAGGCCGCCGCTCAGGACAGGCCTTGACCCGACCCCTTCTGTTGCTGTTTGGCGTTACCCGCACTGCCGCCAGGAGCTTTCGCGCGCCATGCCGATTGAATTGAAGATGCCGGCCCTCAGCCCGACGATGGAAGAAGGGACCCTGGCCAAATGGCTGGTCAAGGAAGGCGACACGGTCGTCGCCGGCGACCTGCTCGCCGAGATCGAGACCGACAAGGCGACGATGGAGTTCGAGGCCGTCGACGAAGGAACGATCGCCAGGATCCTGGTCGCCGAAGGCACTGACGAGGTGAAGGTCGGAACCGTCATCGCGCTCATCGCCGGCGAGGGCGAGGAGGCCGGCGCCGCCGCTTCCGCCCCGGCCGCGGCGAATGAGCCGGTGGCCAAGCCTGCCCAGGGCGACGCCGCGGGCGTCGTCGAAGGGGATGGCGGCGAGACCGGAGCGGGCCAGCCCGCCACGTCTCAGCCCGCCGCGTCCCAGCCCGCCGCGCCGACTCCGACTCCCGAGGTGAAGGGCTATGGCGCCAACCCGGCCGAGGATGCTTCCCTCGCCGCCTCCACGGGCGGCGGTCCGGCCGGCAATGGCGGGGCGGCTGCGCAGCCGAAGGCGGATTCCGGCGACCGGGTGAAGGCGAGCCCGCTCGCCCGCCGCCTCGCCGAGCAGCGCGGAATCGACCTCGCCGGCCTCGCCGGCTCCGGCCCGGGCGGGCGGATCGTCAAGGCGGACGTCGACGGCGCGGCCGCGGGCAAGTCCGAAGCTCCGGCAGCGGTTCCGGCTACGGCACAGGCTCCGGCCCAAGCTCCGGCCCAGGCTCCGGCCCAGGCTCCGGCAGCGCCCGCCACGGCCCCGAGCTACGCTGTGCCCGAGATCCCGCACGAAGTCTCGAAGCTGTCGAACATGCGCAAGACGATCGCCCGGCGCCTGACCGAATCGAAGCAGAACGTCCCCCACATCTACCTGACGGTCGACATCCGGCTCGACTCGCTCCTGAAGCTGCGCGGGGAGCTCAATGCCGGCCTCGAGGCGCGCGGGGTGAAGCTCTCCGTCAACGACCTGATGATCAAGGCGCTGGCGGCGGCGCTGATCGAGGTGCCCGAGTGCAACGTCCAATATACCGGCGCCGAGCTGATCACGTTCAAGCGCGCCGACATCTCGGTGGCGGTGTCGATCCCGAGCGGCCTGATCACGCCGGTCATTACCGAGGCGGACACCAAGCCGCTCTCCCGGATCGCGACGGAGATGAAGGACCTCGCCGCCCGAGCCCGCGAAGGCAAGCTGAAACCCGAGGAATATCAAGGGGGTACGGCGAGCATATCGAACATGGGGATGTATGGGATCAAACAGTTCGAGGCCGTCATCAATCCCCCCCAGGGGATGATCATGGCGATCGGCGCGGGGGAGAAAAGGCCCTATGTCGTCGACGACAGCCTGCAGGTCGCGACCGTGATGAGCGCCACCGGAAGCTTCGACCACCGCGCCATAGACGGCGCCGACGGCGCGCGGCTGATGCAGGCGTTCAAGCGGCTCGTCGAAGCCCCTCTGGGAATGCTCGCCTGAAATGTCGCTGGGCAAGGCGGTCCTGGCCGGCCTGGTCGCTTCGATCGCGATCCCGTACGTCCTTCGCGACCATGGCGGCCAGCTCGGCGACTGGGCCGGCAAGGGCGTTATCCCGCTCGCCGTCGCCGGCCAGGAGCTCGGCTGGTCCCTCCCCCTGTTCGCCGGAGTGACCGTGATCGCCTGGCTGTTCATGTCATGGTCGGACCGATGACGCCCGAGCGGACCCGGCGCTCGGCGGGGAGCCGCGCTTGAAGCCTCGCACCCGCGCCGTCCGGCTGCTCGCCGTCGCGGGCGCCGCGGCGCTGATCGTCGGCGGCATCACCGGCACCCAGCTCACCCTCGAGGACCCGGTCTGGCCGGAGCGGGGCGGGATCGAGGGCCTGCTCCAGACCTGCGCCCTGTTCACCGTCTACGCCTTCGCCGTCGCGCTGGCGGTGGGCGCGCTGCTCTCGGTCACCCTGTCGCCGCTGATGGCTCGCCGCGGGCCGAGCGGCCCCCTCGCCCACCTCCTGGCCGGGATCCCTCTGGGTCTCTCGGTCCACCTGCTCGTCGACGTGGCGATCGGCGAGCGCCTCGATTCCGCCGAGGATTGGCTGGGCGGGACCATCGCCGGTGGAGCCGCCGGGCCTTTATGGTGGTTCCTCGTCCAGCGTCATCTTGAGAAAGCATTCGATAATGGCTGACACCTACGACCTCATCGTCCTCGGCTCCGGGCCCGGCGGCTATGTCGCCGCGATCCGGGCCTCGCAGCTCGGCCTCAAGGTCGCGATCGTCGAGCGGGAGAAACTGGGCGGGATCTGCCTCAACTGGGGGTGCATCCCGACCAAGGCGCTGCTTCGGACGAGCGAGATCAACCATTATCTGACCCACGCTTCCGCCTACGGGCTGAGCGCGGAGAAGGTCTCGTTCGACCTGGCGAAGATCGTCGAGAGAAGCCGCAAGGTGGCCGGGCAGCTCAATGCCGGGGTCAAGGGGCTGATGAAGAAGAACAAGATCGCGGTCCACGAGGGCGACGGCGCTCTCAAGGGCAAGGGCGTGCTCACCGTCACCAAAGACGGCAAGACGACCGAGCTCCAGGCCAGGCATATCCTGATCGCCACCGGCGCCCGCGCCCGCGACCTGCCCTTCGCCAAGGCGGACGGGGAGCGGATCTGGACCTACCGGCACGCCATGGTGCCCAAGGTCATGCCGACCAAATTGCTCGTGATCGGATCGGGGGCGATCGGGGTCGAGTTCGCGAGCTTCTATTCGGACATGGGCGCCGAGGTGACCATCGTCGAGATGCTCGACCGGATCCTCCCCGTGGAGGACGAGGACGTCTCCGCCTTCGTCCACAAGGCGCTCACCAAGCAGGGGATGAAGATCCACGTCTCGTCGGGCGTGGAGACGCTCGCGACCGGGCCGAACGGGGTCAAGGCGACCATCAAGGGGGCGGGCGAGCAGGAGTATAGCCACGCCATCGTCGCCATCGGGATCGTCCCCAACACGGAGGATATCGGGCTCGAGGCCCTGGGCGTGAAGACGGAGCGCGGCCACATCGTCACCGACGGCTACGGCCGCACGGGGGTGGAAGGGCTCTACGCGATTGGCGACGTCACCGGCCCGCCCTGGCTCGCGCACAAGG
>DASWLY010000175.1:0-6276 GCA_036400035.1 Allosphingosinicella sp.
ATCCGCGCTGAATCGCGCGGCCGGGCCGGCCGCAATGCAATTCGGTCGTGCGGAAGCTCGAAGTCGAAATCGGCGACGTCCATCAGCCGCCGGCGGGCTTGGTCTCCGGCACGACTGGCGCCACCGGAGCAGCAGTAGGCGGCGGCGCAGGTAGCGGCCCATCGGTCCAGACGCGCACCATCTTCGTCGGCGCCGCGGGGGGCTCGCCGGGAGCGATCCCGTCGACGAATTGCATCCCGGAGATCACCCGACCGAAGATGGTATATTTCTTGTCGAGCGACATTCCGGCCGACAGCATGATGAAGAACTGACTGTTGCCGCCGTTGAGATCGTCCGCGGTGCGGGCCATCGCCATCACGCCGCGCATGTGCGGCAGGCCGCTAAACTCGGCTGTGACGTTGGGCAGCTTCGAGCCGCCTCCCCCGGTGCCAAGCGGATCCCCCCCCTGCGCCATGAAGCCGGGGATGACCCGGTGGAAAACGACTCCGTCGTAGAAGCCCTCCTCGACCAGCTCCCGGATCCGGGCGACGTGCCCGGGCGCGAGATCGGGCCGGAGCTTGATCACGACGTCGCCGCCGCTGCTGAGGTTGAGGACCAGGGTGTTGAGTTCGTCGGCCATGTTGTTCTCCGTTTCAGCGTCATCCCGGCGAAAGCCGGGATCTCGTCGAGACCCGCCGCGACCTCTCGTCCTGAGGTCCCGGCTTTCGCCGGGATGACGGGAAAGGCCGGGACATAAGCGCCCCACCTCCCGCGCGCCACCCCCGCGCGTATCGACAGGGCGGGCGCCCCGGCTTAGGAAGCGCCTCGGCTATGTTGCCGGGCGGAGAGGGCGGATGAGCGAGAGCGAAGTCGATCTGCTTGGCGCGCCGCCCGGTTCGGTGCCCGAAGGCCGCCTCGACGAGGACGACCGGCTGAAGCCGGAATATGTCCGGGAGGTGCTGGAGCGGGTAGAGGCCGGCGACGACGACGGCGCCCGCGCCCTCGTCGAGCCGCTCCACCCGGCCGACCTCGCCGATCTGTTCGAGCTGATCGACAGCGACGACCGCCGGGCGCTCGCCGCCGCCATTGCCGATCTTCTCGACGGCGACGTGCTGGCCGAGATGAACGAGCATGTCCGCGAGGAGCTGATCGACGCGCTCGATCCGCGCCAGGTCGCGGACCTCGCCGGCGGGATGGAGACGGACGACGCCGTCGCCATGATCGAGGATCTCGAGGAGGACGAGCAGCGCGCCGTGCTCCGCGAGCTCGACCCCGACGACCGCGCGGCGATCGAGGAAGCGCTCACCTACCCGGAGGAATCGGCCGGCCGGCTGATGCAGCGCGACCTTATCGCGGTGCCCGAGCATTGGACGGTCGGCCAGGTGATCGACTACCTGCGCGCCGGCGACGACCTCACCACCGACTTCTGGGAGGTGTTCGTCGTCGACGAGCGCCACCACCCGGTCGGCACCTGCATGCTGAGCTGGATCCTGCGCACGCACCGCAACGTCGCCGTCGCCGACGTCATGAAGCGCGAGCAGACCCTGATCCCGGTCGACATGGACCAGGAGGAAGTGGCGCTGCGCTTCCAGAAATACGCGCTCATCTCGGCCGCGGTCATCGACCAGTCGGGGCGGCTGGTGGGAATGATCACCGTCGACGACATCGTCCACATCATCCAGGAGGAAGCGTCCGAGGACGTCCTCCTCCTCTCGGGCGCCGGCGAAGGCGACATCAACCAGCCGGTGCTCGAAAGCTATTCCAGCCGGGTGCGCTGGCTGATCGCCAACCTCGGCACCGCGCTCGTCGCCGCCACCATCATCGGCCTGTTCGAGGGCACGATCTCGAAGATGGTGGCGCTCGCCGCCCTGATGCCGATCGTGGCCGGAGTCGGCGGCAATGCGGGGACCCAGACCCTGGCGGTGACGGTTCGGGCGCTCGCCACCAACCAGCTCACCCAGTCCAACACCTGGCGCGCGATCCTTCGCGAGATTCGGGTCGCCTGCCTCAACGGGATCACGGTGGCCGCCGTGATCGGAGTGGGAGTGGCCTTCTTCTTCGCCAATCCCACGCTCGGCGGGGTGATCGCGGCGGCGATGCTCGTCAACATCATCATCGCCGGTTTCGCGGGGGTCTTCGTCCCGCTGGCCATGGAGCGGGCGGGCGCCGACCCGGCGGTGGCCTCGTCCGTGTTCGTGACCATGGTGACCGATTCGATGGGGTTCCTGGCCTTTCTGGGGCTCGCCACCGCCTCCGGGGTCGCCGGCTAGGGTTCGGGGGGGAGCCGTCACCCCGGCGAAAGCCGGGGTCTCGGGACGACCCGCACCCCGTCGCCCCGGCGAACGCCGGGGTCTCCGTAAGGCCCACACCCCGTCACCCCGGCGAAAGCCGGGGTCTCGGGGAGACCCGCCGGGACTTCTCGTCCTGAGATCCCGGCTTTCGCCGGGATGATGGGCATTGCACCGATCCAAATATTCCTATTGCTCCAATCACTTATCCAATTATGTAATCCCATGCCGCTCAACATCAGCAAGGTCGCCGTCGGCTGCGCCAGCCTCGATTCGCTCCGCGCCCGCCAGCAGCTTCGGCTGGCCGGCGGAATCGTCCCGATTGTCACCCGCTTCCGCCCGAAAAGGGCGGACGAGCTGGTCGGCGGCTCGATCTACTGGATCGTCAAGCACCGGATCACCGCTCGGCAGGCGATCGTCGGCTTCGCCGACCGCGAGGAGGACCGCCGCACCGTCATCCGCCTCGATCCGCTCCTCGTGCCGGTCCGGGCGCTGCCGAAGCGAGCCCATCAGGGATGGCGATATCTCGCCGCCGAAGACGCGCCGCTGGACCTGGACGGGGACGAGACGGGCCTGGCCGAGATGCCGCCGGAGCTGACCGCGCGGCTGGCGGCGCTGGCGCTGATCTGACACATCGATTTCCGACTATATTTTCTTGTTCGTTGCGCTATTCGCCGCCCATGGGCAGGCGAGGCGAAAAGCTCCTTGAGCGAATGCGCGCCAATTCGAGAGGGTGGCGGATCGAGGAGGTCAAAGCATTATGTGAATTGCTTGACCTGGATTTCGATCGGCCGCCACGGGGCTCTCACTGGGGCGTCAGCGACGCCAGCCAAGCACACCATGTCACGGTTCCTTTCGCGCGTCCGATCAAACCGGTATAAAATCGCAAGCTGGTCCGGTTCGTGGATGCGGTGCGGACGGTAAGGGAGAAAGGCGGGTGACGGACACTTCCGGTGCCTACAAAGTGGCGATCGAGCCTTTGTCGGACGAGGATGGCGGAGGCTATCTGGCAACCGTTCCCGATCTGCCCGGTTGCATGTCGGATGGCGAGACTCGCGCGGAAGCACTCGCCAATGTGGAGGACGCGATAGCGACCTGGCTGTTCTGCGCTCGAAAGATGGGAACGCCCATTCCGGAGCCGAAGCGGGTCGCTGCCTGACTTCCTTGAACTAGCGCCCCCGTCCGCAGAGCACCTGGCCGGAGCCCTTCTCCTGCACCGTGCAGGTGGGCGTGCCGAGGATCTCGACGTCGCCCGGGCCGGTCGCCGTGACCTTGGCCGTGCGGGCGACCGCGACGGCGACGTTGCCGGCGGTGTCGGACGAGATTTGCGCGTCATCGGCGCTGAGGCCGGCGGCGGCGAGGTCGCCGCTGCCCTGGACGGTGGCCTTGAGCTGCCTGGCTCGGCCCGCCACGGTGATGCGTCCGCCGCCGAGGAGGCCCACCATGAGGGTGTCGGCGTCCACGGCGCCGATCGTCAGGCGCCCGCTGCCGGAGACCGAGAGGTCGATTCGCAGGCCCCGGGCGCGGTCGATCTGGAGGCTGCCCGAGCCGACCACCGAGGCGCCTCGAACGTCGCGGGTGGTCAGCTCGATCGCGACCGGGCCGGTGCCTTCGCCCGGATAGCCGCCCCAGGCGGAGCGGTTGCGCCGGACCCGCAAGGTGCCGCCCTGGACGTCCACCGAAACCCCGTCGAGCGCCTCGGTCGAGCCTTCGCCGCGCGCGCCGGACGTGAGGCCCGTTCTCAGGATCACCTGATAGGGGCCGTCGACTTGCACCTTGTCGAAGTCGGTCACGGAATAATTTCGCTGGGCGGCCGCGGCGGGGGCGGAGGCGGCGAAAGCGAGAAGGGCGAGCGGCAGGGTCCTGATCATGTGGGGACCCTGCCGTAAAATGGTTAACGGAATATCACCGCCAGACGTCATCCCAGCGAAAGCCGGGATCTCGTGGAGACCCAACCGTCATCCCGGCGAAAGCCGGGATCTCGTGGAGACCCAACCGTCATCCCGGCGAAAGCCGGGATCTCGTGGAGACCGCGGTGACTTCTCGACCTGAGGTCCCGGCTTTCGCCGGGATGACGGGCGCTCAGCCGGTGCAGCGCACGTCGCCAGAGCCCATCTTGCTGATGGTGCACTTGGCGGGGCCGGTGACGACGACGTCCCCGGAACCCATGATCGAGATGTCCGCCGTCTCCATCGCCTTCGTCTCGACGTTGCCGGAGCCGGCGATCGACACCTTGGCCCGCTTCACCTGGAGCCCTCCGGCGCGGACATCGCCCGATCCCGCGATGTCGAAGTCCGCGGTGTCGGCGGTCCCCGTCGCGGTGACTCCGCCCGAGCCGGCGATCGAGAAGCTGGCGTTGCGGGCGCGCAGGCCGGCGATCGCGATCTCGCCGGAGCCGGCGATCTCACCCGCGAAATCGCCGCCCTCGACTTTGTCGATCTTCATGTCGCCCGAGCCGGCGACTTCCGCCCCGGTCAGCGTGGGGGCCGACACCCGGATCGTCACCGGGCCTCGGTCCCTGGACCAGCCGAACGACCAATTGCCCTTCTTGTAGCCGATGCGCAGGGTGCCGTTCTCGACCCTGATGTCGAGCTTCTCGATCAGGGCGCTGTCGCCTTCGGCGCGGACCGACGGCGCTCCGCCGACGGCCACGACCACGTTGGGCGATCCGGCCAGCGAGATCTTGTCGAACGAGCCCACCTGGAAGTCGCGGCTGGCCCGCTGGCCGCCGCTTTCGCTGGCCTCGCCCATGGAGCAGGCTCCGAGCATCAGGACCGGAATCAGAATCGCGCCACGCATGTCCATCTCCCCTGGTAGCTGTGTTATTCGCATAATACACAAGATAGACGGACGCGCAACAAAAAAGGCGGCCCGTCGTGCGGACCGCCTTCCTTTGCGTCATGCCAGCGCAGGCTGGCACCCCAGCGGGTGAAAGGCACAAGTGCTCTTCACCCCATGGGGCCCCAGCCTTCGCTGGGGCGACGGCGATCGTCAGACCGCCGCCTTCTCCCGATTGTAGATGGCCGCGGCCTTGTTGAGGATCTCGAGGATCTTCACCAGCGCCGCCGGCTCGTCGACCTGCTCCATCGCGGCCAGCTCGCGGGCGAGCCGGCTCGAGGCGGCCTCGAAGATCTGCCGCTCCGAATAGCTCTGCTCGGGCTGGTCGTCGGCGCGGAACAGGTCGCGGGTCACCTCGGCGATCGACACCAGGTCGCCCGAGTTGATCTTCGCTTCATATTCCTGGGCGCGGCGCGACCACATGGTGCGCTTCACCTTGGGCTTGCCCTTCAGGGTGGCGAGCGCCTCCTGCATCGTCTTGTCGGACGAAAGCTTGCGCATACCGACGCTCTCCGCCTTGTTGGTCGGAACGCGCAGCGTCATCTTTTCCTTCTCGAACCGAAGCACGTAGAGCTCGAGCTGCATGCCGGCGATGTCCGTGCTCTGCAGTTCGATCACCCGGCCCACGCCGTGCTTGGGGTAAACAACGTAATCGCCAACGTCGAAGCTCAACGCTTTCGCTGCCATTTATTCGACCTTCCCATTTGGGAACAGCCGCACCCGCGCCGGAATCCATCCGCCCCAAGGACGCTTCCAACCTGCGATGTGCGGCGATTCTTCTGTGACCACCGGTTGCGGAATGCGCGTCGCATCCGCTTCGATAGGCCCCTTATAACCGAAAAGGTGCCGAAAAGCTACCCTTTTGACCGCGCAGCGGTCATCCCGGCGTAAGCCGGGATCTCCGGGAGACCCGTAGTGCCTTTAGTGACCCGAGGTCCCGGCTTTCGCCGGGATGACGGCCTCCCTCGCCTGACCTCAATCCCCCTGGCCGGGCTCCGGCGAGAAATATTTGTCGAACTTGCCTTCCTCCCCCTTATGCTCGTCGGCGTCGGCCGGGCTCTCGCGCTTGCGGGTGAGGTTGGGCCATTCGGCCGAATAGGTGGCGTTGACCTCGAGCCATTTCTCCAGCCCCGCCTCAGTGTCGGGAAGGATCGCCTCGGCCGGGCATTCC
>DASWLY010000176.1:0-14565 GCA_036400035.1 Allosphingosinicella sp.
TGCGAAGCATGGTGGAGGGGGCCCACGTCTCCGCAGCTCTGACGCCGGGCCCCCTCCACCACCGCCTTTGGCGGCGGTCCCCCTCCCCGTTCCGGGGAGGAGCTAAAGAGGAAAATATTCCCTCAGCCGCTCCAGCGTTTCCGGCACGTTCCGGTGGTGGATGAACACCCCGCCCATCTCCTCCCAGAGATGGGCGTGCCTGAGCTGGTCGTCGACGAGGACGTCGCCTGCTTTTGCGTGCTTGCGCTTGTCGCGGGCCATGGTGGTGATGATCCGCGTGCCGGGGAAATGCTGCGCCGCCCAGCGCACCTTCTGGTCCGCCGCCCAATTGCCCTGGGGAAGTCCCGTGAGGATGACCGGATCGAGATGCCGTACCGCCTCGAACAGCTCGGTGGCGCCGTCGAGGAGCGGGAGGCTGAAGTAGAAATCGGGCGCCTTGGCCAGCTTCGCCCAGAAGCGGCCGATGCCGTGGCGCTTCTCGAAGGCCTTGGGGGGCATTCCCAGCACCGCCGCCGCGCCCTTGTCGAAATCGGCGAGGACTCCGTCGCAGTCCAGGTAGAGCTGCCGGGTCACGAGCCCCGGGGCCAGCGGTCGGGCTCGAGCTTGACCGGCATCGGCAGGTCGAATTCGGTCCAATCGCAAGTCGCCAGCACGTCGTTCGATTCCCGCGCGCGCCGCCCCGGTGCGAGGGACCAGGTGATGTGGTAGGTGCTCCCGTCGAGCCGGCCGGTGGTGCCGCCGATCGCGACCACCATCGCCTCCACGCCCTGGCCGTCGTCGGCGCGGCCGACGATCTCGCCGAGCGTCTCCTCCGGTAGCGCGGCGTCCTCGGCCGCTTCGCTGCGAAGGGTGACGTGATCGGCGTCCACCTCCGGATAGCGAGGCGGGAATTGCTGGAGCAGCTCCTTCCTCTGCTCGCGGTCGAGCCTCCAGCCGATGACGCTGTAGCCCTTGCCGGCTTGGGCGGAGGCTGCGGATGCGGTTACCATGGCGGGTGAAAGCGCGGCGCGGGAGCGGGTTCCCGGCTCGGACGTTCACCCGCCAAAGGAGAGGCAGATATGGGCGGCGAGAAGCAGGATATTCCCTCGGACGACGAGGCCATCGAGGAAGCGGCGGAGAAGAATCGCGAGGCGCTGGACGAAGTGCCGGAGCACGGCACCGACCCGCTTCACGAGGGGCCGTAGTCCGGCATCCCGGCGCTGATCCGTCATCCCTGCGCTTATCCGTCATCCCGGCGAAGGCCGGGATCCCCGGGAGTGAAAGGCACCGGCGGTCTTCACCCGCCGGGGCCCCGGCCTTCGCGGGGGCGACGGGATGAGGCGAACCATTCCCCCACCGCCCGCTTTTCCTCTCCGCTCATGACCAGTCCCAGCTTGCTCCGCCGCCACAGCACGTCGTCGGCGGTTCGGGCGAATTCGCGTTCCCTGAGCCAGCGCAGCTCCGTCTCGTAGAGGCCGGCGCCGAAGTGGCGGCCGAGGTCCGCGAGGCTCCCGGAGTCGCCGATCATGTCCTTTAGGCGCGTGCCGTAGGCGCCGGAGAGCCGCGCGAGAAGCGGCTGGGGCATCCAGCCCGCGACCTGGCCGAGCCACTCCAGGAAGTCGGGATAGACGTCGCCGCCGGGGAGGAAGGCGTGGGACGTCGAGCGCCGCCCCTCCACTCCGAGCCGGTCGAGCGCTTCCTGCGCCAGCGCCCGGGCGGTGGTGATCTTGCCGCCGAAGACGGACAGGAGCTTCGGGCCGGGATCCGGATCGAGCTCCAGCCGATAGTCGCGGGTGACCGACTTGGCGTCGGCGGCGCCGTCGTCGTGGAGGGCCCGGACTCCCGAATAGCTCCACACGACGTCGCCGGGCACCACCTGCTTCGTGAAGTAGCGGTCGGCCGCCTGGCAGAGGTAGCGGATCTCCTCCGGAGAGATCGCCGAGTCCTCCGGCCGCTCGACCGGTATGTCGGTGGTTCCGATCAGGGTGAATCCGCCCTTGAAGGGGAGGGCGAAGACGACCCGGCCGTCGGCCTGCTGGAGGATATAGGCCTGGTCCCCCTCCCACAAGGCGGGGACGAGGATGTGGCTGCCCTTGACCAGCCGCACCCGGCTGCCGCCGGTCTCGGCGAGGCGGGCATTGAGGACCTCCGCGACCCACGGCCCGGCGGCGTTGACGATCGCCTTGGCGGCGACGCTTCGGCCCCCCGCAAGCTCGGCCCGCCAGACCTCCCCGTCGCGGCGGGCGGAGAGGAATTCGGTGCGGGTGGCGATCTGCGCGCCGTTCTCGGCGGCGGCGACGGCGTTGAGGATGGTGAGCCGGCTGTCGTCCACCCAGGCATCCCAATAGCTGAGCACCCGCCGCCGCTCCTTGAGCGGGGCGTGGAGCGCGGCGTCGCGCCGGCCGACCCGGCGCGATCGGGGCAGGCTGCCGCGGATGGAGAAGAGATCGTAGAGGATGAGGCCGGAGCGGATCATCCAGCTCGGCCGAAGCGCCGGGCAGTGCGGCAGCACGAAGCGAAGCGGCCTCACGATGTGCGGCGCCGTTCGAAGCAGGATCTCGCGCTCGGCCAGCGCCTCGCGGACCAGGCGGAATTGGTAATATTCGAGGTACCTGAGGCCGCCATGGATCAGCTTCGAGGAGGCGGAGGAGGTGTGCGCCGCGAGGTCGTCCCGCTCGACCAGAAGCACCTTGGCGCCCCGGATCGAGGCGTCGCGGGCGATCGCGGCGCCGTTGATTCCGCCGCCGACGACAAGAATATCGAAACTGTCCACGGCTAGACCTTAGCCCTGCATCCGGAGGGGATGCACTAAAGATCGCTGGGCGGGCGGGGGCGTCTTCCCATCGAATTGCAACGTGGGAGACATGAATGACCTATGTGAATCCGGCCGCGGGCGCCCGGGCCTATCAGCGCATGCAGCCGCCGCTCGCGGTGAGCGCGGGCGAGGGCGCCGAGGACGGCGCCGTCACCACCGCCACCTATAAGCTGCCGGTGCGGGGACAGGGGACGATCGGCCTCACCATTTCAAGGTCGGTGCCCATCACCGTCACGGGCAAGGGCCAGCCGGGAGCTCCGGCCTTGCGCTGGACCATCGACCATTTCACGGCCCGGCTCGTCCTGGTGAGCGTCGAGGGCGGCGAGACGGAGCTGCTCTCCGTTCCCGGAGTCGGCCTCGATGCCTCGCTCGACTGCCCCTATTGGTTCAGCTTCGACTGCCACAACCGGCTGGTGCGCTACGGCAAGGGCGAGATGCGGCTCGGCACCCTGCTCGCTTCCTGCCAGCTGCCGCTCCCCCCGTTGGACAAAAAGCAGCCCGACCCCTGGGCCTGGCTTTCGGGGATCGACGATGTCGAGCTTTCGGGCGCTCTCACCGGGCTCGTGGATTTGTGGAAGGACCCGGTCACGATCGAGCTTCCGATGCGGATCGTCCCGCACGACGCCATCACCATGGAGGAGATGGCCTATGGCCGGGTCACCGTGCCCGCGAGCCTCACGCCGACCGGCCAGAAGCTTTACGACAACGTCGCGGGCAGGAACTTCGTCCTCGACACGCCCGACTTCCCGGACTTCTCCGCCGCCATCAAGGCCAGCATCCTAGACAAGGACAATGGCTGGTGCGCCAAGATCCTGGCGAAGAAGGCGGACGAGTTCGGCGACGACAATCCGGACATGACCTATCTGCGGATCACGCTCGGCACCAACCAGGGCGAATCGCCGGGTATCCCGTTCGTGATGGAGATCTGGCCGAGCGGAAATTACTCGCCCATCCACAATCACGGCGGCTCGGATGCGGTGATCCGGGTCCTCCACGGTGAGATCACGGTCAGCCTCTTCGCCTTCCTGGCGCCCGAGGAGACGACGCCTTTCGCGGTGAAGACCTTCGTCAAGGAGGATGTCACCTGGATCTCGCCCAGGCTGAACCAGGTGCACCAGCTCAAGAACAACAACATGGACGAGCCCTGCATCACCATCCAATGCTATCTCTATTCCGAGGGCAATGACGAGCATCATCCGTTCTTCGACTATCTCGGTGACGGAACGATCGAGTATTTCGACCCGGACTCGGACGCCGATTTCCTGACCTTCAAGCGTAAGATGCAGGAGGAATGGGCGAGGCGGTGAGGTAACCCACCTCCCGTCATTGCGACCCCGGCGAAAGCCGAAGGAAGCAATCCAGTTCGGTCTCGGAGGCCCACTGGTCTGCTTCGTCGCTTCGCTCCTCGCAATGACGGGCTTGCCCAGGCTCGACAGCCTCCGCCTTTCCGTGGAAGCTGCGGCCATGGGCGACTTCATTCTCGTCATCGACGAAGGCACGACCAGCACCCGGGCGATGCTGTTCGACGCCGGCGGCGCCTGTGTCGCGACCGAGCAGAGGGGTCTTGAGCAATCTTACCCCCGACCCGGCTGGGTCGAACATGACGCCGAGGAGATTTGGGCCGCGAGCCTCGCCTGCGCCCGGGCCGCGGTGGCGGCGGGCGGGGGTTCGGAGCGGGTGGCGGCGCTCGGGATCGCCAACCAGCGCGAGACCATCGTCTTCTGGAGCCGCCGGACCGGACGAGCGCTCGCCCCGGCCATCGTCTGGCAGGACCGGCGGACGGCGGAGCTCTGCGCCCGGCTCAAGGCGCAGGGGCATGAGGCGGCGGTGCAGGCGAAGACCGGGCTTCTGCTCGATCCCTATTTCAGCGCCTCCAAGATCGCCTGGGCGCTCGAGCATTGGCCGCGGCTCCGCGAGGCGGTCGGCGATCTGTGCGTGGGTACGGTCGAGAGCTGGCTCGTCTTCCGGCTGACCGGCGGCCTCCACATCTCCGACTCGACCAACGCTTCGCGGACCGCGCTGATGGACATCGGGACGGGCCGATGGGACCCGGGCCTGCTCGACCTGTGGGGCGTGCCCGCCGGGGCCCTGCCGGAGATCGTCGACTGCGCCGGCCGGCTGGGCGAAACCCTGCCCGAGCTTTTCGGAAGCCCCATCGCGATCGCCGGAATGGCGGGCGACCAGCAGGCCGCCGCGATCGGCCAAGCCTGCCTCGCTCCGGGCGACAGCAAGGCGACCTACGGCACCGGAGCGTTCATCCTCACCCATACCGGGGAGGAGCAGCGCCGAAGCCGCCACCGCCTGCTCTCCACCGTCGCCTGGCAGCTCGGCGGCGAGCGCCGCTACGCGCTCGAAGGCTCGGTCTTCGTCGCCGGCAGCCTCGTCAAATGGCTTCGCGACGATCTCGGGCTGCTCGGCGGCGCGGCGGAGACCGAGGCGCTGGCGCGCTCGGTGCCCGACAGCGGCGGGGTGCAGATCGTCCCGGCCCATAGCGGGCTCGGAGCGCCCTGGTGGCGGCCCGAGGCGCGCGGCGCCATTTCGGGCCTCAGCTTCGCCACCGGCCGGGCCCATATCGCCCGGGCCGCGCTCGAGGCGATGGCCCACCAGACCCACGATTTGATGACCGCCTTCGCCGCCGACGGGGCGCCGTGGGAGGGGCTGAAGATCGACGGCGGAATGGCGGCGAACGCGTGGCTGGCCCAGGATCTGGCGGACATGCTGGGGCTGACGGTGGAGCGGCCGGCCTTTGTCGAGACGACCGCGCTCGGCGCGGCGATGCTGGCCGGGGTGGGGTGCGGCATGTTCGCCTCGCTGGAGGCGGCGGCGGCGATGCGCGGCGCGGTGGAAAGGTTCGAGCCGGCGATGACGGCGGAGGTGCGGGAGGCGCGGCTCGAAGGCTGGAAGAAGGCGGTGGAGGGGGTGCTGCGCTAAACCGTCACCCCGGCGAAAGCCGGGGTCTCGGCGAGACCGTGCTTCGGCGCCTTTTCCGACCTGAGATCCCGGCTTTCGCCGGGATGACGATCGCTCCCGCCTCCCCCCAACCCTATCTTTACCCTTTCCCGCTACCCCCGCCTCCATGGTCCAGCGCATCCACATGATCGCCGCCGCGCGCCCGAATTTCATGAAGGTGGCGCCGCTCTGGCACGCCCTCGCCGCGGCGCCCGGCTTCACCCCCGTGCTGGTCCACACCGGCCAGCATTACGACGTCAACATGTCGGACGCCTTCTTCGCGGACCTGAGGCTGCCGGAGCCGGACCATCATCTCGGAGTGGGTTCGGGCAGCCATGCCGAGCAGACCGGAGGCGTGATGATCGCCTATGAAAAGGTCGCGCTGAAGGATCGCCCCGACTGGATAATCGTCGTCGGCGACGTCAATTCGACCGCCGCCTGCGCGATGGTCGCGGGCAAGCTCGGAATCCCGATCGTGCATCTGGAGGCGGGGCTGCGAAGCCGCGACCGGACGATGCCGGAGGAACTGAACCGCCTGGTCACCGACGTTCTGGCGGACGTGCTCTGGACTCCTTCGCCGGACGGTGACGAGAATCTGCTGGCCGAGGGCATTCCAGCGCCCCGGATCACCCGGGTCGGCAACATCATGCTCGACAGCTTCGAGCTGGTCCGGCCGGCGATCGAGGCGGCCGACGTCCCCGGGGAGCTCGCGCTGGAACGCGGCGGCTATGGAGTCGTCACCCTCCACCGGCCCTCCAACGTCGACGATCCGGCCCAGCTCATCCGGCTGGTCGACTCGCTCATCGAAGTTCAGCGGCGCCTGCCGCTCGTCTTCCCCGTCCACCCGCGCACCGCCAAACGCCTCGCCGGCGCCCTGTTCGACGGCCGCCTGGCGCGCGCCGGAATCAAGCTGATCGAGCCTCTGCCCTATGTGCGCTTCATGAGCCTGGTGACGGGCGCGGCGGCGGCGATCACCGATTCGGGGGGGATCCAGGAGGAGACCACCTATCTCGGGATTCCCTGCCTGACCCTGAGGGAGAATACCGAGCGGCCGGTGACCGTCACCGAGGGCACCAACCGGCTGGCGAAGCCCGAGACCCTGCTGCTCGAGCTGGAACGCGTCCTCACCGGACCCAGGCCGGTGCGTTGCCCGGAGCTGTGGGACGGCAAGGCCGCCGCGCGCTGCGTCGACGATTTGCGGCGGCGCTCGGCCGTGGCGAAGTTGCCGGTGGCGGAGCCGACCCCCGCGGAGCTTGCCGCCCGCTACGGCGGCGGCGAGCGACGCAGGGCCGGAGGATCGAGCTATCGCCGAACCTGATCCGTCATTGCGAGGAGCGAAGCGACGCGGCAGTCCATCGGCCTACGAGGCCCCACAGGAATGCTTCGCTTCGCTCGCAATGACGGGAGAGGTCAGCTGTTCGGAGAAGCGCTCCAGCTGTCGTCGATCATCTTGATGATGGCCGAGAAATCCTTGCCGGCGCCGCCTCGCTCCGCGAAGCGCGAATAGAGCGTCTCGGCCTCCGATCCCATCGGCGTATAGGCGTCGACGCTCTGCGCCGCCTCCATGGCGAGGCGAAGGTCCTTCAGCATCAGGGCCGTCGCAAAGCCGCCTTCATAGTCCCGGTCCGCCGGAGTGGCCGGGCCGACTCCGGGGACGGGGCAGTAGCTGGTCATCGACCAGCATTGGCCCGAGGCCTTGGAGGCGATGTCGAAGAAGGTCTGTGGGTCGAGCCCGAGCTTCTGGGCGAGGACGAAAGTCTCGCAGGTCGCCACCATGGAGGCGCCGAGCAGCATGTTGTTGCAGATCTTGGCCGCCTGGCCCGAGCCGGGTCCGCCGGCGTGGATCACGGCCTTCCCCATCTTCTCCAGGATTTCGCGGGCTCGCTCGAAGGCCTCCGTCTCACCGCCGACCATGAAGGTGAGGGTGCCCCCCTCGGCGGCGGCAATCCCGCCCGACACCGGCGCATCGACCATCGCATAGCCGGCGGCTGCCGCCTTTTCGATCTCCTCCCGCGCGGTGGCGACGTCGATGGTCGAGCAGTCGATGAGCAGGGCGCTCGTCGGCGCGGTGCCGATCACGCTCGCCTCGTAGACGTCGCGGACGTGCTTGCCGGCCGGCAGCATGGTCACCACCGCCTCGGCATCGGCGACCGCCTCCGCCGCCGTCGCGGCGCGGGTGCATCCGTTCGCCTCCGCCTTCTGCAGAGCGGCCTCGGCCAGGTCGAAGGCCCGCACCTCGTGCCCCGCCCTGACGAGATTGGCGGCCATCCCGCCGCCCATGTTGCCGAGCCCGATGAATGCGATTCGTGCCATTTCTCTCTCCGCGTCATCCCGGCGAAAGCCGGGATCTCAGGTCGATTGAGGTGCCTTGATCTCCACGAGATCCCGGCCTTCGGGTTCCCATCAAAGTACTACTTTGATGGGGTCCCTCCCGGGATGACGTACAGGCGACGTTACTTCCCCGTCCACTCCGCCTTACGCTTGTCGACGAAGGCCGCCATGCCTTCCTTCTGATCCTGGGTCCCGAACAGCCCGTGGAACAGCCGGCGCTCGAAGACGATCCCCTGGGCGAGGCTCATCTCGAAGGCGGCGTTGACCTGCTCCTTGGTCGCCATCGCGGCCAGGGGGGCCATATTGGCGATCGCCTCGGCGGTCTTCAGCGCCTCCTCGACCAGCGCCGCCGCCGGCACAACCCGGGCGACGAGGCCGGAGCGCTCCGCTTCCTCGGCGCCCATCATCCGCCCCGTCAGGCACATCTCCATCGCCTTGGCCTTGCCGACGGCCCGGGTCAGGCGCTGCGAGCCGCCCATTCCGGGCGTGACCCCGAGCTTGATCTCGGGCTGGCCGAACTGGGCGGTGTCGGCGGCGATGATGAAGTCCGCCATCATCGCCACCTCGCAGCCGCCGCCGAGCGCGTAGCCGGCGACCGCGGCGATCCAGGGCTTGCGGGTGGCGGTGACCTTCTCCCAGCCCTGGAAGAAGTTGGAGCCGTACATCGAGGCGAAGCCCTGGTCGGACATTTCCTTGATGTCGGCGCCCGCGGCGAAGGCGCGCTCGCTGCCGGTGAGCACGGCGCAGCGCTGGCTGTCGTCGGCGTCATAGGCGGCGAAGGCGGCGATCAGCTCCGCCAGCACGCCGGTGTTGAGCGCGTTGAGGGCCTTCGGGCGGTTGAGGGTGATCAGCGTGACTGCGCCGCGCTGTTCGACCAGGATGGATTCGTAGTTCATCATTTCCTCACTTCGTCATCCCGGCGAAAGCCGGGATCCCAGGACAAGAAGTCTCGGCGGGTCTCCACCAGATCCCGGCTTTCGACGGGATGACGTGCACTGCTCTCCGCTCCCCCGGCCTCATAGCGGCGTCCACTCTTCGCCCTCCGGCATCGGCGCGAAGATGGTGTCGATCAGGTGGTCCGACACGCCCTCCGGCGTCGCGGGTTCCCAGCGCGGGCTGTTGTCCTTGTCGACGAGCAGGGCGCGAACGCCCTCGACGAAGTCGTGCCGCTGAACGACTCGCGTGGCCACCGCATATTCCTGGCGCATCTCGTGGCCGAAATCCTGGACCCTCAGGCCGTCGTAGAGCAGGCGGAGCGAGACCTTGCAGGCCTGCGGGCTCTTGCAGCGCAAGGTCTCGAGCTCCGTCCTCGCCCAATCGGAGCCGTCTTCCTCGAGCGCCGCCAGGATCTCCTCATAATCGTCGGAGGCGAACAGGCGGTCGATCAGCGGCAGGTTCGCCTGGATCCGGGCGGGGGGAGGGGGCGTGCTGCTCTCGTCGAGCAGCGCCTCGATCCGCTCCGGCTCCGCCAGGATCTGCGCCTTGAGGTCGTCGAGCGCGAGCGACTGCATGTAATGGGTGGCGAGGCCCAGCGCGAAGCATTCGGCGCCGTCGAGCCGGGCGCCGGTCAGCGCCAGGAACTGGCCGACCCGGCCCTGGAGGCGGGGCAGGTACCAGCCGCCGCCGACGTCGGGGAAGAGCCCGATCGCCGTCTCCGGCATCGCGAAGCGGGTATTCTCGGTCGCGATCCGGTATCTGCAGGGCTGCGAGATTCCGACTCCCCCGCCCATGGTGATCCCGTCCATGAAGGCGATTGTCGGCTTGGCGTAGGTGAAGAGGAGGTGGTTGAGCCGATATTCCTCATGGAAGAAGGCGCGCGCCTCCTCCCCGTCGCCGGCGCCGCTCCTCGCCAGCATCACCACGTCGCCGCCGGCGCAGAAGCCGCGGCCCTCGGCATGGTCGATCATCACCGCCTGGACGTCGAGATCGTCGCGCCAGGGCAGGAGGGCGGCGATCATCGCGCTGCACATGTCCCGGGTGAGGGCGTGGATGGCCTTGGGACGGTTGAGGCGGAGGCGGCCGACCTTGCCGTCGACGCGGGTGACGACGTCGGTCATGCGCCCCCGTCATCCCGGCGAAAGCCGGGATCTCGTGGAGACCCGCCGAGACTTCTCGTCCTGAGATCCCGGCTTTCGCCGGGATGACGGGTGACCCTCACTGCCCTGGGCGTGGTCACTGCCTCAGCATGTCCCGGGCAACGATCACCCGCATGATCTGGTTGGTGCCCTCCAGGATCGAGTGGACCCGAAGGTCGCGCCAGAAGCGCTCGATCGGATAGTCCATCAGATAGCCGTAGCCGCCGTGGAGCTGGAGCGCACGGTCGACCACCGAGGAGCCGGTGTCGGTGGCGAGGCGCTTGGCCATGGCGGCGAAGCGCGACTTGTCGGGCGCGTTCTCGGTCACCTTCACCGCCGCCGCGTAGAGCAGCATCCGCGCCGCCTGGAGCTCTGTCTCCATGTCGGCGAGGGTGAACTGGGTCGCCTGGAAGTCGGCGATCGGCGTTCCGAACTGCTTCCTCTCCTTGGTGTAGGCGATCGCTTCGTCGAGGCAGCGCTGCGCTCCTCCCAGCGAGCAGGCGCCGATGTTGAGCCGGCCGCCGTCCAGCCCCATCATCGCGATCCGGAAGCCCTCCCCCTCGCCGCCGACGAGATTCTCGGCCGGAACCCTGACCTCGTCGAAATTGACCTGGGCGGTCGGCTGCGAGTGCCAGCCGAGCTTGCGCTCCTGCGCGCCGAAGCTCACTCCCGGCATGTCCTTCTCGATGACGAGGCAGGAAATGCCCTTGGGTCCTTCGACCCCGGTCCGGGCCATGGTCACGTAGACCTCGTTCTCGCCGCCGCCGGAGATGAACGCCTTGGAGCCGGAGACGATGTAGAAGTCGCCGTCCTTCACCGCCCTGGTCTTGAGCGCCGCCGCGTCGGAGCCCGAGCCCGGCTCGGTCAGGCAATAGCTCCCCATCCGCTCCATCGGGATCATCGAGGGCAGGTACTTCTCCTTCACGGCCGCCGAGCCGAAGCGGTCGATCATCCAGCTCGCCATGTTGTGGATCGAGATGAAGGCGGAAGTGGAGGGGCAACCATAGGCCATCGCCTCCATGATCAGCGCCGCCTCGAGCCGCCCCAGCCCGATCCCGCCGCTCTCCTCGGAGACGTAGATGGAACCGAAGCCGAGCGCCGCCGCCTCGCGGATCGTGTCGCGGGGGAAGATATGCTTCTCGTCCCATTCCGCCGCATGGGGCGTGATCGCGTCGGCGGTGAAGTTGCGCGCCATCTCCTGGATCTGGCGCTGCTCGTCATTAAGGTCGAACTGGCTCATGCGCGCGCTCTAGCGAACGCGGCGGGAATCGCAATCGCGACGGTTAAGAGAGGCTGATCAGGGTCCCAAGGACCGCAACGACGAGGGCCGCCGATCCGGCAATCATAGCGCCGGTGCGGACCGTGAGGTTATTCGTCAAACGGTGCTCCAGTTCCCTGAGACTGGCCTTGGTTGCCACTTCCAACTCGCGGAGATCGCTCTTTGTCGCCAGCGTGTCGAAAACGATATCGTTGAGGGCTTCAGCCAATGCCTGAGCCTGCCGCGAGTCCATCCCGGCCGCGGCAAGCCGCTTTGCGAAAGCGAGGGTGTCGAAGCTCAAGTGGGCGGTCATCCTCCCAATTTAGCCAATCGGCATTTCCGAGCAAGATGAAACGCTCATCATACGATTTTCGTTTAGCCCATCGTCGGGATGACGAACGCATTCTCGCCCGTCACGCTCCCATCCGGCCAGCGCTGGGTGATCGTCTTCGTCTTGGTCCAGAAGCGGACGCCCTCCATGCCGTGCTGATTGATGTCGCCGAAGCCGCTCCGTTTCCAGCCGCCGAACGTGTGGTAGGCGACGGGCACCGGGATCGGAACGTTGATCCCGACCATGCCCACGTTGACCCGCGCCGCGAACTCGCGGGCCGCGTGGCCGTTGCGGGTGAAGATGGCCACTCCATTGCCGTACTGGTGTTCGGAGGGGAGGCGCACGGCTTCCTCGAAGCTGTCGGCGCGCACCATCTGCAGGACCGGCCCGAAAATCTCTTCCTGGTAGGATTGGAAGCTCGGCTTCACATGGTCGAAGAAGGTCGGGCCGATGAAGAAGCCCTCCTCATGGCCCTGCAGCTTGAAGCCGCGGCCGTCGACGACCAGCTCGCCGCCCTCGTCGGCGCACATCTGGATGTAATTCTCGATCCGCTGCCGGTGGGCGGCGTTGACCACCGGGCCGTAATGCGCCTCCGAGTCGGTCGACACTCCGACGCGCAGCCCCTCGATTGCCGGGATCAGCTTCTCGCGGAGGTTCGCGGCGGTCTTCTCGCCGACCGGTACGACCACCGGAAGCGCCATGCAGCGCTCCCCGGCCGAGCCGAAGGCGGCGCCCGCCAGGTCGTTCACGACCATGTCGAGATCGGCGTCGGGCATGACGATGCCGTGATTCTTGGCGCCGCCGAAGGCCTGGACGCGCTTCCCGTTCGCGGTGCCGCGGCTGTAGATATATTGGGCGATGTCGGACGAGCCGACGAAGCTGATCGCCTTGACGTCGTCATGGTCGAGGATGGCGTCGACCATCTCCTTGTCGCCGTGGACGACCTGGAGGATGCCGTCGGGGAGCCCGGCCGCCTTCATCAGCTCGGCGAGCCGGACCGGGACCGAGGGATCGCGCTCCGAGGGCTTGAGGATGAAGGCGTTGCCGCAGGCGATGGCGACCCCGAACATCCACATCGGGATCATCGCCGGGAAGTTGAACGGGGTGATGCCGGCGACGAGGCCGAGCGGCTGGCGCATCGAATAGACGTCGATGCCGGGGCCGGCGCCCTGGGTATATTCGCCCTTCAGCGCATGGGGGATACCGCAGGCGAACTCGATCACCTCGAGCCCGCGCTGGATGTCGCCCTTGGCGTCGGCGATCACCTTGCCGTGCTCGGAGGAGAGGAGGAGGGCGAGCTCCTCCATATTCTCCTCGACCAGCGCCTTGAAGTTGAACATCACCCGCGCGCGCCGCTGCGGGTTGGTCGCGGCCCAGGCCGGGAAGGCCTCGCGCGCGGCGGCGACCGCGGTCTCGAGGTCGGCGGCGGAGCCGAGGCGCACTTTCGCCTGCACGCCGCCATTGTTGGGGTCGAACACGTCGCCCTGCCGCTCGCCCGACGCGAGCGCCGAGCCGCCGATGAAATGATCGATGTTACGCATGAGGAGTCCTTGGACCGGGGATTTCGTGGGTTGCCAGCCCACTAGCCAAGGCGCCGCGCAAATGCCAGTGCACCCGTCATCCCGGCGAGAGCCGGGATCTCATGGAGAAGTGCCGTGACCTCTCGACCTGAGGTCCCGGCTTTCGCCGGGATGACGGAGGACGAATGAAGCTTGGAAGTCTCAAAGGCGGCCGCGACGGGCGGCTGGTGGTGGTCAGCAACGACCTCGCCTGGTGCGCCGACGCGACTCACATCGCCCCGACGATGCAGGCGGCGCTCGACGGCTGGGACCGGCTCTTCCCCCAGCTCGAGCTGCTCGCCATCGATCTGGAGCACAATGTCATCCCCCGCGAGCGTTTCCACGAGCGCGAGGCCCTGGCGCCGCTGCCCCGCGCCTATCAGTGGGCGGACGGCTCGGCCTATGTGAACCACGTCGCCCTCGTCCGCCAGGCGCGGGCGGCCGAGATGCCGGCGAGCTTCTGGACCGATCCGCTCATGTACCAGGGCGCCTCCGACGAGATGCTTGCCCCGCGCTCCCCGATCCCGCTGCCGGACGAGGCCTGGGGCTGCGACTTCGAGGCGGAGGTGGTGGTGGTGACGGACGACGTCCCCCAGGGGATCACGGCGGACGACGCGACGGCTCACATCCTGCTCGTCGGAATCGTCAACGACGTCTCCTTGCGCAATCTCATCCCGGGCGAGCTCGGCAAGGGCTTCGGCTTCCTCCAGTCCAAGCCCGCCTCGGCCTTGTCGCCGGTCTTCGTCACCCCGGAGCATCTCGGCGACCGCTTCCGGGACGGCAAGCTCCACGGCGCCCTCAAGGTCGATCTGAACGGCCGCCCCTTCGGCCGGGCCGATGCGGGCGTCGACATGACCTTCGACTTCGGAACCCTGATCGCCCACCTCGCCAGGACCCGGAACATCGGCGCCGGCTCGATCATCGGCTCCGGTACCGTCTCCAACCGCGATCCGGACGGCGGCCCCGGCAAGCCGATCGATCAGGGCGGCCTCGGCTATAGCTGCATCGCCGAGGTGCGCACCGTCGAGACCATCCTCGAAGGCAAGCCGAAGACGGAGTTTTTGAAGCGCGGCGACTCGGTGCGCATCTGGATGGACGACGAAGCGGGGCATCCGATCTTCGGAGTCATCGAGCAGACGGTGGCGGCCGCCTGACCGTCATCCCGGCGAAAGCCGGGATCCCAGGTCGAGAAGTCGCGGCGGGTCTCCACCAGATCCCGGCGTTCGCCGGGACGACGGTTAGGTCCCCGATTCTTCGGGGTGATCGAG
>DASWLY010000177.1:0-2424 GCA_036400035.1 Allosphingosinicella sp.
GACGATTGCCGAATATCTCAGTATCGTCACCGCTTTGTTCCTGCGCCTGATCAAGATGATCATCGCGCCCCTGGTCTTCTCGACCCTCGTCGTCGGGATCGCCCATATGGGCGACACCGCGGCGCTCGGCCGGGTCGGAGCCAAGGCGCTGGGCTGGTTCGTCGCGGCGAGCCTCGTCTCGCTGACGCTGGGCCTCATTCTGGTCACCCTGTTCCAGCCGGGCACGGGCCTGGGCCTACCGCTCCCCCCGGTCGACGCTTCGGCCGGAATCGACCGCTCCGCCTTCGACATCGTCAAGTTCTTCGGCAACATCTTCCCCGAATCGATGATCCGGGCGATGTCCGAGAACAGCATCCTCCAGATCGTCGTCTTCTCGCTGTTCGTCGGAGTCGCCATCACCGCCGTCGGCGAGCCGGCCCGGCCTCTGGTCCGGGCGACCGAGGCCCTGGTCAAGGTGATGCTCGTCATCACCGACTATGTGATGCGTTTCGCGCCCTTCGCGGTCTTCGCCGCCGTCGCCTCCACCGTTGCTCAGCGCGGCCCGTCGATCCTCGGCACCTTCGGCTATTTCATGGGCAGCTTCTATGTCGGACTGGTCCTGCTCTGGGTCCTTCTGCTGGGCGTCTGCTTCCTGATCGTCGGAAGCCGCACCCGGCTTCTCGTCCGCTACATCCGCGATCCGATCGTCCTCGCCTTCTCCACCGCCTCCTCCGAGGCGGCCTATCCGCGTACCCTCGAAGCCCTGGACCGGTTCGGCGTCCCGCCGCGGATCGCCAGCTTCGTGCTTCCCCTCGGCTATTCCTTCAACCTCGACGGCTCGATGATGTACATGACCTTCGCGACCCTCTTCGTCGCCCAGGCCTATGGCATCGAGCTGTCGATGACCCAGCAGATCCTGATGCTGCTCACCTTGATGATCACCTCGAAGGGCGTGGCGGGCGTGCCCCGCGCCAGCCTCGTCGTGATCACCGCCACCATGGCCCAGTTCAACATCCCCGAGGCGGGCCTGCTGCTCATCCTCGCCGTCGACCACTTCCTCGACATGGGCCGCTCCGCCACCAACGTCGTCGGCAATGCGGTGGCGAGCGTGGTCGTCGCCAAATGGGAAGGCGAGCTGGACCCGATGGAGCCCGTCGACATAGAGCCCCCCCACGCGCCGGCCCATGTCGCGCCGCCCAAGCCGGGCGACGAGCCCTTCTAGGGGAGTCGAGGAACCGTCATTGCGAGCGTAGCGAAGCAATCCAGTCCGAAGCTTGCCGACGGGCGCCGCGACTGGATTGCTTCGTCGCTTCACTCCTCGCAATGACGGCTAGCCGAAAGGCCGGTCGATCGACGGCGGCGGGGTCGAGAACCAGCGCGGGCCGGCCGCGGTCATGTAGAGGCAGTCCTCCAGGCGGATCCCGAACTTGCCGGGCAGGTAGATTCCCGGCTCGTTCGAGAAGCACATTCCGGGTGCGAGCCTCGTCGTCTCGCCGTGGACGAAGTTGACCGGCTCGTGCCCCTCCATGCCGATGCCGTGGCCGGTGCGGTGCGAGGTGCCGGGGAGCTTGTAGCCCGGACCGTAGCCCCACGCCTCGTACTGGCGCCGCACCGCGTCGTCGACGCTTCCGGCCGTCGCTCCGATCCTGGCCGCGGCGAAGGCGATGTCCTGGCCCCTGCGCATCTGGCTCCACACCTTGCGCTGCTCCGCATTCGCCTCGCCGAAGACGAAGCTGCGCGAGATGTCGGACTGATAGCCGTGGACGGTGCAGCCGCAGTCCATCAGCACCACCTCCCCTTCCCTCACCTGCTGCGGCTTGCCGGTGCCGTGCGGATAGGCGCTCGCCTCGCCGAGCAGGATGAGGGCGAATTCCGGGCGCCCGCCGAGCGCCGTGGTGGCGCCGTTCATGATCGCTCCGATCTGCGCCGGGGTCATCCCCTTCTCGATCCGCCCGTAGGTATGGCGATAGGCGGCGATCGTGACTTCGGCGGCCTTTTGCATCAGCACGATCTCGGCCGGCGACTTGATCATCCGGCAACCGCGAACGACCGGGGCGCCGCTCCTTATATCGGCGCGCGGCAGCGCCCGGCGCAGCCCGTCGACGGCGAAGAAGCGCACCGTCTCCTCGATCCCGACCGGCCGGTTCGCCACTTTCCGGTCGCGCAACGCTCCGGCGACCAGCTTCAGCGGGTCCTCATGCTCCACCCATGTCCGGACCTCCGCGGCAACCGCGAGGCTCTCGCGGACGGAAGGCTCCTCGAAGAAGGGGGTGAAGACGATCGGGTCCCCCTCGACCGGGATGAGCGCCGCGGTCAGCCGCTCGCTTCGCCCCCAGCGAACTCCGGTGAAGTAATCGAGCGAGGCTCCCGGCTCGATCAGGATCGAGCCCAGGCCGTGGCGGCGCATCAGTCCCCTCGCCTTTTCCAGCCGCCGGAGCCGCTCCG
>DASWLY010000178.1:0-2348 GCA_036400035.1 Allosphingosinicella sp.
AAGCGGATCATGTCCGCGGCGTTGGTCTTCACCCCATAGGCTTCCTCGGCGAATAGCCCCGGGTTCACTCGAACGGCCTCGTTCGCCCGATCATAGCCCCAGGCGTAGCGGCTCATCGCCGGCTCCGGGACCCGGATATACGTGCCGCCCAGCCCCAGGTTCGCGAACAGCCTCTCCTCCATCAACGTCGAGAAATCGCCGCCGAGGGCACGGGCCGCGACATGGCCCAGGAGCCCCAGGCTCGGGTTCGAATAGGTGCGTTGCGTCCCGGCTTCGGCGGTCGGCTCGAACTTGCGGAAATAGGCCAGCATGGCGCCGTGGTCGCCGACTTCCCGCGGGAACTGGAGGGGAAGGCCGCCGGCGGTGTAGGTGCCGAGGTTCAGGAGGGTGGCCCGGTCGAAGGGCGTGCCTTTCAGCTCGGGGATGAATCGGCTCGGGTGGTCGGCCCAGGAAAGCCTGGCGGAAGCCTCGGCAAGGGAGGCGAGGGTCGCCGTGAAGACCTTGCTGATCGAGCCGATCTCGAAGATCGTCTCCTTGGAAACCGGCACATTGCCTTCCCGCGACGCCACGCCATAGGTGAAGAAATGCTCTTCGCCGTCGACGCTCACCGCTATCGCCAGGCCGGGGATGTCATGCTCCCGGATGAGCGGCCGGAAGGCGCCGTCGACCGCCTTCCTGACCGCGTCCGCCCGGCCCGTGGTCATGCCGCTCCCATATGCCGATTGCGCCGCCAGAAGCGCCGCCGCGGCCGCCACGAGCTTGAAGCGTGTCACGCCTTCCGTCCCTCCATCGAACCCGTCACCCGCTTTTCCGCCGGTAGCGCATCGGTTGGCAAGGGCCGTCACGGGCCGAGGAACAAGCCAGATCAGCCGGGCCGAGGCGGGGTCACCGTCAGTCGAAGCCGCTGGATCGTCACGGGAGTCGTCGGCGCGAGCAGGATCTCGCCGTCGACGGTTCCCCGCTCGCAGACCCAGCGGAAATTGGCCGACATCGCGCCCCGCGCGTAGACCGGCATGTCGCCTTCGCACGCCCCGACGCGGCTCTTGATCGCGGCGATGTCGCGGCGCCAGTGGGCGGCCGAGCGGTCCATCAGGAAATTGCCCGCCAGCCTGCCCCTGATCGCCAGCACGTCGCCCCGACGGTACATGAGGCGGGCGGCGGCATAGGCCTCGGCCAGCGCGGCGCTCACCGGCCGCGCGGGCTCGGGGAGCAGGCCCGCCGCGTTCAGCGCCGACGCCGCCCGCCACAAGGCCTCGCTTCCACCGGCATAGGTGCGGTTGCTGAAGACGAACAGGCCGACGCCGCGATCGGGCAGGAGCAGAACGCCGGAGCCGTAGCCCGGATAGCCGCCGCCATGGTTGAGCGCCGTCCCCAGCTCGCAATCGTTGAACACGCGCATTCCCATCCCGTAGGTCACGGCCTGCGGGCAGGGGCGTCCGTCGAGCCGGCGCTCCCGCTGTTCCGCGAAACCGGAGCCCTGGACGAGCTCGCGCACCGTCGCCCGCTTCACCGGGCCCGCCTCCGCCGCGTCGCGCGGCGGCCAGGCGGAGAGCAGCCAGGCGATGAAGCGCGCATAGTCGCCGGCGCTGGTCTGGAGCCCGCCCATCGCCCCGAACGCGCCGTGACGCATATCCGGCTCTTCGCTCCAGCGCCCGTCCTCCCAGCGATAGCCGATCGCCCGGCGCCCCCGCGGCCACTCGCCGACCTCGAACCCGCTCGACCGCATCCCGAGCGGCTGAAGCAGGGTCCTCTCCATATAGGTCCGGTAGGGCAGGCCCGAGACGTTGGCGACCACCCGGCCGAGCAAAGCGTAGCCGAAATTGCTATACTCCATCTGCAGCCCCGGCGCCCGGGTGAACGGCATCCCCGCGCTCAGAAGCCGGGTGAACTCGGCTTCGGGCATCGGGGTCTGCCGGTCGCCCCAGGGATCGTCGGTGACGAAGCCGGCATTGTGGTGGAGCAGATCGCGAACCCGGATCCGCGGCGAGTCGAGGGTGGGATAACGCCAGCCCTTGAGCTCCGGCACATAGTCTTCGACCGGCGCGTCGAGCGAGACCAGGCCCCGGTCGCGAAGCGAGAGCAGGCCGAGCGCCGTGAACGCCTTGGTCATCGACGCGATCCGGAACAGGCTGTCGGGCGTCACCGGCCGCCTCGCCTTCAGGTCCTGCACTCCGAAGCCGCGCACATGCGCCAGCCGCCCGTCCACCACCACGCCATAGATCAGGCCGGGTATGTGGTTCTCCCGCTGGTAATCGGCGAAAATCGGATCGAGCCGCTCATAACCCAGGGCCGCGGCGGCCGGCGGCGAAGCCTGCGGTGCGGCCCGTGCCGGCGCCGCGGCGAGGCCA
>DASWLY010000179.1:0-10141 GCA_036400035.1 Allosphingosinicella sp.
GATCTCGGCGAGGAGCGGCTCGTGAGCGCCCTCCTGGACGATCAGCCGGCGCGCGCCGGTGCAGCGCTGGCCCGAGCTCATGAAGGCGGACTGGACGGCGATCACCGCGGCGGCCGCTATGTCCTTGGCATCCCAGACGACGAGCGGGTTGTTGCCGCCCATCTCGAGCGCGAGGATCTTCTGCGGCGCGTCGGCGAACTGGCGGTGGAGGGCGAGGCCGGCCCGGGCCGAGCCGGTGAAGAGCAGGCCGTCGATACCCGCGCTCGCGGCCAGGGCCTTGCCGACGTCCACTCCGCCCTGGACGCAGCGAACGACATCCTCCGGCACTCCGGCCTCGTGATAGAGCCGCACCAGCATCTCGCCGACGGCGGGCGTCTTCTCCGAGGGCTTGAACACCACCGCATTGCCGGCGAGCAAAGCCGGGACGATATGCCCGTTCGGCAGATGCGCCGGGAAATTGTAGGGGCCGAGCACCGCCAGCACGCCGTGCGGCTTGTGGCGGACGGCGACCCGGGCGCCGAGCGCGCCTTCCAGCCGCCGCTGCGAGCTCCGCTCCGAATAAGCGGTGACCGATATGTCGACCTTGTTGACGACGGCGTCGACCTCGGTCGCCGTCTCCCAGAGCGGCTTGCCGGTCTCGCGGGCGATGAGGTCGGCGAAGGCGTCCTTCTGTCCGCGAACGGCGTTGGCGAAGCGGCGCAGGGTCTCGATCCTGACGGCGAGCGGACGGGCCGCCCAGCTCGCCCAGGCGGAGCGGGCGCGGGCGACTTCGGACTCGACGTCGCCGACTTGGCCCGTCCACAGATTTGCCCCGGTGGCCGGTTCGATCGAGCTCAAGGTCGCCATGGCGGCTGACCCACCATTTTTGGCTGCGGCGGTCAAGCCGCGCCCCGCATGGCCTCGCCCATGCGCCTGATCGCTTCGATCTTCGAGTAGAGGGCGGTCCAGTCGTCCGCCTCGTCGATCCGGCTCCAGATCGCCTCCACCTCGTCGATATGCATCGAGCAGGGCGACTCGTCCGTCCAATAGGGATGGTCGAGGGCTCCCTCCACCGTGTCGCAACGTTCGACAGACTGGCGAAAATCGGCGAAAGCGTCACTATCGTACACATTGTCGGCGGGCGACGGGCCCCGCCGCCGGCCGCCGCGCCAGTCGAAGAAGAAGCGGTCGATGGTGACCGTCTTCGCCGCCAGCGCCGTCTCCAGCGCGACGAGCAGGGCCGCATCCCGCTCCGGGTCGCCCGGACGGATGCCGAGGCGGGCGAACATCGCCGTCACCAGCTCGCCCTGGAACTCGCCCGGAAAGGAGTCGAGCGCCGGGGTGAGGGCCTCGACCTCGGCGAGCAGGCGCAGCGAGGCGGCGAGCTGCAGAACGTCCCAGTGGATCGCCTCGGGCTGCCGACCGAAGGAATAGAGGCCGGCATGGTCGAAATAGGCGGCGGTGAAATGCCCGTCCCAATAAGGGGTGAACCGCCAGGGCCCGTAGTCGAAGCTTTCCGCGGTGATCGCGATGTTGTCGCTGTTGAGCACGCCGTGGACGAAGCCGGCGGCGATGTAGGACGCGGCCAGCCGCGCCGCCTCCCCGACGACGTGGGCGAGGAGGCGCGTGGGTGCGTCGCCGCCGCCCTCGTCCCCGTAGTAATGGCGCAGGCAGTAATCGGTGAGCCGGGCGAGATTGTCCGTCTCCTGGAAATAGGCCAGCCGCTGGAAGGCGCCGATGCGGATGTGGCTGTGCTGGAGCCGGACGAGCACCGCCGAGCGGGTCGGCGAGGGTTCGTCGTTGCGCTCCAGCGCCTCGCCGGTCTCGATCAGCGAGAAGGTCTTCGACGTCTCGACCCCGAGCGCTTCCAGCATCTCGGTCGCCAGAACCTCGCGGATCCCGCCCTTGAGGGTCAGCCGCCCGTCGCCGAAGCGGCTGTAGGGGGTCCGGCCCGAACCCTTGGTGCCGAGATCGAGCAGCCGTCCTTGCGAGTCCCGAAGCTGAGCGAAGAGGAAGCCGCGCCCGTCGCCTATGTCGGGATTGTACACCCGGAACTGATGGCCGTGGTAGCGCAGCGCCAAGGGGTTGGGGAGATTGTCCGGCAGCGGCTCGAACCGCCCGAAATGCCGGATCCACTCGTCATCCGAAAGTCCGCCCAGCCCGACCGCCGGAGCCCAGCGGTCGTTGCGGAAGCGAAGGAGCGTGCGCGGGAAATCGGCGGCCTGGACCGGATCGTAAAAGGCCTCGCCGAGCTCTAGGATCGCGGGTTCGGGGCGGTAGGGGGGCGGAAGGGGGGGCATTGCACCCAAACCCTGCCCCATGGCCGGAGTTCCGGCGGGCCGCTTAACCGCCGGTTAGCGTTTTGAAGTCACTCTATGGACTTCGACGGGGGATCCGATGCGCCATCTTCGCCACATATTACGCGACTGCAGGGGCGGTAACGCGATCGAATACGCACTGGTGGCGGCACTCATAGCCGTCGCCGCCGTCGTCGCCTTCCAGAATCTGGGTACCCAGATCGACAACACGTTCATCGCGGTCGACAACAAGGTCGGCAGCGCCACCTAAGGCTTGAAGCGCCCGCGCTTCCCCGCAATATGCCGCGAAAGGGGGCGGACATGGCGGTCTGGTCGGACGGATGGTGGTCTGCGGGCGACGGCCTGCGCCTCCATTATCGCGACTATGAGGGCGGCGACGGGAGGCGGCCGCCGATCATCTGCATTCCGGGCCTTACCCGCAACGCCCGCGACTTCGAAGGAGTCGCCGACCGGCTGAAGGGCGAATGGCGGCTGATCTGCGTCGATCTGCGGGGGCGGGGGCAGAGCGACTATGCCAAGGACGCGATGACCTACGTGCCGCCGACCTACTGGCAGGACGTGGAGGCGCTGATCGCGGAGCTGGGGCTCCGGCGCTTCGTCCTGTTCGGCACCTCCCTCGGCGGGCTCATCACCATGCTTCTGGCGCTGGCCGGGAAGGAGCGGATCGCCGGCGCCCTGCTCAACGACATCGGACCCGAGCTGGAGCAAGGCGGGCTCGAGCATATCCGCTCCTATGTCGGGCGCTCGCAGAGCTGGCCGACCTGGCTCCACGCCGCCCGCTTCCTGTGCGAGGCCCAGAGCGACCGCTACCCCGACTGGGATACCGGCCAGTGGCTCGTCTACGCCAAGAGGCTGTGCAAGCTGACGCAGGGGGGGCGGATCGTCTTCGACTACGACATGCGCATCGCCGAGCCTTTCCGCCAGCCGGGCGGCGACACCGGCTTCGACCTGTGGAGCGCGTTCGCGGCGCTGAAGGGGGTACCCTCGCTGGTCGTCCATGGCGGGATTTCGGATCTGTTGAGCCGGGCCACCGTCGACCGGATGCTGGCCGAGAATCCGGCCATGGAGGCCGCGACGGTGCCCCGCGTCGGTCATGCGCCGACGCTGGAGGAGCCGGAGGCGGTGGCCGGGATAGACCGGCTGCTGGCGAGGGTGGCGCGGATCTGACCCCCCGTCATCCCGGCGAAAGCCGGGACCTCGGTCGAGAAGCCTCGGCGGGTCTCCCCGAGATCCCGGCTTGCGCCGGGATGACGCGCGGACCATGAGTTGATTTCTTAGTCTTTCTCCCCCATATGGCTCTCAGCGAAACGTCATTGCAGCGTGAACGCCCTCCTGGGCCGGCTCCGTTTCGTCAATTACCCAAGTCTACCCTTTTCACGCGGGTTGGCAGAAACCCGCCGCGTTTCCGCGCGCCGTTCCGGCTGCGTGGGGCGCCGCACCAATATAGTGAGTTATCATGTCTTTTGAAAATCTCGGGCTGTCGCAGCCCGTCCTCCAGGCGCTCGCTCTGAAGGAATATTCCACCTCCACCCCGATCCAGGAGCAGGCGATCCCGATCCTGCTCAAGGGCAAGGATCTGCTCGGTATCGCGCAGACCGGCACCGGCAAGACGGCCGCCTTCATGCTTCCGTCGATCGACCGGCTCATCGCGAGCGGCAAGCGGCCCCAGCGCGGCGCCTGCCGCATGCTGGTGCTCGCCCCGACCCGCGAGCTCGCCTCGCAGATCGCCGAGAGCGCCCGCGCCTATGGCCGCTTCAGCCATATCAGCGTCGCCACCGTCTTCGGCGGCACCTCGATCAACAAGAACCGGCAGGACCTGTCGCGCGGAGTCGACGTGCTCGTCGCCACGCCCGGCCGGCTGCTGGACCTCGTCGAGCAGCGCTGGCTGGACCTGAGGCAGGTCGAGATCCTCGTCCTCGACGAGGCCGACCAGATGCTCGATCTCGGCTTCATCCACGACCTCAAGAAGATCGTCCGCTTCCTGCCGGAGAAAAGGCAGAGCCTGTTCTTCTCGGCGACGATGCCGAAGGCGATCCGGGATCTCGCCGACAAGTTCCTGACCGACCCTGAGCAGGTGGCGGTGACTCCGGTCGCCTCGACGGTCGAGCGGGTCGAGCAATATGTGACCTACGTCAACCAGGCCGAGAAGCCCGCTTTGCTGACCATGATGCTTCGAGTCGGCTTCGGAGCGGCGGCTCCCGGCAAGAAGGGCGGCTCGATGGACCGGGTGCTGATCTTCAGCCGCACCAAGCATGGCGCGGACCGGATCGTTAAGCAGCTCGCCCAGACCGGTATCCCGGCCAACGCCATCCACGGCAACAAGAGCCAGCCGCAGCGCGAGCGGGCTCTGGCCGAGTTCAAGGACGGCAAGGTCAAGATCCTGATCGCGACCGACATCGCCGCGCGCGGAATCGACGTCTCGGGCGTCAGCCACGTCATCAACTTCGACCTGCCCAACGTGTCGGAGCAATATGTCCACCGCATCGGCCGCACCGCGCGTGCCGGCGCCGCGGGCGTGGCGATCGCTTATTGCGCCGAGGACGAGCGGCCCTACCTCAAGGGCATCGAGCGGCTGACCAAGCAGACGCTCACGCCGGTGCCGCTGCCCGAAGGCTTCAACGCCGAAGCCGCGCGGATCAAGACGGCAAGGGCCAACTCGCCGATCCAGATCGTCGAGCGCCCCGAGCGCGAGGAGCGTCACTCCCGCGGCCGTCCGTCCAAGCGCTTCAGCGCCCGGCCGGCGCGCCCGCAGGGCGAGGGCCGCAGCGGCGGCCGCAAAAGGTACGCTTCGCGCTAAGGGCGCCGTTGCGAGGAGCGAAGCGTCGAAGCAATCCAGCGGGTCTTCGAGGCCGCACTGGATTGCTTCGCTTCGCTCGCAATGACGGGCTTTCGCTGCAATGACATAGGGGAGTAGGGCGCGCTCGTGCCGTTCCTCCTCCCGCTCCTGCTCTCCGCCGCGCCCGCGCCGGCTCCCGACATCGTCGTCACCGGCCGCGGGCTCGGCGCCGCCGCCGGCGAGGCGGTGTTCGACACCATCGTCATCGACCGCGGCCGGCTCACCGGCTCCGCCTCGGGCAGGCTCGAGGAGGTGCTCCGCGACGTCCCCGGATTCCAGCTCTTCCGCCGCTCCGACTCCCGGTCGGCCAACCCGACCAGCCAGGGCGCGACCCTGCGCGCCCTGGGCGGCAACGCGTCGAGCCGGGTCCTGCTCGTCCTCGACGGCGTTCCGCAGACCGACCCGTTCGGCGGCTGGGTGAGCTGGCCGGCTTTCCATCCCGAGCGGCTGGGCGAGGCTCGAGTGACCCGCGGCGGCGGCAGCGGCGTCCAGGGGCCGGGCGCTCTCGCCGGAACGGTCGAGCTTGCCAGCGCCACGCCTGTGCAGCTGCGCGGGCCGCACGGGCGCCTCGCTTACGGCAGCCGCGACGGCCTCGACGCCTTCGCCGGGCTCGGCCTGCCGCTGGGCGGCGGCTTCGTCGCCGTCTCGGGCGCCTGGCAGCGCGGGGACGGGTTCATCCCGATCGTGCGCGAGCAACGCGGCCCCGCCGACCGTCCCGCGCCCTTCGAGCAGATGAGCCTGGCGGTGCGCGCGGTGGCGCCGCTCCCGGGCGGGACCGAGCTTCAGGCGAGCGGGCTGGCCTTTTCCGACGAGCGCGAACGGGGGACGGCCTTCTCGGACATCCGGACTCGCGGCGCCGACGCTTCGCTCCGGCTGGTCGGGCGTCGGTGGAGCGCTCTCGCCTATGTGCAGACCCGGGATTTCTACAACAGCTTCGCCAGCGTCAATTCGGGGCGTATGGCGGCGAACCGCACCTCGGAGCAGTTCAGCGTCCCCGCGACCGGCCTTGGAGCGCGCCTCGAGGCTCGGCCGAAGGTCAGCTCCGGCCTCGAGCTAAGGCTCGGCGGCGACTGGCGAGCGACCGAGGGCGAGACCCGGGAGCGCTTCGCCTTCGTCGCCGGCGCAAGCACTCGGGGACGGGTCGCCGGAGGGCGGACGCAGACGCTGGGCGGCTTCGGCGAGGCGGCCTGGACGGCGGAGCCCGTGACTCTCACCGCCGGCGGGCGGATCGACCGCTGGACCCTCTCGAACGGCCGGCTGAACGAGCGGGTGCCGGCGACCGGGGCGGTGCTCACCGACACGGCTTTCCGTGACCGCTCGGGCTGGGAGCCGACCGGGCGGGTGGGGATTGCCTGGCGCGCGGCCGACGGGCTGACCCTGCGCAGCGCGGCTTATCTGGGCTGGCGGCTGCCGACCCTGAACGAGCTCTACCGTCCCTTCCGGGTCGGCATCGATGCGACCGCCGCCAATGCCGAGCTCGATCCCGAAAGCCTTCGCGGGATCGAGGCGGGCCTCGACTGGCGGCCGGCGCCGCGGGCCCGGATCGGCTTCACCGCCTTTTCCAACCGGCTGGAAGGCGCGATCGCCAACGTCACGCTAGGGCGAGGACCCGGCACCTTCCCCGGCGTCGGCTTCGTCGCCGCCGGCGGGGATTACCGGCGGCGGGGCAATCTCGACTCGATCGAGGCGAAGGGCATCGAGCTGGAAGCGCGCTACGCGGTGGGCGCCTGGGCCCTGTCGGGCGGCTGGTCGTGGGCCGATGCCGAAGTGAAGGCGAGCGGGGCGGCGCTGGCGCTGGACGGCCTCAGGCCGGCGCAGACCCCGCGGCACAGCCTGTCGTCGACTTTGGCCTGGGCCGCCGGAGGCGCCGGCGCCTCCGTCACCGCGCGCTACAGCGGCGCCCAGTTCGAGGACGATCTCAACCGCCAGAAGCTGCCGGGCGCCTTCACGCTGGACGCGGCGGGCCTGTTCCCGATCGGCCGCGCCGTCGCGATCGAGGCGCGGGCGGAGAACCTAACCAACGCTCGCATCCTCGCCGGGATCAGCGGCGACGGCATCGAGGAACGCGCAACGCCCCGCACCCTTTGGATCGGGCTTCGCTTCGGCCGCTTGCGGTAGGCGCTCCGCCGGTATAGGTTGCGTGTTGCAACTTAAAAGGGAGGTTCGTGATGATCGTCTACGGAGCGTCGCTGTCGCCGTTCGTGCGCAAGGTGCTGGCCTATGGCGCCGAGAAGGGGATTGAGCTCGAGCTCAAGCCGCTCGGGCTCGGCTCCAACGATCCCGGCTTCCTCGCCGCCAGCCCTTTCCGGAAGATGCCCGGCTTCAGCGACGGCGACTTCGCCATCTCGGATTCCTCCGCCATCATCCACTATCTCGAAGCCAAATATCCGGAGCCGGCCCTGATCCCGGCCGAGCCGCAGGCGCGAGCACGGGTCATCTGGTTCGACGAATTCGCCGACACGATCCTGTGCGCCTGCGGGGCCAAGATGTTCTTCAACCGCATCGTCGCGCCCCGCTTCCTCGGCCGCGAGGGCGATCTCGACGCGGCGGACAAGGCCGAGAAGGAGGAGCTCCCGCCGATCCTCGACTATCTCGAGCGCACGATCCCCGAGAGCGGCTGGCTGGTCGGCGATTCCATCACGCTCGCCGACATCGCGGTGGCGACGGCCTTCGCCAATTTCCGCCACCTCGGGATGACCATCGACTCCGGCCGCTACCCGAAGGTGGCGGAGTTTGCCGGGCGGATGCTGGCGCGGCCGAGCTTCGCCGGCTGGGTGGAGCGCGAGACGGCGTTCCTGGAGCGGACGGCGGCCTGAGGTTGGGTGAGGGCGGTGCCCCAGCCGTCATCCCGGGCTTGATCCGGGATCCATGAACACGGATTGCGGCAAGACGGCATTCTCGGTGTTCATGGATTGCGGCTTTCGCCGGAATGACGAAAAAGGGAAGAAGAGTAGGAGTCACCATGACTGACTACGTGGCGACGGTCGAGTGGCGCTCCGGCGGAGGCTTTCGCGAGGGCCGATACGGCCGGGCCCACAGCTGGAGCTTCGACGGCGGCGCCCTCGTGGCCGGCTCCTCCTCTCCGCATGTGGTTCCGGCCCCGATGTCGGATCCGGCCGGAGTCGACCCGGAGGAGGCGCTGGTCGCCTCCGTCTCCTCCTGCCACATGCTCTGGTTCCTCCACATGGCGCGGGACTCCGGGCTCGACGTCGCCGCCTATCGCGACGAGGCGCGGGGGACGATGGGCAAGGACGAAAGGGGGAAGATGGCGATGACCCGGATCGTGCTTCGGCCGGAGATCGAGTTCGTGGGCGACGCCCCCGCCGCCGACGCCCTGGCGCGGCTCCACCACGAGGCCCACGAGCGCTGCTTCATCGCCAATTCGCTCCGCACCGAGATCGTCGTCGAGAGCTGAGCGGAACGGCCGCCGCGGCTTGCCTCCCGCCGCCATTGCGCTAGTCCGGAGGAAATCCCCCGACGAAAGCCTCGCCGATGCGTAAGTTAGCCGCCCTGCTGATCCTCCTGGCCGCCTCCGCCCCCGTCGCCGCCCAGCCGCCCGCCGGAGCGCCGGCCCGGACCCTGGAAGCGATTCGACGCGATTTCCCGCTCGACCATCAGGCGATCGCCGCCACCCTCGCCGGCAAGCCCGAGGCGGAGGCGCGGCGGTTGGCCTATGCCGGAATCGAGCGTTTCCTGCGCAGCCGCCACGGCGCGATCCTCGCCGCGCCCGGGCCCTTGCTGGTGGCGATCGAAGCTCGGGAGGGGGCGTTGCTTCGGGCGCTCGGCGGGCAGGACGTCCGGCTCTGCGCGACCGTGGGCGATCGCGGCTTCTTCAGCCGCGAGGCCCTTGCCGGCGCCGCTCCGGCCGGGCTCGACGATTATGGTGTCGCGCTCGTCGAAGCGGCGAAAGCCGGCACGGGCCGCGCTCCCGCCGTACCTCTCGCGACGAAGGAGGATTTCCTCGCCTGGCTGGCCGCGGTCGGCAAGATCGAGCCGGGCGTGCCGGTCCAGGCCATGCTTCAGGACCGCGAGCTGCGCGCGAGGTCCAGCCCCGACAGCCTTTGCCGGGGCGCGGCGGCCATGCACGAGGCCGTCGCCGCCCTCCCGCCGGGTGCGCGCGAGCGGCTGGCGAGGACTCTGCTGCGCTCGGTCCTCGGTTCCTCCGCTCCGTAGCGGAACAGGCGGCGCGCGCGGCCGTTGGCGGAGGCGAATCGGAACAGCAGGAGCGCGCGCGATGGACGAACGGGAGCGGCAACCGGATATCGGCAACGGCCTCAACGAGGCGGCGCTTGCGAACCATGACCGCGAGGATATCGGCGGCGCCGGCGGATCGAGCGGCGGCGGCACGATCGCGGGCCGGGGCGAGCCTTCGGGCGGAACCCTCGGCGGCACCGGCGGCACCCAAGGCGGAGTGCCCGGCGACATGCTGGGCGGCTCAGGCCCGATGGGCGCGGCCTCCCCCGGCCTCGACGGCAAGGACGGTGCGATCGCGGCGGAAGCGGCGGCGCTCGGCGACGCTTCGGGCGCCTTGGCCGATGCGGCGGCGAAGGCTCAGCCGGGCGCCGAGCGGCTGAGCGGAGGCCCGACCGGCGCCGAAGCGATCGGCGCCGGCGCGGCGCGCGGCGAGATCGGCTCCGGCACGGTCGGCGACAAGGGTGATCTGGGCGGCGGCGATACGGGACGGAGCCCGAGCGGCACGGCCAGCCCGGGAGGCGAGGGCAGGGCGTAAGCCTCTGCCGTCATGCTGAACTTGGTTCGGCATCCAGGGTGGAGCCGCTCGGCGCCCGGCGCCCTCGCCTCGCGCGCGTCTCCTCGACGGCCGGCAGGCCCTGGATCTTTTGAGAGGAGGCGCAAAGGCGCAAAGGCGCGACGTAGAAGACGGGCTCTCTACGTCGCGCCTTTGCGCCTTCGTGCCTTCTCTTTGCAAATTGGCACCGAGGCGCCGGGGTTCTTGCGCAAGCGCTCGTCCCACAACCGAACGTCCCGACGGGCGACCCGCTGGACCCTG
>DASWLY010000180.1:0-6422 GCA_036400035.1 Allosphingosinicella sp.
CATCCCGATCGCGGAGAGCACCGGCCTCATCTCGCCGATCAGCCACTGGGTGCTCTACCAGGCCTGCGCGGCCGCGGCGAAATGGCCGGAGGATGTCAGCATCGCCGTCAACATGTCGCCGGCTTTGCTCAAGGACCTCCACCTCAGCCACATGATCCTGTCGGCCCTCTACACGTCGGGGCTGGCGGCGCGGCGGCTGGAGCTGGAGATCACCGAAAGCGTTCTGCTCGAGGAGAGCGCCCAGTCGAATTCGCTGATCCGCGAGTTCCAGAGGATCGGGCTGAAGCTGTCGATCGACGATTTCGGAACCGGCTATTCGTCGCTCACCTATTTGAAGAAATACCGCTTCGACAAGATCAAGATCGACACCACCTTCATCGCCGACGTGACCAAGAGCCGCGAGGCTCGGGCGATCATCCACGCTCTGGTCAGCCTCGCCGCCGAGCTCGACATGGAGATCGTCGCCGAAGGTATCGAGACCGAGACCCAGCTCGGCTACGTGACCGGCGCCGGCTGCACCGCCGCGCAGGGCTTCTTCCTGGGCCGGCCGGTGCCGGAATCGGTGATCACCCGGAGGCTCCAGATGCAGGGGCGCGGCGAGGAATGGACGGAAGCGGATCCCGCCCCCGGCAGCCTCAGACGGATGCAAGCCTAGCCTGGGCGCTGCCCAGCCGCCGCATCAGCTTGAGGTCCGCATGGCTCAGGCAGAGCGCGCTGTCCGCCCAAATCTCCACGATGGCGTTGAGCTCCTCCAGCGTGACCGGATCGGAGAGGCTGGAGGCTTGATAGATGCCGCGATGGCCGGCGTGCCGGCGGCCGTTCCTGGCGATGTAGGCGCGCACCGCCTCCTCGCCGCAGCCGGGCTCCGCGAGGATGTGGACGAGGCCCATCTCGTGCATCTCTTCCGCGCTGTAGAGGCGGTTGGAGAGCATCATCTCCTCGGCCTTGGCGAGACCGATCTTGCGCGACAGCAGGCTGTGAGCGCCCATTCCTGGGAACAGGCCGAAGGAGATCTCCGGCAGGCCGAACTTGGCGCCCTTTTCGGCGACGACTAGGTTGAAGCTGAGCACTGCCTCGAGGCCGCCGCCCAGCGCGTCGCCCTGGACGAGGGCGATGGTGACGATCGGCAGCTCGAGGCGCCGCATGTTGTTGTGGAGGATCGAGACGCAGTCGCGGCCGTAGCGGACCAGGCCGTCGCGATCGCCCGTTTCGATGAATCGCGCGAACAGGTCCAGATCACCACCGAGGTTAAAAATGCCGGGAAAGCGGGAGCCGAGCACCAGATATTTCAGCCCCTCCTCCGGATCGGCGAACTCGCGCCCGATCTCGGCCTGCCAGCGCTGGAAATCGCGAAGCATGCCGCGGTCGAAATTGGGCCGGGCGACCGGTGTCATGTGAGTCCACAAGGTGCCGGTCGCCGCTTCCCAGCTGACTTCGAGCTGGCCGAGGTCGAACAGGCGGGTCCCCGCCGGGCGCTCGCGATGCTGAAGCGGCAGACTCCCCGAATGCCCCCCCGCGGCGACCGCCACCGAAATCGCTTCTTCGTGCGCCGGCAGACTGAAATGTTGATTCATAAATGTCGCCCCAAGCATTTGGTATACAAAGAGGTAAGCATATAAGCGGCGGTGGAACAATCGGACGTACGCACGTTTCGGGCGTTAACCGTTTAGGTGTTGCCCGGGGGGCTCGTATTGGTCCGGATCAGGATCGTCAAATATCCGATTCGGATACAAATTAAAAAGGTTGAGAAACAAAGATTTCGTTTCTAACCCTTAAGCCCAGGGGTGCGGCGACGGGTTTGAATCGGGGGATCAGAATGGTTGGGAAACGTTGCGGGCGCGGTCGCTCGGAAGCCCGTCTGTTGCTTTTCGGGACGACGGCGGCCCTGGTTATGACCGCCGGAACGGCCGAGGCTGCGGGATTCTATCTCCAGGAACAATCGGTTAGGGGATGGGGCCGAGCGAATTCGGGAGAGGTTGCCGATCAGGGCGCGGCGTCGCTGTGGTGGAACCCCGCGGCCATCGCCGGGGTGACCGAGGCCGAGGCGGCCTTCGGGGCGACCGGCATCCTTCCGAGCGGACGGGTCAGCGACGCCGGCACCTTGATCGACCGGCCGGGCGCTCCGCCGGAGCCGGTCGGGGGATTGCCCCGTCTCCGGGACCCCATCCTTCGCGGCGTCGCTCCGAACAACGCGTTCGCGCTGCCGCTCGGCGAGCGCATCGCGCTCGGCCTCGCCGTCACCTCCCCCTTCAGCTTCACCAGCCAATATGATCCGTCCGGCTGGCAACGCTATTCCGCCATTCGAACGCGCCTGCTGACGCTCGACTTCCAGCCGTCCGTCGCCGTGAAGGCCACCGACTGGCTCAGCGTCGGAGCGGCTCTGAACATCCAGTATAGCGACGCCTGGCTCTCCAACGCCCTTCCGAACCTGACGCCGGGATCTCCCGACGCCCGGCTCCGGCTCACCGGCAATGGCTGGGACCTCGGCTGGAGCGCGGGCCTTCAGCTCCGCCCGGCGGAGCGGGTGTCGATCGGCGTTGCCTACAAATCGGCGATCTCGCACAAGACCCAGGGGCCGATCGAAGTCACCGGACTCGTCGGCCCGCTCGCTCCGCGCAACACGAGCGGCCCGGCGACGGTCCGCTTCACGACGCCGTGGCAATTGCTGGCCGGTGCGCGCGTGGGCCTGACGGAGGGGCTGACGCTGAACGCCCAGGCGGTCCATTTCGGCTGGAGCAAGTTCGACATCCTCGACATCTCCGGCCCGGTCAACAACGCGATCGTCCAGAACTACAAGGATACGTGGAGCGTTGCCGTCGGCTTCGATCAGTCGCTCGGCGAGCAGCTTACGCTTCGGGCCGGGGTTCAGATCGACCCGACCCCGACCCGGGACGCCAACCGCGATCCGCGCGTGCCGGACGGCGACCGCGTCAACTACAATGCCGGAGCGACCTACCGGATGAGCGGACGGATCTCGCTTGACGCCGCGGTCAGCCTCACCGACGTGGAATCCAGCTCCATCAATCGCGACGAGCGCTTCTACGCCGGTACCGCCGCCCAGACCGACGTGCTGACCGAGGGCCGAGTCGACAAGCAGCGCGTGTTCATCCTGGCGATGGGCGGCCGACTGAGCTTCTGACGCCCCGCCAGGCTGATCCAGTCCGTCATTGCGAGCGCAACGAAGCAATCCAGAGCGGCCTCGGAGGCCCACAGGATTGCCGCGTCGCTTCGCTCCTCGCAATGACGACCTGTGACCTAGAGCGTTTTCGAGCAGGCTCGAACAGCCAGCGGCTGGGAAACCACATCAAAAAATTCCTGGAGCGATTGGTCGAACTCGCTCTAGCCTTCCGAGCCGCCTCCCTCGGTGCCGCCGCCGCCACCGCTGCTGCCCCCCGAGGCCGAAGCGCCGGCTCCGGGCTTCTTGCGGCCGCCGCCACGGCCGCCGCCGCTCGAAGCGCCCTTGCCCGAGCTGCCGGTGGAGCCGCTGGCCCCCGAGCCGCCCTTGCCGCCGCCGCCCGAAGCCGCTCCGGCCGCCTTGCCGCGCCCGCCCGAGGCCCCCTTGCCGGCGCCGGAAGCCGACTTGCCGCCGCCGCCGGAAGCGGAGGCCGCCTTGCCGCTTGTGCCGCCGCCCGACGAAGCGCTCTTCGCCGAGGTCCCGGTGGACTTGCCGGTGGACTTGCCGGTCGATGCGGAAGTGCCGGCCTTGGCGCCGGACGATTTGGCGCCGGACGATTTCGCGGAGGCCTTGGCGCCGCCCGATTTGCCGCCGCTCTTGCGGCCGGACGAGGCGGCCGAGCCGCCGCCGCCCTTGGCGCCGCCGCCCTCATCGGCCCCGCTCTCCTCGGCGCCGCTCTCCTCGGCTCCGGCCAGCAGGCGCCGGACGGCGTCGGTCGCGGCCGTGACGATCGCGGCGCCGATCTTGCTGGCGCTGTCCGCGGCCGCCTCGGCCGTGTCGAGCGCGTCGCGGCCGGCGTCGCGGACGGATTTGCGTACCCGCGCATTGGCGGTGAGAGCCGCCGCGGCGGTGACCAGCCCGGCCGCCAGCATCGAGCGGGCAACGGGGTTCTGGGCCAGTTCGGCGGCGCGGGCGCCGGCTTCCTTGAGCGCGTCGGGAAGGACTCCGCCGGAGCCGCCTTTGCCCTTTGAGTTGCCTGAGCCGCCCGAGCCGCCTGAGCCGCCCTGGTCCGAATTCTGGTCCGCCATGCCCTGCTCCCGATCTTGTAACTGATGCGTAACAAGACGAGCGGCGCGGCGAGTGGTTCCCTGGCCGCTACGCGCACACGAAGAAGGGCCGCCCCGGGGACGGCCCTCCAATGATCGTCAAGGAGCGGTCGTCAGCTCTGATCGCTCTCGAACTCGATCCCGCTCTGGCCGCGGTCCTGGTGCGATTGCTGGTCCTGCTGGAACTCGACCTCGGCACCGCCTTCGCGCTGCGACTGGCCGCTTTGCTGGTCCTGCTGCTGCTGTTGCTGGAAGCCGCCCTGGCCGCCCTGGCCGCCCTGCTGATCCTGCTGGAAGTCGGAATTGCCGCGGCCGCCGCCCTGGGCTTCGTCGAACTTCTCGCCGCGCGACTGGCCTTCGGAGCTGCCGCCCCCCTGGCGAAGATCGCCGCCGCCGCCGAGGCCGCCCTGCCCGCCTTCGTCCTGCTGACCCTGGTGGTTCTGCTGGTTCTGGCCGCTGCCATAGCCGCCGCCGCCGCTGCTTCCGCCGGCCTGATCCATGTCGGAAGCGGACGCGGCGCCGCCCTGCTGGCCATTGCGCTGCTGCTGATCGCGATTGCCGCCGAACTCGCCGCTGCCGCCGCCGGACTGCGACTGCTGAAGCTCGCTGCCCGTAAGGCCGCCGCCCTGGTCGTTCTGATTGGCCATGATCATGCTCCTGACTGAAATACTGGGAACCCGACCAACGTCAGGATTTCCGGTCGGGTCCCCGCGCCGCGCCGGACTGGTGCCGGGACGCGCCACGGCGCCTGAGCTCCTCTCCCGCTTTTCGCGGGAGAGGAGGGGCCCGCCGCGAAGCGGTGGGAGGTGAGGGTCTGTAGCAATTCGTCGGAAAGACCCTCACCTCCCAAGCCTCCGGGTTGGGCCCTCCTCTCCCGTGAAGGACGGAAGAGGGGCCTTGCTAGATCTTCTCCGCCCTTCCGTTGTCGTCGTAGCGGTAGCGCTCGCCGTCGGGATTGACCGCGTCCCGGCCCGGCTGGACCACCGGCTTGCTGTCCTCGCCGCGGCCTTTCTCCTCGGCCACGTCTTCGGGGATTTCGTTGTGCCGCGCTTCGTCGCTGCCCGGCAGCGGATGGCCCTTGCCGGTCATTTCAGACCCCCTCGTCCGGATCGATCGGGCGCTCGGCCGCCTCGTCGGCCGTGCGCGGCCCGTGCGGCGGCTCGGAGCCGGCGCCGGCCATCGGATCCTGGTCGTAATCCTCATTCCTGTTGCCGCCGCCGCCGGCGCCGGAGCCGGATCCGTGGACCTCCCCCGTCTTGGGATCGAAGGTGGCGCGCTTTCCGCGCTCGCTGTCGTCGTCGGCCATGTCGGGGCTCCCTTTCCAGTCCATTGAACGTCCTGCCGCTTATTCCCGTTCCGGCACGGACCCTTGAGGACTTGATGTGGGTTGAGTGGCCGAACCCAAGCCAAGGAGAAGCTTATGCCCGACAGCCACGACGTCAGCGTCCTCAACAGCCTCATCGAGACCACGATCGACAGCGTCGACGGCTATCGCCACTCGGCCGGCGAGGCGACGAGCGGGACCTTCACCGAGATGTTCCGCCAGCGTGCTCAGGAGCGCCAGACGGTGGTCGAGCGGCTTCGCGAGCGGGTCCGCGAGCTTGGCGGCACCTCCGAAGACGACGGCAGCCTGCTCGCCAAGGCGCACCGCCAGTTCCTGTCGCTTCGCGACGCCGTCACCGGCCGCGACGACAAGGCGGTGATCGCCGAGGTCGACCGCGGCGAATCCTATCTCAACGGCAAGTGGGAAGCCGCTCTGGCCGACAAGGAATTGTCGGTGGATACCCAGCGGCTGATCAGCGAATGCTACCAGTCGGTCCGCTCCGGCCACGACCAGTGGGAGCAGATCAACAAGGGCATCAGCGCCGGCTAACGCGAAGTCTTGCCTCCCTGCCGCGCGAGCGGCGGGGAGGAGGACCATTTAGCGCTGGGGGGGGCGAGTCCAGCAAGTCCGGCCGCTCTTCACGGCCCCGACGCTGGAGCAGCATCTTCTCCTGCTGCAGGCGCTGAAGCTGCTCGTCGTAGAGGCAGGGAGCACGGCCCTGGTCGGTCGGGAGCTTGTCGGTCATGGCGCCTGAACGCCTGGCCCGCGAGCGCCGTTCCTGGCGCCCAGGTCGAGAGCCGGACACGTTGCCGGATACGTTGAAGGGCCGCCGCACCGAAGCGCGACGACCCTTCGAACATGGTCAGCGGCCGGATGG
>DASWLY010000181.1:0-9739 GCA_036400035.1 Allosphingosinicella sp.
GTCACGCCCTCATCGTTGAAGGCGAGATCGTAGACGTTGTCGACGCCCTGGACGTACATGGCGAGGCGCTCGAGGCCGTAGGTGAGCTCGCCCGCGACCGGCTTGCAGTCGTAGCCGCCGACCTGCTGGAAATAGGTGAACTGGGTCACCTCCATGCCGTCGCACCAGACTTCCCAGCCCAGCCCCCAGGCGCCGAGCGTCGGGCTTTCCCAATCGTCCTCGACGAAGCGGATGTCGTGCTTCATCATGTCGATCCCGATCGCGGCGAGCGACCCGAGATAGAGGGCCTGGAGGTCCGGCGGGCTCGGCTTCAGGATCACCTGATATTGGTAATAATGCTGGAGCCGGTTCGGATTCTCGCCGTAGCGGCCGTCCGTGGGACGGCGGCAGGGCTGGACGTAGGCGGCCTTCCAGGGATTGGGGCCCAAGCTTCGAAGGGCGGTGGCGGGGTGGAAGGTGCCGGCGCCCATCTCGACGTCGTAAGGCTGGAGGATGAGGCAGCCCTGACGGCTCCAATAATCGTGGAGGGTGAGGATCAGCGACTGGAAGCTGGGGGGGCTTTTCTCGTCCACGGCTGGGTTGGGCTTCGCACCTGCACAAAGGAAGGCGCCGCCTTGGCGCATCGTCCCGGAAGGGTCAAGCAGAGGCGGCGCGCCCCCGGCGGCGGCCGCGGTGTCAGCTTGGCCCGATGATCTGTAAGGGTTCCTTGACACAACGGCAGGGTTGTGGCACGTTCGGCCTCCAAGAATGAAGAACATCAGATGCGGGCGCCGGTCCGCAACGATGAGGGCCGGTGCGCAACAGATTGAAGGTCTTGAGAGCGGAGCGGGACTGGAGCCAGGCGGAGCTTGGCGGTCGCCTCGGCGTGTCGCGTCAGGCGGTGAATGCGATCGAGACGGGGAAATACGATCCCTCGCTGCCGCTGGCGTTCAAGCTCGCCCGGCTGTTCGAAATGAGGATCGAGGACATCTTCCATGAGGGGCAAGGGACAGGCGGATGAGCGACGCGGAGAATGTGGGTACGATCGCCGAGGCACAGCGCCGGCGTCGATACTGGACCTTGATGGGTCTGGCGTTGGCCGCGTCGCTGGTTATCGGGCTCACCGGCCGGGTGCTCGGCACGCCGCACGGGAGCATCGGGCCCGGGGCGGCGCTGGCGCTCTCGGCCGCCCTCGTCCTGCTCACCATCGGCGGCAACTGGATCTACCTGCGAAGCATCGACGAGCTGGAGATGGCGAGCAACCTGGTCGGCGGCTTCTGGGGGTTCTACGCTTTCATGCTGGGCTGGCCGCTTTGGCACATCCTGTGGAGGGGCGGCTTCGTGGCCGAGCCGGACATGCTGACGATCTACGTCGGCGCCGGCCTCGTCGCCGTCGCCGGCTTCCTGTGGAAGCGCTTCCTTTAGCCGCGGCGATTGACCGGGGGGTAGCCTGCCCCCAAATGATGTGGACGGCGCCGTAGCCGGCTCCGGTGATCCGGCGTCGGAAACGGATTTGCATCAGTGAATATTTGGCGGAAGGCAGGATGATGATCGGGAAGAACTGGCTGCGGCTCGCATTGGCGGGGCTGCTTCCGCTCGCCGCCTCCGGGGCCGAGGCGGCGCCCGCCGCGAAGGCGGCGCGGCCGGCGATGTGGAAGGTCGCGGACAAGGACACGACCGTCTATCTGTTCGGCACGATCCACCTCCTGCCCAAGGGCCGGAGCTGGCGCACGCCCGCCTTCGATTCGGCGCTCGCGGGTTCGGACGAGCTGGTGCTCGAAGTCGCCAATATCGACGACATGATGGCCGCCGCGCAGGCGATGGCGAAGCTCGGCATATCGCTGGGCCTGCCACCGATCGCGCAGCGGGTGCCCGAGGGCAAACGCGCCGCGATGCGGGCGATGATCGCGGAGAGCGGGATCCCCGAGGCGGTGTACGACCGGCTCGAGACCTGGGCGGCGGCGATGTCGCTGCTCGGAGTCACGTTCAAGCGGCTGGGGCTCGATGGATCGCTCGGCGTCGAGAGCCAGATCGGAACGCCCTTCAGGACCTCTGGCAAGACGGTGACCGGGCTCGAGACGGTCGAGCAGCAGCTTGGCTATTTCGATACGCTTTCGGAAGGCGCCCAGCGGGCCATGCTCCTCTCGGTGGTCGAGGACAGCTCGGAGACGAGAGCGCAATTCGCGGCGATGCTCGACGCCTGGACGAGCGGCGACCTTAAGGGGATCGCCCGGACCTTCGACGACGAAACCCAGATGTCGCCCGAGCTGAAGGCGGCGCTGATGAGCAGGCGCAACGCCGCCTGGGCGGACTGGCTGGCGCGGCGGATGGACAAGCCGGGAACCGTGTTCGTCGCCGTCGGCGCGGGCCATCTGGCGGGTGAGGATTCGGTGCAGGCGATGCTGAAGAAGAAGGGCTTCGAGGCGAAACGGGTGCAGTAAGGTTCGTCATCCCGGGAGGGACCCCAGCAAAGTGGTACTTTGATGGGAACCCGAAAGCCGGGATCTCGGGGAGGCCCGCGGTGCCTTTGTCTCAACGAGGTCCCGGCTTTCGCCGGGATGACGTCGAGCTTGCCTTCCCTTCCCGCCCTTCCCTCCCCACCCTTCCCTTGCCTTCGGCGCCCCCCTCGGCTAGAGGCGCCGCTTCCCCGTTCATGGTCATCCCTGGAGGCGTGAGCGCGGGCGTTTGAATTACATATCCAATTGGAGACATGCACATGAGCGAACAGCTTACGCTGTCGGCAGAGACGCGCGAGCGGGCGGGCAAGGGAGCCTCCCGCGCAATGCGTCGCGAAGGCCGAGTGCCCGCCGTCGTCTACGGCAATCGTGAAGAGCCCCTCGCGGTCCACCTCGAGGAAAAGGCCCTGATGAAGATGCTGAACACCGGCCACTTCATGAACTCGGTCATCATGATCGAGGTCGCCGGCGGCACCACGGCCCGGACCCTGCCCAAGGACGTCCAGTTCCACCCGGTCACCGACCGGCCGCTGCATGTCGATTTCCTTCGCATCTCCGAGCATTCGAAGGTGCACGTCAACGTTCCGATCCGATTCACCGACGAGGAGGAATGCCGCGGCATCAAGCGCGGCGGCGTTCTGAACGCCGTCCGCCACGAGCTCGAGCTGGTCTGCGACGCGGCCGAGATACCGGAAGAGATCCAGATCAGCCTCAAGGGCCTCAACGTCGGCGATTCGCTTCACATTTCGGCGGTGACCCTGCCGAACGGCGTCGAGAGCGCGATCACCGACCGCGATTTCACGATCGCCACGATCGTGCCCTCCTCGGGCTCGGTCATGGAGGCGGAGGACGCCGCGGCCGACTCCGAAGTGCCCGCCGACGAGGTCCCGGCGACCGAGGCGACTCGCGGCGACGAGGACGAGGACCACCCGACCCAGTCGCAGGACTGACGGCTTGTCGATCCTGGGCTGGCTCGGCGCGCTCATCGGCCCCAAGGCCGTCGACGTGCCGGGCCAGCCCGGGGGTTCCTCCGCGAAAGACGGTTGGCCGGCCACGGACGATTGGGGGGATTTCTCACCCGTGCAGATCTGGGTCGGCCTCGGCAATCCCGGCGCGAGCTACGCGATGCACCGGCACAATGTCGGCTTCATGGCGGCGGACTCGATCGCCGCCACGCACGGCTTCGAGCCTCCCAAGAAGGCGTTCCACGGCTGGGCCCAGCAGGGCCGGATCGGCGGCCAGCGCCTGCTTCTGCTCAAGCCCGCCACCTTCATGAACGAGAGCGGCCGGGCCGTGCGCGCGGCGATGGACTTCTTCAAGAAGGACGTCGGCGACGTCACCCTCTTCCACGACGAGCTCGACCTGGCGCCGTTCAAGGTCAAGGTGAAGACCGGGGGCGGAACGGCGGGGCATAACGGCCTGAGGTCGACCGAGGCGCATATCGGCAATCCCTTCCGCCGGGTGCGGATCGGGATCGGCCACCCCGGCCACAAGGACAAGGTGACCGGCCATGTCCTGGGCAATTACGCCAAGGCCGAGCAGGACCGCCTCGCCGACATGCTCGGAGCGATCGCCGCCGAGGCCGAGTGGCTGGCCAAGGGCGACGATGCGAGGTTCATGAACGCGGTGGCGCTGAGGCTTCAGGATTAGACGACCCGATCGCTTTTCCCCATCCGTCATTGCGAGGAGCGAAGCGACGCGGCAATCCAGCGCGGACTACTCGACGCCGCACCGGATTGGTTCCCCCGGCTTTCGCCGGGTCGCAATGACGGGAAGTGTAAAGCCGGACCATGCGCAGACTGCTCTATCTCAGCCTGGGTTTCGCCTCCGTCGCGCTCGGCGCCGCCGGCATCGTCCTGCCGCTGCTGCCGACCGTGCCGTTCATGCTTCTCGCCGCCTTCTTCTTCGCGCGCAGCTCGCCGCGGCTGGAGGCGTGGATCGTCGATCATCCCCGGTTCGGGCCGCACATCCGGGCCTGGCGCCGGCACGGAGCGATCAGCCGCTCGGGCAAGCGCGCGGCGCTGGCCGCCTTCGCGTCCAGCGCATTGCTCGGCCTCGTCCTCCTCCCCTTCCCCTGGCTGCTCGTGCCGCTCGGCGCCGCGCTGGTCGGCGGCAGCTGGATCGCGACGAGGCCGGAGGCATGATTTGCCTCCCCACGCTTCGCGTGGGAGGGGGACCATGCAAAGCATGGTGGAGGGGGTATATGGCAAGGCTTGCGCCAGCTACCCCTCCACCACCCTTCGGGTGGTCCCCCTCCCCATCTTAGATGGGGAGGCAAATCAGCGCGGGTCGCTTTTGTCCGTCTTCTGGGCAGTGCCCGGCTCCGCCAGATGGCGGTGCATCTCGGCCGAGGCGCCGCCGCCCAGCACCTGCGCGGCGGCGACCTGGAGCTTGTTGTGGAGGCCGTGGATGACGCTTCGCTCGCCCTTGTTCATCGCCTGCCAGCCGGTCTTGGCGACGGCGGCGGGGTCGTCCTTCGGCATGGTTCCGACCCGGGTGTCCTTCAGATCGGCGCGCTCGAAGAAGTGGGTGTCGGTGGCGCCGGGCTTGAGGCAGGTGACCGTCACCCCGGTCTCCTCGAGTTCGTTGACGAGAGCGTCGGCGAAGCTGTCGATGAAGGCCTTGGAGCCGTTGTAGACCGCCTGGAAGGCGCCGGCCAGGTGCCCGGCGATCGAGCCGGTGATCAGGATCCGGCCCTCATTGCGGGCGACCATCGCCCGAGCCACCTGCTGGACCAGATAGACGGTGCCGGTGATGTTGGTGTCGATGACGTGCCGCCACTCCGCCGGCTCCTGTTCCAGGAAGGCGCGGCCGAGGCCGTGGCCGGCATTGGCGACGAGGACGTCGATCGCTCGGCCGCCGGCGGCGTCGAGCAGCCGGTCGACTCCGGCGAAGGTGGAGAGGTCGGTCTCGACGTTGCGGATCTCGACTCCATGGCCTTCGAGCTCGCGCGACGCGTCGATGAGCGGCGTGTCGGCCGCGACGATGAGGTCGTAGCCCTCCTGTGCCGCCAGCTTCGCCAGCTCGAGGCCGATGCCGCTCGAGGCGCCGGTGACGATCGCGAGCCTGCCTTGTCCTGCCATGACCTTATTCTCCGTGAGCGCCCGCCGCCTCAACCCGGGTGAGAGCGGCCGGTTCCTGCACCTTGCGCGATGCCGGGCGAAGGCGCATAATCGGCGGATGAAGACGCTAGCCCTCGCGGCGCTTTTAGCCGCCTCCGCCGCCGCACCGGCTCTAGGGATGCCGCTGCAGGCGCTTACCGAGGACGATGTCGGAGCCGATGCGCTCAACAAGGCCGCCTGCTACGCCCATGACGGTCCGGCCGTGCTCGTCGTCGCTACGAAGAAGAACGCGATCGTCAATGACCAGGGCGACCTTCTAATGCTCCGGCGGCTGGGCCGCCGCGGCCTTCCGGACGGCGGCGCGCGCTACGGCGGGACGGGCTTGGAGATCGTGATCTCGCCCGCGACGGGCGAGGCTGGAGGGCGCGAGGCCAGCGGGCGGAGCAACCAGCCCGCGCGGATCCGCATCGTCAAGGGCAAGAGCGCTCAGGACATCGACGCCCGGTGGAGCTGCGGCTCTCCCAAAGGCGCCTGAACCGCTCGCCGACCGGGCGGAGATCGTCTAACCCGGCTTCATGCCGAGCCGCTCCCTCTTCGCCACGCGCTTCTACGAGTCCGACCTCTCCGCCCCGGCCCTCGTCGCCAAGCTCGAGGACGCGTGCCGGAGCCTGGCGGATGAGGACGGGGCCGGGCGGCACTGGTCGCGCTCGCACGGCTATCGCGGCTACACCTCCTACGCCTCGCTCAACGACCTGCCGGCCAGGGACCCGCGGTTCGCCGAGCTGACTCGGCACCTCAACCGGCACGTGGCAGCGTTCGCCGACGACTGCGCCCTGGATCTGGGCGGGCGGCGGCTCAAGCTCGACAGTCTGTGGGTCAACGTGCTCAAGCCCGGAGGCGCCCATTCCGGGCATATCCACCCGCACAGCGTCGTCTCCGGCACGGTCTACGTCACAGTGCCGCCGGGCTCCGGCGCCCTGAAGCTCGAGGATCCGCGGCTGCCGATGATGATGGCCGCGCCCCGGCGGCGCGAGGACGCTCCGGAGGACCTCAAGACCTTCGTCTATGCCGAGCCGGCGCCGGGAAGCGTCTTCCTGTGGGAGAGCTGGCTTCGCCACGAGGTGGTGCCCGGCACCGGCAAAGGGGAGCGGATCAGCATCAGCTTCAATTATCGGTCGTGACCGGGTCGCTCGCCGGCCGTTCTGAAGGCGGGTCGTTGGTCCAGCGCTTACGCCCGCCCCCCGGCGCTCAGGCGCCCTTTTTGAAGAGAAGACACGAAGGTACAAGATAGAGGAGCCGGCACGCTCCTCCGTTCTTTCTTGTACCTTCGTGCCTTCCCTCAAAAAAAAATTCAGGTCCTGCCGGCCGTGGAGGAAAGCCTGTCGAGGCAATGACGGCAGGCCTCGGAGCGGACTCGACCCAGGATGCTGAAACAAGTCAGCATGACGAGGCGACGGTTACTTCGGAAGCCAGCTATATTCCCAGCGCCAGGGGAGGCCGGTGTCGCCGAGGATCGCATCGGCCAGCGCCGGGAAGGCGGCCTCGGCCCTGACGTCGTTGGCGAGGAGGACGACGCAGCGGCGGCCGGCCTCGACGCAGGCCCACATGTTGCCGGTGCTGTCGTTATGGCCGCCCTTGAAGAAGCCCCTGCCCTTCGGCCCGTTGAACGTGACGATCCCGAGACCCGCCGCCAGCCCCTTCCAGCGTTTATCCGGCGACGCCTCCGGCACCATGCTCGGGAACTGAGCGGCCGAGGTGATCGGAAGCTGCGCCCGAAGCATCTCGGCGCGCGAGGACGGCTTGAGGCCCTCGCCGCGCATGAAGGCGGCGGCGAAGCGGGCGAAGTCGGCGACGGTGGTGTCCATCGAGCCGGCGGCGCGGACCCGGCTGCGCTCGTCGTGAGGCTCGACCTTGCCGTCGGACTTCCAGCCGTCGGCGAGGTTGCGGGCGAAATCGGGGCGCCACATCATGCTGGTGTTCTTCATGCCCAGACGATCGAACACCCGCCTCTGCATCTCCGCCCCGAGATCCAGGCCGAGCCCCTTTTCAAGAACGAACTGGAGCAGGATCAGCCCCTCGCCCGAATAAGCGTAGCGGGTGCCGGGATCGAAGTTGAAGCGCAACTTCTGGTCCGGCTCGTCCCAGGAGAAGTTGCGGAAGCCCGAGCTGTGGGTGAGGAGATGGCGCGCGGTGAGCCTGCGCCAGCGTTCGTCGCCGGCGAGATCGCCCCAGTTTCCGTAGGCGTCGAGATTGCCATATTCGGGGAGCGGGCGCGGCAGATATTCGGCGACCGGCCGGTCGAGATCGATTCGCCCCTCCTCGACCAGTTGCATCACCGTGTAGGCGAATACCGACTTGGTCAGAGAGGCGCCGTACATCACCGTATCGGTCCGGAGCGGCTCGCCGGCGGCGTTGCGGTGGCCCCAGGCGCGGACGAAGACCGGCTTGCCGTCCTCGATGACGGCCATGGCAAGGCCGCGAGCGCCGGTGCGGCGCATGGCGTCGCGGGCGGCGGCGTCTGCTTTCCCCGCAAAGATCCGGGCTTCGGCCGGATGGGCGAACAGGGACACCGCAATTCCCAGCCCGAACGCCAAGGTCTTCGTTCCGATCATGCTACAAGCGTAGCAGGCACGGCCAAGGCTGTCACCCTTATCTTGTCTCAGAGCCCGGTTTCGAGCATCGGGGCGGCGTCGAACTGGATGCTGAAACGAGTTCAGCATGACGCCGGAGTGAGTGAATGGGTTTTCGTTGCGGAATCGTCGGACTGCCCAATGTCGGCAAATCCACCTTGTTCAATGCTCTGACGGAGACGGCGGCGGCGCAGGCGGCGAACTATCCGTTCTGCACGATCGAACCCAATGTCGGCCGGGTCGCGGTGCCGGATCCGCGGCTCGACGAGATCGCGCGAGTCGCCAAATCGGCGCAGGAGATCGAGACCCAGCTCGAGTTCGTCGACATTGCCGGGTTGGTGCGCGGCGCTTCGCAGGGCGAAGGACTGGGCAACCAGTTCCTCGGCAACATCCGCGAGGTCGACGCGATCGTCCATGTGCTTCGCTGCTTCGAGGAGGGCGACGTCACCCATGTCGAGGGCCGAGTCGATCCGGTGGCGGACGCCGACACGGTCGAGACCGAGCTGATGCTGGCCGACCTGGAAAGCCTCGAGAAGCGAGTCCCGGCCCTCGCCAAGAAGGCGCAGCAGGGCGACAAGGAGGCGAAGGTGCAGGCTTCGGTGCTCGGCCAGGCGCTGGAGCTTCTGCGCGACTCCAAGCCGGCTCGGCTGACCGAGCCGAAGGACGCGGAGGAGAAGCTGGCGCTGGAGCGGGCGCAGCTGCTGACCGCCAAGCCGGTGCTCTACGTCTGCAACGTCGACGAGGGCGACGCCGCCTCCGGCAATGCCCACAGCGCCCGGGTCTTCGAGAAAGCCGCGGCGGAAGGCGCCGGGGCGGTCGTCATCTCGGCGGCGATCGAGGCCGAGATCGCGACCATGGACCCCGCCGACCGCCCCGAATTCCTCAAGGATCTCGGGCTTGAGGAAACCGGCCTGAGCCAGGTGATCCGCGCCGGCTACGATCTCCTCCACCTGATCACCTTCTTCACCGCCGGCCCCAAGGAGGCGCGGGCCTGGACGGTCGAGAAGGGCGCCAAGGCGCCCCAGGCGGCCGGAGCCATCCACACCGATTTCGAGCGCGGCTTCATCCGAGCCGAGACCATCGCCTATGAGGATTTCGTCAAATATGGCGGCGAGGCGGGCGCCAAGGAAGCGGGCAGGATGCGCTCGGAGGGCAAGGAATATGTCGTCCAGGACGGCGACGTCATGCTGTTCCGATTCAACGTGTGAGCATCGAGCGGCGCCTGCTCCAGCTCGCGGTCGCGCTCGGCTGCGTCGTGCCGCTCCTGGCGGGCGGGTCGGGAATCCTCCAGGGGCCCGGCTTCCTGCGCGGGGTGGCGAGCCCGGTGCCGCCGGACCTCGACAGCCATTTCCGCTACCTCTCCGGCCTCCTCTTCGCCATCGGCCTCGGCTTTGCGAGCTGCATCCCGGGGATCGAGCGCAAGACGGCGCGCTTCCGGCTGCTCGCCTTGCTGGTCTTCATCGGCGGGATCGGCCGGCTCCTCTCCTATCTGTCGATCGGGACTCCCGGCGCCGGCCATGTCTTCGGGCTCGTCATGGAGCTGGTCACGGTGCCGCTCCTCGTCCTTTGGCAGGCGCGGGTCGCGGCCGGGCCGCCCGGCACCCCCTAGTCG
>DASWLY010000182.1:0-5110 GCA_036400035.1 Allosphingosinicella sp.
ACGGGGGGAGGCGGCCAAAGTGTAACCCGTCATCCCGGCGAAAGCCGGGACCTCAGGTCGAGGAGTCTCGGCGGGTCTCCCCGAGACCCCGGCTTTCGCCGGGGTGACGAGGTGGCGGGCGGAAGGTCGCGGCGGGTCTCCACGAGACCCCGGCTTTCGCCGGGGTGACGGGGGGTCGCCGGGGTGATGCTAGCGGTCCGACCAATCCACCACTTCCCACCCCTCCACCTTCGCCAGCCTGACCAGCCGCGAATGGGCGTTCGCCGCCACGGCCTCGTCGGCCCAGCGGTGGACGTGGTGGTCGGAGACGTGGTCGGAATAGAAGCGGATATGGACCGCCTCGCGCTCCAGCCCCTCGCGCTGCAGCCAGGCGAGGATCATGTCCTTCTTGGCCGCCCCGTAGCAATTGGCGCCGTCGATCCGGGCGACGATCCGGCCCTTGGCGTCCAGGCCGGTCTCCGTGGCGATCACGTCCTCGAAGCCGAGGCGGCGGGCGATGGCGGCGGCGTAGAGGCGGTAGGAGGCGGTGGCCATGACCAGCCGGCGGCCGGCGGCGCGGTCGGCGGCGATGGCGCGGCGGGCGCCGGGCATGATGTTGCCGGCGATCTGGCGGTCGGCGAAGCTCTCGATCACCGGCTCGAGCCGCTCCGGCGCGATGCCGCGGCCGATGAGCAGGGTGTAGTTGAACTCCTTGAGCCGGCCGCGGTCGATCAGCTTCAGGACGTAGACCCCCATCGCCAGGACCGCGATCGGCAGTAGCGCCAGCCGCCAAGGGGCCAGCCTCGCCGCGGCGTGGATCAGGAACGGCGTGTAGGTCGCCCGCCGGGTGATCGTCCGGTCCATGTCATAAATTGCGAGCCGAGCCTTCATGCCGATGGGCTCAAGCATCCGGACCTAGCCTTTGTCCATAGTTGCCCGCAGTGGGGAATTGAAGCATGACGCGGGCATGAGCAGCGTCGCCCGTTTCACTGAAAGCGTCGAGGAAGGCCGCCGGGTGCTCCGATTCCAGGGCGATCTGACCCTGTCGAGGCTCGGCCCGCTGCCCACCCGGCTCGACCGGCTGAAGGGCCGCGACTTCCTGATCGACATTTCCGGGGTCGGCCGGATGGACACGATCGGCGCCTGGATCGTCCACCGCACCGCGCGCGACCGCGGCGGCGAGATCGTCGGCGCCGGCGAGGGCGCGGCGACCCTCCTGCGGCAAGTGGAAAAGGCGGACCTGCCGGTCAAGGTCCGCCCGGACCCGCCGGCGCCGTTCGAACGGGTGCTCACCCAGCTCGGCGAAGCGACTATCGAGGCCGGCCGAACCTTCGTCGGCTTGCTCGGCTTCTTCGGCGCGATGCTGCTCTCCATCGGCTACGTCATCCGCCAGCCGCGCCGGTTCCGGCTGAACGCGGTCGTCCAGCGCTTCGAGGTGGTCGGGGTCCACGCCTTCGGGATCATCGGCCTGATGAGCTTCCTCGTCGGAATCGTCATCGCCCAGCAGGGCGCGGTGCAATTGCGGCAGTTCGGCGCCGAGGTGTTCACCGTCAACCTCATCGGCCGAAGCTCCATCAAGGAGCTGGGCGTGCTGATGACGGCGATCATGGTCGCCGGCCGCTCGGGCTCCAGCTTCGCCGCCCAGCTGGGATCGATGAAGCTGGCCGAGGAAGTGGACGCGATGCGGACGATCGGAGTCTCGCCGATGGAGGCGCTCGTCCTTCCGCGGGTCTTCGCCACCGTGCTGATGATGCCGCTGCTCGGTTTCTATGCCGCGATCGTCGCGATCGTCGGCGGCGCCGTCTTCTGCTGGGTGTCGCTCGAAATCCCGCCGGTCACCTTCGTCCAGCGGATCCGCGAGGTCGTCCCGGCCACCGATTTGTGGCAGCTGCTGATCAAGGCGCCGGTCTTCGGCCTGATCATCTCGCTCGCCGGCTGCTTCCAGGGCATGCAGGTCAAGTCGGACGCCGAGGAGGTCGGCCTCAGGACCACCACCGCCGTCGTCCAGGCGATCTTCCTCGTCATCGTCCTCGACGCCTTTTTCGCCGTGTTCTTCACGGAGATCGGCTGGCTGTGAGCGGCTCGGACGACATCGTCATCGAGGTCAAGGGCCTCAGGAACAGCTTCGGCGACGCCGTCATCCATGACGGGCTCGACCTCGAGGTGAAGCGCGGCGAGATCATCGGCGTGGTCGGCGGCTCGGGCACCGGCAAGTCGGTGATGATGCGCTCGATCATCGGGCTGCAGCGGCCGGACGGCGGCGAAGTGCGGGTGTTCGGGGAGCCGATGCTCGACCGCGACGACGCCCAGCTGCAGGGCGTTCGCAAGCGCTGGGGGATACTGTTCCAGGGCGCGGCCCTGTTCTCGACCCTCACGGTCGCGGAGAACGTCCAGGTGCCCCTTCGCGAATTCTATCCGCGCCTGTCCGAGCGGCTGCTCGACGAGATCGCCGCCTACAAGATCGTCATGGTCGGCCTCGCCCCCGACGCCGGCCCGAAATATCCGGCCGAGCTGTCCGGCGGAATGAGGAAGCGCGCCGGGATCGCCCGGGCCCTCGCGCTCGATCCGGAGCTGCTCTTCCTCGACGAGCCGACCGCCGGCCTGGATCCGATCGGGGCCGCCGCCTTCGATCAGCTGATCGTCGACCTTCGCGAGAGGCTCGGCCTTACCGTCTTTTTGATAACCCACGATCTCGACACGCTCTACACCATCTGCGACCGTGTCGCCGTGCTCGCCGACCGCAAGGTGATTGCGGTCGGCACGATTCCGGAATTATTGGCCTTGGACCACGAATGGATACAGGAGTATTTCAGGGGTCCGCGCGGCCGGGCGGCCGAAGAGGCCATGGAAGCCGAAGCCGAGGCACGGACGGCCGAAACGAACGGGGGCACTGAAGCATAATGGAAACCCGCTCGAACCATATCCTGGTCGGCGCGGTCGTGCTCGGCATGATCGTGGCCCTGGTGCTCTTCGTCGTCTGGCTCAGCCAGGCCGGCGGCGATCAGGACAAGAAGTACGACATCCTGTTCAGCCAGGCGGTCGAGGGGCTTGCCAAGGGCAGCGCCGTCACCTTCTCGGGCGTGCCCGTCGGCCAGGTCGAATCGATCAACCTGATGCCGGATACGCCGCAATTCGTCCGGATCCGGATCTCGGTCGACGACGAGACCCCGGTCATCGTCGGCACCACCGCGACGATGAAGGCGACCTTCACCGGGATCGCCTCGATCCAGCTCGATCCGCCGGAGCGCGACCCGCGCCGCCGGAGCCAGCTGGGCCGTCCGATCGTCTGTCCGCCGGAGGACGCGGTCAAGCAATGCCCGTTCGGAGTGCCGATCATCCCGACCAAGCCCGGCGCGCTCGGCCAGCTGCTGAGCAGCGCTCCGGAGCTGCTCGAGCGGGTCTCGACGCTGACGGCCCGGATCACCGAGCTGCTCGGCGCCCGCAACCAGGAATCGATCGCGGCGATCCTTGAGAACACCAACGTGATCAGCCGCAACCTCGCCGAGCGCTCGGACGAGATCGCGGCGACGATGGCGGAGGCGCGAGTCGCCATCCGCCAGACCGGAGTAGCCGCCCAGGAGATGGGCCAGCTCGCCGACACCGCCGACCGAACGCTGGCGCGCGACGTCCGGCCGATGCTCGGCGACCTCAGGCAGACGATCCGGGCCGCCGAATCCAGCATGGGCAATCTCGACGCCGCCATCGGCGACGCCCGGCCGGGTTTGCAGGCCTTCTCCAAGCAGACGATTCCGGAGGTCGGCCAGCTCGTCCGCGACCTCAGGGAGATGTCCGACGCCCTTTCTCAGGTAGCCCAGCGGCTCAACACGCAGGGCGCGGGCGGAATCATCGGCGGCTCGAAGCTGCCCGACTACAAGGCCCGGAAAAGATGAGACAGATGCGCCCCTTCCTCGCCCTCGCCGCGGCTCTCGCCGTCTCCGGCTGCCTGAGCTTCGGGCCCAAGGTGCCGCCGACGCTGATGCGGCTCACTTCGGACGCCCAGATCGCGGCGTCGAGCCGGACCGCGCCGGCGGCCGAGGCGATCACCGTCGTCGCGCCGAGCACCCCGGCCGAGCTGAACACGCCGCGGGTCCCGGTGCGGACCGGCGCCACCCAGGTCGCCTACGTCAGGGACGCGCAATGGGTGGAGGTGCCGTCCATCCTGTTCGCCCGGCTGCTTTCCGAGACGATCGCGGCGAGGACCGGCCGGGTCGTGCTCGACCCCAAGCAATTCACCTTCGATCCCGGCCAGCGCCTCACCGGCACATTGCACACTTTCGGCCTCGACGCGGACCGGATGCAGGCGGTTCTGATCTACGACGCGGCCGTCTCGCGGGGCAAGGACGCGGTCGAGACCCGTCGCTTCGAGGCGCGGGTCCCGGTCGCCGCCCTCGACGCGGCGAGCGCGCCGGCGGCGCTCAACCAGGCGGCCAACCAGGTGGCGACGGAAGTGGCGGCCTGGATCGGGTGACCTGACGCCGGTGGGTTGGCGAGAGTCGGTGCCCGCCTACCGTCATCCCGGCCGACGCCGGGATCTCCCCCCTACGTCATCCCGGCGGAAGCCGGGATCTGGTGGAGACCCGCCGTGACTTCTCGACCTGAGATCCCGGCTTTCGCCGGGATGACGAAAGGGGGGAGATCCCCGCTTTCGCCGGGATGACGGTCTGGCTACTGCCTCTTTGCCTTACCCGATCGCCTTCCTTTTCAGCCGCGCCCGCAGATCCTCCATGCCGATATCCTCGACGACGGCGGCCTTGTCCTCGGCGCGAAGGATGGCGGAGACGTGGCCGAGGATCTGGCCGACCAGATCGAGGCTCTGCAGGGATTTGCCGTGCCGCTGGATGAGGAGGAGGTCGGCGATGAGCTCGTCGCCAAGGCCTTCCAGCAGGCGCTGGACGTAGCCGAGCTCGTCCGCCAGCCTCGAGTCGAGATCCGCGGCCACGGGATGCGTGGCCGGCCCCTCGGGCGCGCGCAGGTCCCGGCCGGAAACCGGCTTGGCTCGAGCCTCGGCCTGGATGGCGTCTACCCGCCGCTGGTCGCGAAGGCCGGTGCAGTCGATCGGCCTGGGCTTGCCGCCGGTCCATTCGTTGACCGGAGTCGGGCCGGCGAACCTGACTCCGCGGCGGCCGCCGGC
>DASWLY010000183.1:0-18172 GCA_036400035.1 Allosphingosinicella sp.
AGTCTTGCCTCCCTGCCGCGAGAGCGGCGGGGAGGAGGACCATTTAGCGCTGGGGGGCGAGTCCAGCAAGTCCGGCCGCTCTTCACGGCCCCGACGCTGGAGCAGCATCTTCTCCTGCTGCAGGCGCTGAAGCTGCTCGCCGTAGAGGCAGGGTGCGCGGCCCTGGTCGGGGGGGAGCTTGTCGGTCATGGCGCCTGAACGCCCGGCCGGCGAGCGCCGTTCCTGGCGCCCAGGTCGAGAGCCGGACACGTTGAAGGGCCGCCGCACCGAAGCGCGACGACCCTTCGAACATGGTCAGCGGCCGGATGGCTCCAGCCCGGAAGACCCGAGAAGGCTAGGCCTTCGTCTCCCGAACGAGCAGAACCGACCTCACTGCTGAACCATGAGACATCGGATCACCTCCTTTCGCTTGTTGTGGCGAGGGGGAAGATGAATCATCGCGAATCGGCGCGCAAGACTTGTTTTGATCTTTTTCGCGGTTAGTCTTGTCGCTTCGCCTGGGCCCCGAGAGGCCGGCGTGAACATTTCACCCGCTTCGATCACCCACGGCAATCCTCGACCACCCGCGCCGGCTCCGGCCAGGTCGGCACGACCAGCGCCGCCATGCCCGGAGCTTCGACGGTGAAGCGTCCGCGGCTGAAGACCATCTCGTCGAGCAGGGGATCGGTGGCGGCCAGCATCCCGCCGGCCGGCAGCGTGCGCCGGCCGTAAGTGGTCTGCAGTCGGAGCGGCTGCGAGGCTCCCGTGACCGCGAGCGACACCTGGCGCCGGGCGATGTCGCACCGGACGCTCAGCACCGGTGCTTCCATGAGGCCGAAGGTCGCGGCGCTGCCGCTCGAATCGTCGGCATAGCGCCACTCGCCCGGGGTCAGCGGCGCATCGGGGGCATCCTGCCGGCTCGGCTCGGGGGGCGGAGGGACGGGCGCGGGCGGCCGCGGCGCCGGGCGGGCGACGGGCGTTGGCGCCGGAGCCGGGGCGGGCTTACCCGCGCAGCCCGCGGCCAGCGCCGCCGCGCCCGCCGCCGCCAGCCATGCCGCCATTCGTCCGTGCCCGCTCATCGCGCGGCCCTCAGCACGGCGGCGTGGGCAAAGCCAAGCGGAAAGCCGACCGGCGGTGCAATTCCGGCGGCGGGGGCTCGCGCGTGACCAAGCCTGACGGTCGCATTCATGGCCTATTCAATGGCCCGCCTCTATGCCAACACCCGAACAGCAAAAGCAGTAACCCCCATGCGTATCCTTGCCACCCTCCTCATCGCCGCCACGGCCCTGAGCGCAGCCTCCGCCCCGGCCGTTGCCGGCCCGCGCTCGCGCGAGCAGGCCGCCGCCTTCCAGGGGACCGTGACCGGCCGGATCATCCCCTTGCGCGCGATCGAGGCCCGGATCATCCCGCAGATGCGCGGCTTCGACTATCTCGGCCCGGAATATGACGCGGATATCGGCCGCTACCGCCTCAAGTTCCTTCGCGGCCAGCGGGTCGTCTGGATCGACGTCGACGCCCGCAGCGGCGAGGTGATCGGCAAATCGGGCTTCTGACGGGTTCCTCGTCGCGGGACCAGGAACCCGTCATCCCGGCGGAGGCCGGGATCCCAGGACGAGAAGTCTCGGTGGGTTCTCCACGAGGTCCCGGCTTTCGCCGGGATGACGGGAACGCTCATGAAACAATTGGCCATGGCACTGGTTGGGCGGCTAATGACACGCGCACACAGAGACAGGGGAGTGCGATGCGGGTTCTGATCGTCGAGGACGAGCCCAATCTGGGGCGCCAGCTCAGGGCGACGCTCGAAGGCGCCGGTTATGCGATCGATCTCGCCACCGACGGCGAGGACGGCCATTATCTCGGCTCCACCGAAAGCTACGACGCCATCATCCTCGATCTCGGCCTTCCGGAGGTGGACGGCCTCACCGTGCTGGACCGCTGGCGCAAGGAAGGCATCGCGGTGCCGGTGCTGGTGCTGACCGCGCGCGACAGCTGGTCGGACAAGGTCGCGGGTCTTGACGCCGGCGCCGACGATTATCTCGCCAAGCCCTTCCAGACGGAAGAGCTGATCGCCCGCCTTCGCGCCCTCATCCGCCGCGCCTCGGGCAACAGCTCGTCCGAGCTCACCGCCGGCGACGTCCGCCTCGACACCCGCTCCGGCAAGGTGACCCTCGACGGCGAGCCGGTGAAGCTGACCGCCCAGGAGTATAAGCTCCTGTCCTACCTGATGCACCACAAGGGCAAGGTGGTCAGCCGCACCGAGCTGATCGAGCATATCTACGACCAGGATTTCGATCGCGATTCGAACACGATCGAGGTGTTCGTCACCCGGATTCGCAAGAAGCTCGGCCCCGACGTCATCACCACCATCCGCGGCCTCGGCTATTCGCTGGAAGATCCGGGCGCCTAGCATGGCCGCGCTCTCCGTCGCCCCGGCGAAGGCCGGGGCCCCAGGGGGTGAAGAACGCCGGCGCCTTTCACCCGCTGGGATCCCGGCCTTCGGGTTCCCATCAAAGTACTACTTTGATGGGGCCCCTCCCGGGATGACGGTCTCTACACCTTGCGTTCATGGATCCCGGATCAAGTCCGGGATGACGGCCTTATGAAACTCCCCCGCCTCTTCCGCCGAGTGCCGCGCGCCGCCCGCACCGGATCGCTGACCCGGCGGATGATCGGAGTCTCGGCGCTCTGGATCCTGGTCCTGCTGGGGGTCGGCGGCTATACGCTCGACCGGGTTCTCACCTCCGCGATCACCCGCAATTTCGATGCCCAGCTCGAATATGTGCTGACCGCCCTCATCGCGTCGGCCGAGGTCGGCTCCGAAGGCGAGGCCTTCCTCAACCGCCCGCCGGCCGACCAGCGCTTCCTCGAGCCTTATTCGGGACTTTATTTCCAGATCAGCGCCGTCGCCAACAAGCCGGCCGGCACGCCGGCCGACATCGACATGCCCTCGCGGTCGTTGTGGGACCGCAAGCTCAAGGTCACCAGCGCCCATAACGACATCGGCCTCCACACCTATGACAGCCGCGAGTTCGAGGGCGAGACCTTGCGGGTGGTGGAGCGCGACATCCAGCTTCCGGGCTCGTCCACCCGCTGGCGCTTCCAGGTCGCCCAGAGTCGAGAGGATCTGGACGATCAGATCAGCGTGCTGAGGCGGACCCTGCTTCGCTCGTTCGGGATCCTCGGCCTCGGCCTCATCGTCCTCGCCGCCCTCCAGGCGCTGTACGGCCTGTGGCCGCTGCGCCGGGTGCGCCGGGCCATCGCCGCCATCCGATCGGGCGAGAAATCGCGGATCGCCGAGCGCTTCCCGACCGAGATCGAGCCGCTGACCGAGGAATTGAACGCCCTTCTCGAGCATAATGAGAAGCAGGCCGAGGAGGCGCGGCGCCATGCCGGCAACCTCGCCCATGCCCTCAAGACCCCGCTCACCGTCATCACCAACGCCGCCACCGCCCGGGCGCCGGACCTCGCCGACACCGTCTGCCGGGAGGCGACGACGATGCGCCGCCAGGTCGACCACCACCTCGCCCGGGCGCGGGCCATCGGCCGCCGCTCCTCCGCCCAGGCGCGCTCGCCGGTCTGGCCGTCGCTGGAAGCGGTCGAGCGGGCGGTCAGCCGGCTCCACGACAACGTCACCGTCGACCTGGCCGGGGACAAGGCGGCTTCCGTCCGGGTCGAGCGGCAGGATCTGGACGAGATGCTCGGCAATCTGATCGAGAATGCCGCCAAATATGGCGGCGGCCGGGTCTTCGTGACCGTCAAGACCACGCCGGAATGCGTCGAGATCGAAGTCGAGGACGACGGCCGCGGGATTCCGGAGGAGGAAAGGCAGACGATCTTCGACCGCGGCGCCCGCCTCGACACCGGCAAGCCCGGCACCGGCCTCGGCCTCGCCATCGTCCGCGACGTCGCCCAGATCTACGGCGGCTCGATCGAGCTCGAGGAGAGCGAGGACCTGGGGGGCTTGCTGGCGAGGCTGAAGCTGCCTTTGTCCAGCTGATCCGGCCGTCGGAGCCACCGGACCGATCCGCGACCGACCGTCATCCCGGCGAAAGCCGGGATCTCCGCGAGGAAAGGGTGCCTTACCGACCTGAGATCCCGGCTTTCGCCGGGATGACGGGAAAGAGTCGGGATGACGGGACAATTCCGGGGCGACGTGAGCCCCTTGCCTTTCTCCCCCGCCGGGCGCAATCGCGGCGCGATGAGCGCAACCCTCCACTCGCTCGGCCGCGCCCGCGCGCCCTCGCTCGATCCGATGATCCAGCTGATCTCGGCCGATCTCAACCACGTCAATTCCGTCATCCTCGAGCGGATGCAGAGCGAGGTCGCGCTGATTCCCGAACTCGCCGGGCACCTCATCGCCGGCGGCGGCAAGCGGATGCGGCCGATGCTCACCCTCGCCTGCGCCCGCCTGCTCGACTATCCCGGCGCCCGCCACCACAAGCTCGCCGCCGCCGTGGAGTTCATCCACACCGCCACCTTGCTCCACGACGACGTCGTCGACGGCTCCGGCCTGAGGCGCGGCAAGCGCACCGCCAACCTCATCTGGGGCAATCCGGCCAGCGTCCTGGTCGGCGACTTCCTGTTCTCGCGAAGCTTCGAGCTGATGGTCGAGGACGGCAGCTTGCGGGTCCTCAAGATCCTGTCGCGCGCCTCCGCGATCATCGCCGAGGGCGAGGTCGACCAGCTCACCGCCCAGCGCCGGATCGACACCGGCGAGGACCATTATCTGGAGATCATCCAGGCCAAGACCGCGGCCCTGTTCGCCGCCGCCTGCCGGATCGCCGCGGTGGTCGCCGAGCGCGGCGAGGAGGTCGAGCAGGCGCTCGACTGCTATGGCCGGAACCTCGGCATCGCCTTCCAGCTTGTCGACGACGCGATCGACTATTCCTCCGATCCCGAGACGATGGGCAAGGGCGTCGGCGACGACTTCCGCGACGGCAAGGTGACTCTTCCCGTCATCCTCGCCTTCGCCCGAGGCTCCCAATCGGAGCGCCGCTTCTGGCAGGAGGCGATGGAGGGCAGCCGGGCTTCCGACGAAGACCTCCGCCACGCCACAAGCCTGCTCGAGAAGAGCGGCGCGCTGGCCGACACGATCGACCGCGCCCGCACCTACGGCCAGCGCGCCATCGACGCGCTCGGCGCCTTCCCCGGCGGCAAGGCGAAGGCGGCGCTTACGGAGGCCGTGGAATTCGCGATCGCCCGGGCTTATTGATGGAAGGCCGCTGCATGCCCCGTCGCCCCAGCGAAGGCTGGGGCCCCAGGGGGTGAAGAACGCCGGCGACTTCCACCCGCTGGGATGCCAGCCTTCGCTGGCATGACGACACCCCTCCCCATCCACGCCGTTCTCCCGGATCTCCTCGCCGCCCTCCGCCACGGGCCCAACGCCGTTCTCGTCGCCCCGCCCGGCGCCGGCAAGACCACCGCCGTCGCCCCCGCCCTTCTCGCCGAGCCATGGGCAGCAGGAGGGGAGATCCTGCTCCTCTCGCCGCGCCGCCTCGCCGCCCGGGCCGCCGCCGAGCGCATGGCGGAACTGGCCGGAGAGCGGGTCGGGGAGACGATCGGCTATGCCACCCGGCTCGATTCGAAGCGCTCTGCCGGAACCCGAATCCTCGTCCTCACCGAAGGCATATTCAGGAACCGGATCCAGGCCGATCCCGAGCTCGCTGGAGTTTCGGCCGTCCTGTTCGACGAGGTCCACGAGCGCAGCCTCGACAGCGATTTCGGACTGGCGCTCGCTCTGGACGCTCAAGGCGCCTTGCGGCCGGACCTGAGGCTCATCGCCATGTCGGCGACTCTCGACGGCGAGCGCTTCGCCGCCTTGATGGGCGGGGCTCCGGCGATCGAGAGCGAGGGGCGCAGCTTCGACATCGCGCTTCGCCATGTCGGCCGATCGGCGGAGAAGAGGATCGAGGACGAGATGGCGGCGGCGATCCGCCGCGCGCTGGGCGAGGCGGAAGGCAGCCTGCTAGCTTTCCTGCCCGGAGTCGCCGAGATCGAGCGGACGGCGGAGCGGCTCGACGGGCTTCCCGCCAACGTCGAGCTCCACCGCCTCCACGGCAGCCTCGATCCCGGCGCCCAACGTTCCGCAATCGCCGCCCCGCCGCCGGGCCGGCGCAAGGTCGTTCTCGCCACCTCGGTCGCCGAGACCAGCCTGACCCTCGACGGAGTCCGGATCGTCGTCGATTCCGGCCTCGCCCGCCGGCCCCGCTACGACCGCGGCGCCGGGATCACCCGTCTCGTCACCGAGCGCGCCAGCCGGGCCGCGGTCACCCAGCGCGCCGGCCGCGCCGGACGGCAGGGGCCGGGGACGGTCTACCGACTGTGGGAGGAGGCCGCGACGGCGAGCCTGCCGAGATTCGACCCGCCGGAGATCGTCGAAGCCGATCTCAGCGCGCTGCTCCTCGACTGCGCGCTCTGGGGCGTCTCGGATCCGCGCGAGCTGCGCTGGCTCGACCCGCCGACCCCGGCGTCGGTGGACGAGGCTCGGCGGCGCCTGTCGTCGCTGGGCGCGCTCGGCACGGACGGGCGCCCAACCGCCCACGGCAAGGCGATCGCCGCTTTGCCCTTGCCGCCGCGCCTGGCCCACATGCTGGTCGAGGCGCAGGCCCGCGGCTGGGGGCGGATCGCGGCGGAGGTGGCGGTGCTTCTGTCGGAGCGCGGGCTGGGCGGCAAGGACGTCGATGTGGAGACGAGGCTGAGGCGCTGGCGCGGAGAGAAAGGTCAGCGGGCGGAGGCGGCTCGAGGATTGGCGAAGAGGTGGTCGCAACTCGCCCGTCGTCCCGGCGAAAGCCGGGACCTCAGGGAGGATAAGGCGCCTTTCACTCCACAAGATCCCGGCTTGCGGCGGGATGATGGGGGAAGCGAAATCGGCCCCTGCCTGGCCCTCGCCTTTCCCGACCGCCTCGCCCGCCGCCGCGACTCATCGGGCGAGAATTGGATCAGCGCGGGCGGCCGAGGCTTCCGCCTCGATCCGCATTCGCCGCTCGCGCGCGAGACCTGGCTTGCCGTGGGCGAGGTCAGCGGCACCGCCGCGGGCGCCCGGATCCTCTCCGCCGCCGCCCTCGGCGAGGCTCAGGTCGAGGCCCTGTTCGGTGACCGGATCGAGAGCGGCGCCCAGATCAGCTTCGATCCCGCCACCGGCACCGTCCGCGCCAGCCGTGGCCGGCGGCTGGGAGCGATCACGCTTTCCGAAGGACAGGACGCGCAGGCCCCTCCGGAAGAAGTCGCCGCCGCTTTGGTCGAGGGCGTCCGGGCCCATGGCCTCCACCTCCTGCCGTGGAGCGAGGCGGCCGGCTCGCTTCGCCGCCGTGCCGCCTTCGCTCGAGCGCACGACCCGGCCCTCGCCGACCTTTCGGACGAAGCTTTGCTCGCCTCGCTCGACGAATGGCTCCCGCTGCTCGTCGCCGGCAGGCGCAGCCTGCGCGACGTCGATGCCGCCGCTCTGTCCGGCCTGCTCGACTCCCGCCTCGGCTGGGAAGGCCGCGGGGCCGTCGACCGCCTCGCGCCCGACGCCTTCGAGACTCCGGCGGGCAGCCGCCACGCCGTGGAATACGAGGCCGAGGCGGGGCCGACGGTGACGGTTCGGGTGCAGGCGCTTTACGGCCTGTCGCGGCACCCGAGCATCGCCGGCGGCCGGGTTCCGCTCGTCCTCAGCCTCACCTCGCCCGCCGGACGGCCGATCCAGACCACCCGCGACCTGCCCGGCTTCTGGAGCGGCAGCTGGGCGGCGGTGGCGAAGGAGATGCGCGGCCGCTACCCCAGGCATCCCTGGCCGGAGGACCCGGCGGCGGCGGACCCGACCCTGAGGACCAAGAAGGCTACGGCCCGTCGCCCCTGACCGTCATCCCGGCGAAAGCCGGGACCCCAGCCAGAATGAGGCACTGCCAAATGGGCCAAGATCCCGGCTTTCGCCGGGATGACGGAGATACGGTTGATTAAGCAGGCGAATCCGGTCACCAAAGACTGGCGAAAAGGAGCTTCACACCATGACGGCGGCGCGGATTTTCCAGCGGTCCAGGAATGCGATGCAGTCCGGCAATGCGCGCACCGGCGAATGGGTGCTGCAGTTCGAATCGCACCGGCCGCACGTCCCCGATCCGCTCACCGGCTGGTCGGGCGGCGGCGACACCCAGGCGCAGGTGACCATCGCCTTCCCGACCCTGGAGGCGGCGAAGGCCTATGCCGAGAAGAACAATATCAGCTGCCACCTCGTCCCGTCGGCGGAGCGCAAGCTCAAGCTCCAGACCTATGCCGACAATTTCAAATGACCGGCGGCCGGTGAGGGCCGCGGCGGGCCTGCTCCTGCTCTTCACGGGCGGTCCGGCGCTGGCGAGCGGGACGATCGAGATCGATCCCAGATATGAAAGCTTCGAAAGCCGCGCCGCCTGCGAAGTCGCGCTTCAGCGCCGGCACGTCGCGGCCCTCGCCCGCTTTGCCGCCTTGCCGGCGCGGGAGCGGCGGAACAACCGGGTCGACGCGCTCAAGCGGGACAAGGATGCGCAGCTCGGCTATCTGGAGGTGCTCGACCTGACCGGGGAAGCGGCCGATACCGCCATGCCCGGCAGCCAGACCGAATCCTTCACCTGCCGCGACAACCGGCTCGAGCATCGGATCGACCTGGGGGCGGCGCAGCCGTGATCCTGAGCCTTATCCTGCTGGCCGGCGTGGCGGCGGCCGGGGGCGAAGCCCCGTTCGAGCCTTCGCGGCGAAGCTTCGCCGATCCCGCCGCCTGCGAGGCCTTCCTCGCCGGCCACGCCGGCGACGCCCGAGGCAAGGGCTTCGACGCCGTCGAGGGTCCCTATCGGATCGGCGCCGGAGACGTTCGAATACATATTGTCCGGACCGAGGGCAGCGGCCATCGGATCGACGAGCAACGCTGCCTCGGCGCCGCGCTCAGCGGCCGAAGCTGGCACCACAGCCTGGGGGATGAGGACGAGGAGGCGTTCACCGCCGAATCGGCCGCGCGCTCCGCACCTTGGCTGAAGAAGGGGCCGGGCGGCCGATAAGGAAGATTCTCTCCCGAGCCGGGCCTGGGGAGACATCGGGAGATCAGAACTTCTGCTGTCTCTCGTAGAGGCTCTTGTAATGCTGGATCCGGGTGACCCGAAGGCCCGGCATTCCGGAGCGGTCGACGGCGCGCTGCCACGAGGCGAATTCCTCGAGGCTGAGCGTGTAGCGCGCGCAGGCCTCGTCGACGGTGAGCAGCCCGCCATTGACCGCGGCGACGACCTCGGCCTTGCGGCGCACCACCCAGCGGGTGGTTGAGGGCGGCGGCAGCGAATCGAGAGTCAGCGGCTCCCCCAACGGGCCGATGACCTGCGCCGGGCGCGGCGCCCGGGTCTCGATCGTGTCGTATTCAAGGACATTCACGGACATTTTATCTCCTGCCTCCCTTCGCCCCGCCTTAGCGGCGGGCCTTGAAGGAAGGCTGAAACCCCAAGGTAAACGCGGCGGTCATCTCAGTTGACGACACCTTGTCGAGCGAAGGCCGGGTTGAAGCAGCCGCGCTGCGCCGCCACCGCCTCGCGCCAGCCCGGGCCGGCGAGGAGTATCTCGGCGATCGGATCGGCGAACCGCGCCGGCGGCGGCGAAGCGGCCGCCGATGCCGACGCCGCCGGCGCCGAATCGCGTTGCGTGCGCAAAGTCGCGACCAGCATCCCGAAGTCCAGGTGGGCGGGCGCTCGGCTCGCAAACCTCTGCTCGGCTCGGCGGAAGAAGCTCAAATCCATGACCGCCCTTCTAGCGGGCAGGGTCTAAGACGCGGTTAAGGCGGCCTTAGGACCGGCTTTACCCGGGTTAACCGAGCTCTCGTCCAGAGCCGCCCATCGTCATTGCCAGCGAAGCGAAGCAATCCGGCGCGGCGCCTCCGCCCGCTGGCTTGCTTCGTCGCTGCCGCGCAGCGGCAGTTTATCCTGAGCGCCGCCGCAGGCGGCGTCGAAGGAAACCTCGCAATGACGAGCGGCTGGGCTTTGGCGGCCCGGCCTCCTATGTAGCGGCCGCCATGATCGCCGATTTCCAGCTCGACCGGCCGCCCAGCGCGGCGCGCATCGTCGTCGCCATGTCGGGCGGGGTCGACAGCTCTGTGGTCGCCGCGCTCGCCGCCCGCTCCGGCGCCGAGGTAATCGGGATCACCCTTCAGCTCTACGATCATGGCGAGGCGATCGGCCGCTCCAGGACCTGCTGCGCCGGCCGCGACATATACGACGCCAAGGCGGTCGCCGATCGGCTCGGCATCGCGCATTACGTCTTCGATTACGAGACCCGCTTCCGCGACAGCGTCATCGAGCGCTTCGCCGACGAATATGCGAAGGGCAGGACGCCGATCCCGTGCGTGTCGTGCAACCAGTCGGTGAAGTTCACCGATCTGCTCGCCCTCGCCCGCGACCTCGGCGCCGACTGCCTCGCCACCGGCCATTACGTCCGCCGAGTGACCGGCGCCGACGGACCGGAGCTTCACCGCGCCGCCGATCCCGCCCGCGACCAGAGCTACTTCCTGTTCGCGACTACCCGCGAGCAGCTCGAATATCTTCGCTTCCCCCTCGGTGGGCTGCCCAAGCCGGCGGTGCGAGAGCTCGCCCGCGAGCTCGGCCTCACCGTCGCCGACAAGCCCGACAGCCAGGACATCTGCTTCGTCCCGAACGGCGACTATGCCTCGGTGGTGAAGAAGGTGCGGCCGGAGGCGGCGCAGCCGGGCGAGATCGTCGACCTCGAGGGGCGGGTGCTGGGTGGGCATGGCGGGCTCATCCACTTCACCGTCGGCCAGCGCCGCGGGCTCGAGATAGGCGGCCAGGCCGAGCCGCTCTACGTCGTCCGGCTGGAGCCGGAGGCACGGCGGGTCGTCGTCGGGCCCAGGTCGGCGCTCGCGGTGCGGGCGGCTCGGCTCTCAGGCCTCAACTGGCTGGGCGAGGGCCAGCGCGACGGGCTCACGGCGAAGGTCCGCTCGATGGCTCGGCCGGCGGCGGCCTCATTGGGCGGCGAGTGGCTCCATTTCGAATCGCCCGAGTTCGGAGTCGCGCCGGGCCAGGCGGCGGTGATCTACGACGGCCCGCGAGTGCTCGGCGGCGGCTGGATCGAGGAGACCCTCGCCTTGCGGGCGGAAAACTTGGCCGCGGCGTAGAGGAGCGTCCCCGCGGCGACGAGGATCAGCAGCATCCGCCAGCTCTCGAAGCTCGACTGCGACGCCGCCCAGACGCAGACGGCGATCGCGGCGAGGATCATGATCCATGTGAGGGGCGTGGCCGTCCCCCCGGCGGAAGCCGGGACTCGGGCGAAACCAACTCCCGTCATCCCGGCGGAAGCGGGGATCTCGTCGGGATTAGCCGCCGAGACTTCGCGTCCTGGGATCCCGGCTTCCGCCGGGATGACGGGGGGGCCGGAGGTCCCGGCTCTCGCCACGACCGCGACGGGCTTGGCCAGCGACGCGATGCTGATCGAATAGACGAACATCCGGGCGAGGGTCGACACCACCGCCAGCCAGACGAAGCTTCCGCTCAGCGCCAGCAGGGCGATGAGGCCGCCCATGAAGGCGATCGAGTTGGCGGGCGTGGCGAAGCGCGCGCTGACCCGGCCGAACCAGCCGGGCAGAAGCCCGTCGCGGCCCATCGCATAGCTCGTGCGCGTAGTCCCCGTGAGGCCGCCGCTGATGTTGCCGAGCAGCGAGAAGACCGCCGCCGCGACGAGCAGCAGCCCTCCGGCCGGCCCCATCAGCGCCTTGCCCAGCTCGACCATCGGGGCGTCGCCGCCCGCGCCCGGCTCCATCACCGCGACATAGGAAAGCTGGACGAGGAAGTAGAGCAGCGCCGTGCCCCCGATCGTGGCGAGCAGCGCCCGCGGGATGTTTCGTTGGGGATCCGCGGTCTCGCCCGCCGGGGTGACGCTGTTCTCGAAACCGATGAAGGCATAGAGGATGAGCAGGGCCGCGGCTTCGAGGTCGGTGAGCGGGGGTACCCCGGATGGCGCCTCGATCGCTCCGCCGGCCACGACCAGCCCGAGGATCGCGACGAACAGCAACGGCGCGGCCTTGAGCAGGGTGAGGGCGTCGATCAACTGCACCGCGCGCTTCACGCCGACGATGTTGACCCAGACGAGCAAGCCGCAGACGGCGAGGATGATCGCGGCGCGCGGCAGCCCGCCGCCGAGCGCCGGCCACAGGACGGCGAGATAGGTGACCAGCACGGTGAGGTTAGCGGCGAGCGCCGTGGCCCGGGCCACATAATAGATCCAGCCGGCCTGGAAGGCGACGGCGGGGCCGAAAGCGGCGGCATAGACGACCGGGCCGCCGGAGACGGGATGGCGCGCCGCCACCCGCGCGAAGGGTATTGCGACGACCAGCACGAGCAGGCCGAACAGCGGGAAGAGGAAGGGGCTGAAGTCGCCGAAGCGCTCGTAGAGCGTGCCGGGCAGGGCGAATATTCCTGCGCCGACCATGCCGTTGAACGACAGGAAGGCGGAGCCGAGGAAGCCGATGTCGCGGCGGAGAGGCTCGTCCTTTGCGGCGGTCATTCATTCCCTTCCGGCCGGTTGGTCCGGTTCTGACCCGCGCGCCCTTCCGCCGCAAGCGCTTACTATTCGGTGCCTGGCAGCGATTGGGAATAGGTGGAGCCGATGGAAGCGCTTCACGAGCTCGACCCGCGGGAAGCGTCGCGGCCTGAGCGAGGCGGCCCTGCTCGCCGCGGCGCAGCCTTCCATCCCGCCGCCGCTCCCGGCGGAGCGATCGCCGCGGGCTGATCTCAATCAGCGCCGTTCCAGTAGCCGCTCACCGCCTTGCTGTGGTAGCAAGCCGGGGGGATTGGGAAAATTGCAGAGGCTCGTCACCATCGATCTGCCGCGGCGCCTGTCGCGACGGCTGCCGAGGCCGGTGACGGAGCTTGCCGTCGGACTGGGCGTGACCGCCTTCTTCGTCGCCCTGCGGCTGGCGCTCTCGCCGCTTCTCGGCGAGGTGGCGCCCTTCGCCCTGGCCATCGTCGCGGTGGTGATCGCCGCTCTGGTCGGCGGCTGGCGCGCCGGCCTCGTGTCGATGGTGCTCGGCACCGGGCTCATCTGGTACCTGGTCCTGCCGCCGTACCGCAGCTTCGAGCTTGAAACCGCGTCGGCCGCGCTCACCCTCGCCGCCGGCACCTTCACCGAGGGCGTGATCCTCCTCGCCCTCGGCCTCTACCAGCGCGAGGTTCGGGCAGGGCAGCTGGAGCGGGCCCGGCGAATCAACTTCCTTGGCCATGCGCTCAAGGAAATGGACCACCGCACGAAGAACAATTTCCAGATCGTCACCAGCCTGCTGACGCTTCAGGCGAACCGCTCGTCGAGCGAGGAGGTCAGAGCGGCGCTGGGCGAGGCGGCGGAGCGGCTGAAGGCCGTGTCGGCGGTCTACGACGCGCTGGCGCCGAGCAGCCAGGGCCTCGCCTCCGTGAGGCTCCAGGACCAGCTCCAGGAGATATGCGACCAGATCCGCCGCGGCATCCTGCCGGACGGAATCTCCCTTTCAACCGAGCTCCAGCCGATCCTGGTGCCGCACGAAAGCGCGGTGGCGATCGGGATCATCGTCAACGAGCTCGTCACCAACGCCTGCAAGCACGCCTTCGGCGACGGCGGCGGCTCGATCCTGGTAAAGGCATGGCGGGAGGACGGCGCCGCCTATGTCGAAGTGGCGGACGACGGGAACGGCTTCACCCCGGGCACGGCCAAGCCCGGCCTCGGCAGCCGCCTCGTCACCGCCTTCCTCCAGCGGCTCAAGGCCCGAAGCGACGTCCAGTCCTCACCCGAAGGCACGATCCACCGCGTCCGGGTGCCGCTCGCCGCCTGATGCCGATCCGAAGCGCCGGCATCCTTCTCTACCGCCGCGATCCGGACGGCGTGCGACTGCTGCTCATCCATCCCGGGGGGCCGTTCTGGCGCGGCAGGGACGAGGGCGCGTGGATGATCCCCAAGGGCATATTAGAGCCGGGCGAGGACCCGCTCGCCGCCGCCCTGCGCGAATATGAGGAGGAGCTGGGCGCGAAACCCCAGGGGCTGCCGAGGCCGCTGTGCACCGTTCGGCAGGCGGGCGGGAAATGGGTGGAGGCGTTCGCGCTGGAAGGCGATTTCGATCCGGCCGGGCTCAGGAGCAACGAATTCACGATCGAATATCCGCCCAGGAGCGGGAGCTTCCGATCCTTCCCGGAGGTCGACGAGGCGCGCTGGTTCACGCCGGACGAGGCTCGGACGAAGATATTGAAGAGCCAGGCGCCGATCGTGGATGCGCTGGAACAGGCCCTCACCCTCCCACCGGCCTGACGGCCGGCCCATTGCGCAGCAATGGGAGGGTGAGGGCAGGTCAGAAGCTCAAAATCCCCTCCAGCACCGTCACGCACCTTCCGCCGAGCACCGCCCGGTCCCCATCCCAGCGGCATTCCACCCGGCCGCCCCGCCTGCTCGCCTGGAAGGCCGTGAAGCGGTCGCGGCCGAGGCGCTTGCACCAGAAGGGCGTGAGCGCCGCGTGGGCGGAGCCGGTCACCGGATCCTCGTCGACGCCCCAGGCCGGGACGAAGACCCGGCTGACGACATCATGCTCTCCGGACCCCGGCGCGGTGGCGATCACCATATAGTCGATCTCCCCCAGCCGCTTCATGTCCGGCCGGAGCGCCCTCACCGTCCCTTCGTCCGCGAACAGCAGGATGGCGACGCCCTCCGACCCTTCGTAGCTCAGATGAAGCTCGGGCGGTGCCGAGTCGCTGGCGCCGTCATGGGTGATGATGTCGACGATACCGGCGCCGTCGCGGGAGACGATGTCGCGGATCTGCTCCTCGTCGGCGAGGCGGACCCGGGTCTGCGGCAGGTCGAGCCGGTATCCGGCGCCGTCGCGGCTGACGATGAGCATGCCGGAGTGGCGGGTGCGGAAGCTCAGCCGGTCGCGATCGCCGAGGAGGACGTGGCCGCTCGCCAGGGTGGCATGGCCGCATAGCGCCACCTCCACCGTGGGTGTGAACCAGCGCAGCTCGTAATCCGCCTCGCCGTCCGTCGCCGGCACGGTGAAGGCGGTCTCGGAGAGATTGTTCTCCTCGGCGATCGCCTGGAGGATCTCGTCCGCAAGCCATTGCTCCAGCGGGACGACGGCGGCGGGGTTGCCGGTGAACGGTCGGTCGGCGAACGCGTCGACCTGGACGAGGCGCAGTTCAGGCATCGGGCTTTTCCTCCGTCGGGGCGGTGAGGTCGGTCTCGACCAGCTTGTTGCCCGGCTGGTCGACCTGGCCTTCCGGATCGATGTGGATGAGTATCTCGATCCCCGGGAACTCGGCCTCGAGCTTGTGCTCGACCTCGTCCATCACCCGATGCGCTTCGGCGACGCTCATGGCGGGGTCGACCCAGACGTGGAACTGGACGAAATCACGCGCTCCGCTGGTGCGCGTGCGCAAATCGTGAAGGCCCTTCAGCGCCGGGTGCCGGGCCGCGACCTCGACGAAGCGGCGGCGCTTCTCCTCCGGCCATTCGCGATCCATCAGCTGGTCGACGGCGCGGCTGGAGGCGCGCCAGGCGCCCCAGAGCAGCCACGAGGCGATCAGGATTCCGAACACCGGATCGGCGCCGGTGAGGCCGAGATACTGGTCGAGGACAAGGGCGGCGATGACCGCCAGGTTGAGCAGCAGATCGCTCTGGTAGTGGACGTGGTCGGTCTCGATCGCGACCGAGTCGGTTCGGGCGATCACCCGGCGCTGGTAGGCGAGCAGGCTCAAAGTGGCGATGATGGCGATGACCGATACCCCGATGCCATGTTCGGCGTGGGCGGCCTCCTCCTGGCCGAGCAGGCGGTCGACCGCGCGCCAGCCGATGCCGAGCGACGAGAAGGCGATGATCCCGACCTGGGCGAGCGCGGCCAGGGCTTCCGCCTTGCCGTGCCCGAAGCGGTGGTCGCGGTCCGCCGGCTCGGCGGCGATGCGAACCCCATAGAGGGTGATCAGCGAGGCGAGCACGTCGAGCCCCGTGTCGACGAGCGAGCCGAGCATCGCCACCGATCCGGTCGCCCAGGCGGCATAGGTCTTGAGCAGAAGCAGGAAGAGGGCCGTCGAAACGCTGGCCAGCGCCGCCCGGCGATTCAGGATTGCGTTCGCCTCGTGCGTTGAAGGCGCTTGGCTCACGGGTAGAGCAGCCCCTCGCTCCACCCGTCGGCGGTCCGGGTGAACAGGCGCCGTTCGTGGAGGCGGTGGGCGCGATCGCTCCACAGCTCGATCCGCTCCGGCGCCACCCGCCAGCCCGACCAGCGCGGCGGGCGGGGCACGTCCCCGCCTTCGAAGCGCCGGCGCATCTCCTCATAGCGGCTCTCGAAGGTGGCGCGGGCATCGAGCGGGCGCGACTGGTCGGACGCCCAGGCGCCGAGCTGAGAATCGCGGCCGCGGGTGGCGAAATAGGAATCGGCCTCGGCCTCGCTCACCGGACCGACCGGCCCCTCGATACGGACCTGGCGGCGAAGCGACTTCCAGTGGAAGAGCAAGGCGGCGCTGGGGTTGGCGGCGAGCTCCGCGCCCTTGCGGCTGTCGAGAGTGGTGTAGAAGACGAAGCCGCGCTCGTCATGGCCCTTCATCAGCACCATGCGCACGGAGGGGCGACCCTGATCGTCGGCGGTGGCCAGGGCCATGGCCGTGGGATCGTTGGGCTCGGCCAGCCGGGCCTCGGCCAGCCATTCCTCGAACAAAGCGTGGGGGTCGTCGGCCATCGCCGCCTCTTGCCGATTGTGGAGGAGCGGCACAAGCGCGCCGCCTCCGTCATTCCGGCGACTCCCCCCGCCCGTCATCCCGGCGAAAGCCGGGATCTCAGGACGAGAAGTCTCGGCGGGTCGCGACGAGACCCCGGCTTCCGCCGGGTGACGGTTGCAGGCGACGAGTGCGTTACCCATCTGACACAGCGTAGCCGCAACGCAACGGTGGACATTTGCGGCGGTCTGGAGAACGAAGCTAAGCGATGGCGGATCTCTATTCACAGCTGGGCGTGAAGCGCGAGTCGGGCGAGGCCGAGATCAAGAAGGCCTATCGCAAGCTGGCCAAGGAGCTTCATCCCGACAAGAACAAGGGCAATCCCGACGCCTCGGAGCGCTTCTCCAAGGTGACCCGGGCCTATGACATCCTCACCGACAAGGACAAGCGCGCCCGCTACGACCGCGGCGAGATCGACGAGGACGGCAATCCGCGCTCCCCCTTCGGCTTTGGCGGCGGCGGCCCGACTCGGCCGGGCCCCGGCCCGGGCGGAGGCTTCGGTCGCAATCCGGGCCCCGATTTCGGCGGCGGCGAGGAGGTCGACCTGTCGGACCTGTTCGACGGCCTGTTCAGCGGCAATGCCGGGCAGCGCCGAGGCGCGCCGGGGGGTTTCGGCGGTTTCGGCGGCTTCGGCACGCGCCGCCCTCCCCCGCCGCCGCAGAAGGGCGCCGACACCGCCTACCGGCTGCCGATCAGCTTCGAGGACGCCGCCGCTCTGAGGGAGCAGCGGGTCACCCTCGCCGGCGGCAAGACGGTGTCGATCAAGCTCCCGGCCGGAGTCGAGGAGGGCACCAAGATCCGCCTCGCCGGCCAGGGCCAGCCCGGCCCCGGCGGCAACGGCGACGCGATCGTCGCCATCTCGATCAAGCCGCACCGCTTCTTCACCCGTGACGGCGACAATATCCGGCTCGATCTGCCCATCTCCCTCGACGAGGCGGTGCTCGGCGCCAAGGTGAAGGCGCCGACCGTGGACGGGCCGGTGATGCTCAGCATCCCGGCCGGAACCAGCTCGGGCAAGGTTCTGCGCCTGAAGGGCAAGGGCTTCACCGCCAAGGGCGGCGAGCGCGGCGACCAGCTGGTGACCCTGATGATCGACCTGCCCGCGGACGATGCCGAGCTTGCGCGCTTCGTCGAGAGCTGGAGCCGAAAGGGCAAAGGCAACCCAAGGGCGGGGCTGGGCGTCTAGTCTTCCCCATGACCGTCATTGCGAGCAAAGCGAAGCAATCCAGTTCGGCTTCCGACGCCGCACTGGATTGCTTCGTCGCTTCGCTCCTCGCAATGACGGTCGTACCCAGATGATCGGATCTTAGCGCCTTGCAGGAAATCTCACCCGAATCCCCCGAAGCCAGGCGCAAGCGGCTCGCCCAGGCCAAGCTGCGCTTCGGCAAGATCCGCAACAACATGCGGCCGGGGGAATATGGCTTCGAAGTGGTGAAGCGGGTGGCGGTCGGAGTCTATAACGACGGCTTCATCCA
>DASWLY010000184.1:0-4141 GCA_036400035.1 Allosphingosinicella sp.
GGCGGCGGAGGCCGGCCGCCCCTACGCGACCCGGATGGAGAGCGTGATGGCGAGCCTCGCCGCCAAGGTCACGGTCAGCCCGCAGAGCCCCAGGCTTCTCGCCGGGACGGGACGCGACCAAACCCACCTGCTCGTCGTCGCGACCTCCGACCGCGGCCTCGCCGGAGCGTTCAACTCCCACATCGTGCGCGCCGCGCGGAAGAAGGCCGACGACCTCACCCGCGAGGGCAAGCAGGTCCTCTTCTACCTGGTCGGCCGCAAGGGCCGGGCGGTGATCCAGCGCCTCTACCCCAGGCAGATCATCCACCAGCACGACACCAGCGCGATGAAGTTCGCCAGCTTCGCCGACGCCCAGGCGATCGCCAACGATCTGGTCGAGCGCTACCAGACCGACGGAGTCGACGTCGTCCACCTCTTCTACGCCCGCTTCCAGTCGGCTCTGGTGCAGGAGCCGGTCGGCCAGCAGATCATCCCCGTCTCCCTGCCGACGAGCGGCACGGCGACGGCGGGCGCCAGCGCCGCGATCGAATATGAGCCGGACGAGGAGGAGATCCTCGCCTCGCTCCTTCCGCGCAACGTCGCCGTCCAGATCTTCCGAGCCCTGCTCGAGAACGCCGCGTCCGAGCAGGGCAGCCGGATGACCGCGATGGACAACGCCACCCGCAACGCCGGCGACATGATCCAGCGCCTCTCGATCGCCTACAACAGGCAGCGCCAGGCGGCGATCACGACGGAGCTGGTGGAGATTATTTCGGGCGCCGAGGCGCTGTAGGATCAACCCGTCATCCCGGCGAAAGCCGGGACCCCAGCGGGTGAAGGGCGCCGCCGCCTCTCACCCCACGAGATCCCGGCTTTCGCCGGGACGACGAATTGGAAGGCAAGAGGAACTAGAAATGGCCACCGCCGCAACCCAGACCAACAATATCGGCCGAATCAGCCAGGTCATCGGCGCCGTCGTCGACGTGACGTTCGACAACGACCTGCCGGAGATCCTGTCGGCCCTGACGACCGACAATAACGGCAACAAGCTCGTCCTCGAGGTCGCCCAGCATCTCGGCGAGTCGACCGTGCGCACCATCGCGATGGACTCGACCGACGGCCTCACCCGCGGCCAGCCCGTGACCGACACCGGCTCGCAGATCCGGGTTCCCGTCGGCCCGATGACGCTCGGCCGCATCATGAATGTCGTCGGCGACCCGATCGACGAGCGCGGCCCGATCGGCCACAGCGAGACCGCGCCGATCCACCGCGACGCACCCCTCTTCGTCGACCAGTCGACCGAGACCAGCATCCTCGTCACGGGCATCAAGGTCATCGACCTGCTCGCGCCTTATGCCAAGGGCGGCAAGATCGGGCTGTTCGGCGGCGCCGGCGTCGGCAAGACCGTGCTCATCCAGGAGCTGATCAACAATATCGCGAAGGGCCATGGCGGAACCTCGGTGTTCGCCGGGGTCGGCGAGCGCACCCGCGAAGGCAACGATCTCTATCACGAGTTCCTGGAGGCGGGCGTCATCGCCACCGACGCCGACGGCAACCCCACTCCGGAAGGCTCCAAGGTCGCGCTCGTCTTCGGCCAGATGAACGAGCCGCCGGGGGCCCGCGCCCGCGTCGCCCTCTCCGGCCTCACCCAGGCGGAATATTTCCGCGACGTCGAAGGCCAGGACGTGCTGTTCTTCGTCGACAACATCTTCCGCTTCACCCAGGCGGGCTCCGAAGTGTCGGCTCTGCTCGGACGCATCCCCTCGGCCGTGGGCTACCAGCCGACGCTGTCGACCGACATGGGCGCTCTGCAGGAGCGGATCACCTCGACCAACAAGGGCTCGATCACCTCGGTTCAGGCGATCTACGTTCCGGCCGACGATCTCACCGACCCGGCGCCGGCGACGTCCTTCGCCCACCTCGACGCCACGACCGTTCTGTCGCGCGCCATCTCGGAGCTCGGCATCTACCCGGCGGTCGACCCGCTCGACTCGACTTCGCGAGTCCTCACCGCCCGCACGGTCGGCCAGGAGCATTACGAGACCGCCCGCGCCGTCCAGGAGATCCTGCAGCGCTACAAGTCGCTCCAGGACATCATCGCCATCCTCGGCATGGACGAGCTTTCGGAGGAGGATAAGCTGACCGTCTCGCGCGCCCGCAAGATCCAGCGCTTCCTCTCCCAGCCCTTCCACGTCGCCGAGGTGTTCACCGGCATCCCGGGCAAGTTCGTCCAGGTCGAGGACACCGTCCGCTCGTTCAAGGCGGTGGTCGACGGCGAGTACGACCACCTTCCGGAGAACGCCTTCTACATGGTTGGTGGGATCGAGGAAGCGGTCGAAAAGGCGCAGCGCCTCGCCGCCGAAGCGGCGTAAGCCCGATGCTTCGGACCTTCGCCGCCGCTTTGCTTCTGTCGCTTCCGGCAGCGGCGGCGGCGCAGGTCCGCGAGCAGCCGATCGACCAGATCGCCGCCGATCTCGCCTACGGCTACTGCCCGCTGTTCCTCGCGGGCCAATTCTCGCTGACCGGACCGGAGCTCGCCCAGCGCGGCTTCGGCAAGGCGATCTTCACTCAGCAGCACCCGCGTGTCGGGGAGATGAGCTTGGTCGAGGCCAAGCTGCCGGACGGGCGGATACAGTTCGGCGGCGCGGCGGGCCAGGCCTGCACCGTGGTCGCCCAGGCTCCCAAGTCGACCCGGGACGCCGTGCTGGCTAGGCTGCGTGCGAACATGGCCTTCATGGGTCTGGACTTCAAACCGGCCGCAAGTCCGGGACCGAGCGTCCCGGCGCTCGCCAAGGCCAAGGTCGAGACCTTCCGCGCCCCGGTGGAGAAACAGTTCCTCTACCTCCAGCACATCCAGATGGACGACCCCGCCGGAGTGGTCGTCGCCCAGCTTTTCGCAATGGACAAATAAGATGGCAGACCTCCACTTCGAGCTCGTGACCCCCGAACGCCTCATCCGCTCCGAGGAGGTCTTCATGGTGGTCGTCCCCGGCACCGAAGGTGACTTCGGAGTCCTCGCCGGCCACGCACCCTTCATGTCGACCCTGAGGAACGGCGACATCGCCGTCTACCGCAGCGGCTTCGGCGACACGCCCGAGAAGATCGCCGTCGAGGGCGGCTTCGCCGAGGTCGGCGAAGGCGGGCTGACGATCCTGGCCGAGAGGGCCGACGTCCCGGCCTGACTCGGCGGGCCGTTCAATCATAATTAGGCCTTCGAATGTAATCCGATGCCCCTCGGCAAGGGAGCATCGGACTTGAAGGCATTATTCCTGTTGGGCGCTCTGGCGCTGACTCCCGCCACGGCTTCGACTCCGCGGCCGGCTCCCACCCTGGCCGAAGACTTCGCCGACGTGACGAGCCGGACCTGCTACCCCGTCATGGCCGGGCAGCTGCGCTGGGACCCGTCGAAGCTGGAGGAAGAGCGGGTGGCGCTGGGCAAGCTCGGACTCACTCCGGGCATTCCGGGAGGCGTTATCGACGCCTTGCCTCCCACTCTCGCGGCGACCTTCAACCAAGCCATTCTCGCGTCGCGCCGGAACGGCCAGGCCCACGTCCTGTTCGCTCTCGGCCGCCAGACGCTGGGCTGCCAGGTGATCGCCGTCGGCGCTCCCGGCACCGTGACCGAAGCCCAGATGGTTGACCTGCTGGGGTCCTCCGCGCACGGATGGACCCGCGCGCCGGCCCTCGACCGGCTTTCCGGACTGATCCAGAGCCGCGGCTTCGTTCGGCGCACGGGGAACGGCCGGACCCTGCTGCTCGACCTGGTGGTCATGAAAGAGCCGGTCGGGACCTTCCGTCTGATGACGATGGTCATGTCTCCCCCGCCCGGGGCGAAGCTGCCCGAGGGCTTCTGACCCCTTCAGTCGGCTGACTGCGGTGCCTCTACGGGCTTCTGGGCCCGCCAGAGCAGCAGGCCTCCGCCGATGATCAGCGCGGCTCCGGCGAAGGTGGCGACGTCGGGCCGGTCGCCGAACCACAGCCAGCCGAGAAATGCGGCGACGAGCAGCTGCACATAGGTCATCGGGGCGACCGTCGAGGCGCTCGCCCGCTCGACCGCGGCGAAGATCAGTGCGTGCCCGGCGGTCGCGAAGCAGGCTACTCCGAGGCATTTCAGGACAACGAGCGGCGAGGGCCAACCGATGGCGACTCCCCCCGCCGAGCC
>DASWLY010000185.1:0-3007 GCA_036400035.1 Allosphingosinicella sp.
GGAACGGATCCGCTCGGGAGAGGCGATGCCGATCTTGATCTGGTCGAACGTCTCCGGCTTGGCGACCGGATTGGCGAAATGGGTAAGTTCGTTCATGTGCACGATCCTCTAATTCTTTTCCCCTCTCCCTGTAGGGGAGAGGGAGGGGCCCGCCGCCGCCAGGCGGTGGGAGGGTGAGGGAGGTTCAGACCCTCACCCTGGCGCTTCGCGCCTGTCCCTCTCCCCTGCGGGGAGAGGGACTGTTCATTACTCCGCCGCCAGCGCGATGCCGTCGTCGTCCACTTCGTGGCTGTTCAGCTCCACGTTGAGTCCGAGCGAGCGCATCTCCTTCACCAGCACGTTGAAGCTCTCGGGGATCCCGGCCTCGAACGTGTCGTCGCCCTTGACGATCGCCTCGTAGACCTTGGTGCGGCCGATGACGTCGTCCGACTTCACCGTCAGCATTTCCTGAAGCGTGTAGGCGGCGCCGTAGGCCTGGAGCGCCCAGACCTCCATCTCGCCGAACCTCTGGCCTCCGAACTGCGCCTTTCCGCCCAGCGGCTGCTGAGTGACGAGGCTGTACGGCCCGATCGAGCGCGCGTGGATCTTGTCGTCCACGAGGTGGTGGAGCTTCAGCATGTAGATGTAGCCCACGGTCACCTTGCGGTCGAACGTGTCGCCGGTGCGGCCGTCGAACAGGGTCACCTGGCCCGACTGGTCGAGCCCGGCTTTCTCCAGCATCTGCGCAACGTCCGCCTCGCGGGCGCCGTCGAACACCGGAGTCCCCATCGGGACGCCGCCGACCAGGTTCGAGGCGAGCTCGTGCAGGTCGTCGTCGCTCAGGGCATCGATCTGGGCGTCGTAATTCTCGCCGTAGATGTCCTTGAGCTTGGCGCGGATGCCGTTGGCGTCCTTGCCCTCGAAGGCCGCGCCGCGATGATGGATGTCATCCAGCATCTCCGAGATCTGCTTGCCCAGGCCGCGCGCGGCCCAGCCCAGATGGGTCTCGAAAATCTGGCCGACGTTCATTCGCGACGGCACGCCCAGCGGGTTGAGGACGATGTCGACCGGGGTCCCGTCCTCGAGGAACGGCATGTCCTCGTTGGGCAGGATCCGGCTGATGACGCCCTTGTTGCCGTGACGGCCGGCCATCTTGTCGCCCGGCTGGAGCTTGCGCTTCACCGCGACGAACACCTTGACCATCTTGAGCACGCCCGGCGGCAGCTCGTCGCCGCGCTCGAGCTTCTCGATGCGGTCCTCGAGCCGGCGGCGGATCGCGCCTTCGGCCTCGTCATACTGGCCCTTCACGGCCTCGAGGTTCGCCTGGACGGCGTCGTCCTTGACCGCGAACTTCCACCATTCGAAGCGCTCGACCTCCTCGAGACCGGCGGCGTCGATGACGCTGCCCTTCTTGAAGCCCTTCGGCGCCGCCGTGGCGGTCTGGCCGACCAGCATCTCGCGAAGGCGCGAGAAGGTGGCGCGCTTCAGGATCGAGCGCTCGTCGTCGGCGTCCTTCCTGAGGCGGTCCTTCTCCTCGGCCTGGATGGCGCGGGTGCGGTCGTCGATGTCGATGCCGTGGCGGTTGAACACGCGGACCTCGACCACCGTGCCGGAAACGCCCGGCGGCAGGCGAAGCGAGGTGTCGCGAACGTCCGACGCCTTTTCGCCGAAGATGGCCCGGAGCAATTTCTCCTCCGGAGTCATCGGGCTCTCGCCCTTCGGAGTGATCTTGCCGCACAGGATGTCGCCCGGCTCCACTTCGGCGCCGATATAGACGATGCCCGCCTCGTCGAGGTTGCGAAGCGCTTCCTCGCCGACGTTCGGGATGTCGCGGGTGATGTCCTCCGGCCCGAGCTTCGTGTCGCGGGCCATCACCTCGAACTCCTCGATGTGGATCGAGGTGAAGACGTCGTCCTTCACGATCCGCTCGGAGATCAGGATGGAATCCTCGAAATTGTAGCCGTTCCAAGGCATGAACGCGACCAGCACGTTCCGGCCCAGGGCCAGCTCGCCCATGTCGGTCGAGGGACCGTCGGCGATGACGTCGCCGGCATTGACCAGGTCGCCCACCTTCACCAGCGGACGCTGGTTGATGCAGGTATTCTGGTTCGAGCGCTGGAACTTCATCAGCGTGTAGATGTCGACGCCCGACTTGCCGGCATCGACCTCGCCCGTGGCGCGAACCACGATTCGGGCCGCGTCGACCTGGTCGACGATGCCGGTGCGGCGGGCGGCGATGGCGGCGCCGGAATCCCGGGCGACCGTCTCCTCCATGCCGGTGCCGACGAGCGGCGCCTCGGCGCGGATCAGCGGCACCGCCTGGCGCTGCATGTTCGAGCCCATCAATGCCCGGTTGGCGTCGTCGTTCTCGAGGAACGGGATCAGCGAGGCGGCCACGGAGACGAGCTGCTTGGGGCTGACGTCCATCAAGGTGATCTGGTCGCGCGGCGCCATCAGGAAGTCGCCGGCGCGGCGGGCCGAGACGAGGTCCTCGCCGAAACCCTTGTCGGCCAGCAGCTCCGCGTTCGCCTGGGCGAGCGTGTGCTAGGCCTCCTCCATCGCCGACAGGTAGACGACGTCGTCCGTCACCTTGTTGTCGACGACCTTTCGGTACGGAGTCTCGATGAAGCCGTACTTGTTCACCCGGCTGAAGCTGGCGAGCGAGTTGATCAGGCCGATATTCGGCCCTTCCGGAGTCTCGATCGGGCAGATGCGGCCGTAATGGGTCGGGTGGACGTCGCGGACCTCGAAGCCGGCGCGCTCACGGGTGAGACCGCCCGGTCCGAGGGCCGAAACGCGGCGCTTGTGGGTCACTTCGGAAAGCGGGTTGGTCTGGTCCATGAACTGCGACAGCTGCGAGGAGCCGAAGAATTCGCGAACCGCGGCAACCGCCGGCTTGGCGTTGATGAGATCGTTGGGCATGACGGTCGACACGTCGACCGAGCTCATCCGCTCCTTCACGGCGCGCTCCATGCGGAGCAGGCCGACGCGATACTGGTTCTCGAGCAGCTCGCCGACCGAACGGACC
>DASWLY010000186.1:0-10804 GCA_036400035.1 Allosphingosinicella sp.
CGCCCGTGCGGATCACTCTCTTCACCGCCGTCATCGTCGCGGCGCTGGCCGGAGTGATCCCGCTCGACGAGCTTGCCGCACTCGCGAATGCCGGGACTCTGACCGCCTTTATCGCCGTCTGCGCCTGCATGCTGATCATGCGGGTCAGGGCTCCGGAGGCGGAGCGCAAGTTCCGGACGCCTTTGCCCTGGGTCGTCGGCGTGGGCGGCATCCTCGGCTGCCTCTATCTGCTCTACAGCCTGCCCTGGACGACCCAGCGCTATTTCCTCATCGCGCACGTCGTCGGCTTGGTCATCTACTTCGCCTACGGGGCGCAGCGGAGCGTGGCGTCGCGGGGCCGATAACCGTCATCCCGGCGAAAGCCGGGACCTCAGGACGATTAGTCTCGGCGGGTCTCCCCGAGGTCCCGGCTTTCGCCGGGATGACGATCACGCGGGGCCGAACTCCCCGCTGGCCTCGTCCAGCAGATGCAGGACCCCGTCCGCGATCGCGAAATAGGCGCCGTGGAGCTTCAGGCGCCCGTCCGCCTCGCGCTCCCGAACCCAGGGGAAGGTGCGCAGGTTGGCGAGGCTGACTCGAACGCCCTCCAGCTCCATCGCCCTGAAATCCTCGCCATGCTCGGCGCGCACCTTGTCCCGAGCCTCACGGAGCAGCTCGATCCAGTCGGCGATGAAATGGCCTTCGCCGTGGGCGGCATCGTCGAACTGCCCGGTCAGCGCGGCCGCGCAGCCGCCGCAATAGCCGTGGCCCATCACCACCACCTCCTCGACCTGAAGCTGGGTGACGGCGAATTCGAGCGCGGCCGAAACGCCGTGATGGCCCGCGGTGGTCTCGTAGGGGGGGACCAAAGCGGCGACATTGCGGACGACGAACATCTGGCCGGGACCGGAATCGAAGATCTGGGTGGGATCGACCCGGCTGTCGGAGCAGGCGATGACCATCGCGCGGGGGCTCTGCCCCTCGGCGAGCCGCGACCAACGCTCGCGCTCGCGCGCCCAGCCGGTCTCGCGGAAACGGCGGTATCCTTCGATGAGTTCGTCGATATTGCCCATGGATCGCCGCTAGCCGGAGGAGGGGAGGGCTGGCAAGTCTCGCCGCGCCGTCATGGCGAGCGAAGCTTCGTCGCTACGCTCCTCGCAATGACGGGCGCGGCGGAGGGGTGGCAAGACGGGCCGCCAATCGCTATCTGGCCGCCATGACCGAAGCCGTCACCCCGATCCTGACTGCCCGCCAGCGCAAGCCCGACTGGATAAGGGTCAAGGCGCCGACCAGCACCGGCTTCGCCGAGACGAAGAAGCTGATGCGCAGCCTGAACCTCGCCACCGTCTGCGAGGAGGCGGCCTGCCCCAATATCGGCGAGTGCTGGACCAAGAAGCACGCGACGGTCATGATCCTGGGCGACACCTGCACCCGAGCCTGCGCCTTCTGCAACGTCAAGACGGGGATGCCGCGGGCGGTCGACCCGCTCGAGCCCGAGCATGTCGCTACCGCCGCCGCCGAGCTCGGCCTCACCCATATCGTCGTCACCTCGGTCGATCGCGACGATCTGCCGGACGGCGGCGCCAGCCAGTTCGTCCGGGTCATCGAGGCGCTCCGCCGCAACACGCCGTCGACGACGATCGAGATCCTCACCCCCGATTTCCGCAACAAGCCGGAGAGCGCGGTCGAGGCGATCGTCGCCGCGCGTCCCGACGTCTACAACCACAATCTGGAGACGGTGCCCCGGCTCTATCCCACGATCCGTCCCGGCGCCCGCTACTACGCCTCGCTTCGGCTGCTGGAGAGCGTCAAGCGGCAGGATCCGACCATCTTCACCAAATCGGGCGTGATGGTGGGGCTCGGCGAGCAGCGCCTCGAGGTCCACCAGGTGATGGACGACATGCGTTCGGCCGACGTCGATTTCCTGACCATGGGCCAGTATCTCCAGCCCACTCCGCGCCACGCCAAGGTCGACGAGTTCGTCACCCCGGCGGCCTTTTCCGCTTACGGAGCCATCGCGCGGGCGAAGGGCTTCCTTTTGGTCGCGGCGAGCCCGCTGACCCGGTCGAGCTACCATGCCGGCGACGACTTCGCGAAGATGAAGGCGGCGCGCGAAGCCAAGCTGGGGGTTGGGGGTTAGACGGGGATGGCCAAGCACACCTCCGTCATCCCGGCGAAAGCCGGGGCCCCCGACCCCGTCGTCCCGGCGAAAGCCGGGATCTGGTGGAGACCCGCCGTGACCTTCCGGCCTGAGATCCCGGCTTTCGCCGGGATGACGGGATAAGGCCTTGACGACGTAATGCCGCGCCACACCGAAACCCGCCGGATGCCCTACACGCCCGAGCAGATGTTCGATCTGGTCGCGGACGTGAAGCGCTACCAGGAATTCCTTCCCTGGGTCGCCGCGACCCGGGTGCGATCCGACAGCGAGACCTTGATGATCGCCGATCTCGTCGTCGGCTTCCGCGCCCTCAAGGAGACCTTCACCTCCCGGGTCGAGAAGGCGCGGCCGCACCGCATCCACACCGAATATATCGAGGGCCCGCTCAAATATCTCCAGAACAGCTGGGTCTTCAAACCGGACGGGGAAGGGGGCACCGAGATCGACTTCTGCGTCGACTTCGCCTTCAAGAACCGGATCTTCGAGAGCCTGGCCGGCCAGATGTTCGACCGCGCGCTGAGGCGGATGATCGGTGCGTTCGAGGACAGGGCGAGGGAATTGTACGGGGAGGGTGGGGTGGACGCGAAGAGCGTCTTGGTCTGACCTGACACGTCATCCCAGCGAAGGCTGGGATCCGGGGGGTGAAGACCACCTGCGCCTTTCACCCGCCGGGGCCCCAGCCTTCGCTGGGGCGACGGCTTAGCCTTCCGGCCCTGATTTCTCCACCGGCATCAGCAGCTCCAGCGCGCAGAGCGCCGCCTGAAGCCGCACTCCGCCGCGGCCGAGGTCGCCGAAATGACGGGTGTCGGCGACCATCTCCTTGGGGTCGGCGCCTCGGCGGGCGCGGGCGAAGATCACCGTGCCCACCGGCTTCTTCTCGCTTCCGCCGCCCGGCCCGGCGATGCCGGTGACCGCGACCGCGGTGTCGGCCGCGGTTCGCTTCAGCGCCCCCTGAGCCATCGCCCAGGCGACGGCGATAGACACCGCCCCGAACGTGTCGACGAGGTCCTCGCTGACCCCGAGCAGGGCCATCTTCGCCTCGTTCGAATAGGTGACGAAGCCCGCCTCGAGCACGTCGGAGGAGCCCGGAATCTCGGTCAGCGCCGCCGCGACCAGCCCGCCGGTGCAGCTCTCCGCTATCGCCAGCCGAAGCCCGGCGGCCCGGCTGGCCTCGACGACGTTGCGCGCCGCCTCGAGCAGCTCCGGGGGCAGCACGTAGTCGCGGACATCGCTGTCGGTGGGGCTCACGAGCTTTCCTCCGGGAGACGGATCGTGGCGATCGCCTGGGCGGCCATGCCTTCGCCGCGGCCGGTGAAGCCGAGGCGCTCGGTGGTCGTGGCCTTGACGCTAACCCGGGCGGGGGCCAGCCGCAACAAGGCCGCGACCGAGGCGCGGATCGCCTCGCGATGGGGGCCGATGCGCGGCGCCTCGCAGATCAAGGTGACGTCGACATGGTCGATCCGGCCGCCTCGAGCCTCGATCAAGGCGCGGGCATGCTCGACGAAGATCGACGAAGCGGCGCCCCGCCATTGGGGGTCGCTCGGCGGGAAGTGATCGCCGATATCGCCGGCGCCGGCCGCTCCGAGCAGAGCATCGGTCAGCGCGTGGAGAAGCACGTCGGCGTCGCTATGGCCCTTGAGGCCCCGGTCGTGCGGGATCCGGATCCCGCCCAGCCACAGATCCTCGCCCGCGGCGAAGGCGTGGACGTCGAAGCCCATTCCGGTGCGGCTCGTCATGCTCCGGGCGAGCCGCTCCTCGGCGCGCTCGAAATCGTCCTGGTGGGTGAGCTTGCCGAGGGCGGAATCCCCCGTCACCGCGGCGATCCTGAGCCCGGCGGCGCGGGCGACCTGCGCATCGTCCGTGGCCGCCGCGCCCCGCCAGTTCCTGTGGGCGGCGAGGATGGCGTCGAAGCGGAAGGCCTGCGGAGTCTGCACCCGCACCAGGCCGTCGCGGCTCACCGGATCGCCGAGCGCCGCGTCCGCGCGGGCGAGCGTGTCGACGACGGGCAGCACAGGCACCGCGCCCTCCGCCTCGGCCAGCCCCGCCAGCAGCCGGCCGACGACCGCCGCCGGGAGGAACGGGCGCGCGGCGTCATGGATGAGCACGGCCTTCGGTGCGCCGTCGCCGGCCATGGCCTCGAGCCCGTTGCGGACGCTGTCCTGCCGTTCGGCGCCGCCGGCGATGGGCGATGGCAGGGGACGGGCGCCGACCGCCTCCCGGTACAGAGCCTCCTGTCCGGCCCCGATCACCACCCTTATGTCGGCTATTCCGCCCCGCCGGAGGCCTTCGATCGCGTGGACGAGGAGGGGCTTGCCGCCGAGGATCCGGTATTGCTTGGGCAGGCCGCCGCCGGCGCGGCTGCCGCTTCCCGCCGCCACCAGCAAGGCCGCTATCGTCTCCATGGTCGCGCCCTAGCCGAGGCTGACCTTGCCCGCCAGCGGCTTTGCCCTTATCTTGCGCGCCTCCCATGAAACGCCTCGCGCCCATTCAGATCGGACCCGTGCGGGTCGAGTCGCCCGTCATCCTCGCGCCGATGACCGGCGTGACCGACCGGCCGTTCCGAAAGGCGGTGAAAAGCTACGGCGCCGGCCTCACCGTCACCGAGATGATCGCGTCCCAGGCGATGATCCGCGAGACCCGCCAGTCGCTCCAGAAGGCGGACTGGGACCCGATCGAGGATCCGGTGTCGATGCAGCTCGCCGGCTGCGCCCCGCGCGAGATGGCCGAGGCGGCCAAGCTCAACGAGGATCGCGGCGCCGCGATCATCGACATCAACATGGGCTGCCCGGTGCGCAAGGTGGTCAACGGCGACGCCGGCTCGGCGCTGATGCGCGACTTGAAGCTCGCTGCCGAGATCGTTGATTCGACGGTGAAAGCCGTCAAGGTGCCGGTAACTTTGAAGATGCGCATGGGCTGGGACCATGCCAGCCTCAACGCGCCCGAGCTCGCCCGGATCGCCGTCGATCTCGGAGTCAGTATGATCACCGTCCACGGCCGCACCCGCAACCAGATGTACAAGGGCTCGGCCGACTGGGCCTTCGTGCGCCGGGTCAAGGAGGCGGTCGACGTGCCGGTGATCGTCAACGGGGACATCTGCTCGGTGGACGATGTCGAGACGGCGCTGTCCCAGTCCGGCGCCGACGGCGTTATGATCGGCCGCGGCGCCTATGGCCGGCCGTGGCTGCTCGCACAGGCCATGCACTGGCTTCGCACCGGCGAGCGCCTGCCCGATCCGGGCCTGGACGAGCAGTTCGCTGTGCTGATCGGGCAATATCGCGAGATGCTCGGCCATTACGGCACCGAGGTCGGAGTCAATGTCGCCCGCAAGCATATCGGCTGGTATACCCGCGGGCTCCACGGCTCGGCGGAATTCCGCAACGCTTTCAACAAGGAAGGCGATGCGGCGAAGGCCCAGGAAATGCTCTACGAATTTTACGCGCCCTGGCTGAGCCGGGCGGCGGCCTGAGCCCTGCCCCGTTCTGGTGCGGCCAAGCGAGCCGCTGACGCCACGTACTGTGTTCTTTTTACCACAACGATGTGGTAACCCGGTTTTCGTGAACGCCCAAACGCCGATCAGCATCGAAACCAAGCCCCGCTGGCGCCGGCGGCTCTCGGTGGTTTTCAAGCGTGGGCGCTACATGCCGCTCATCGAGGGCGCCACGCTCGTCGCCCTCATCGTGATGGCGGCGATCAGCTACTTCATCATCACGGACGAAGGGTCGCCCGAGACCCTGCTCACGCCGCCGATGGTGGCGACCCTGCTGGTGGCTAACCTCGTTCCCGCCATGGCCCTGATGGTGCTGGTGGCCCGGCGAATGGCGATGCGGCGGGCGGCGGAATCGCCGATCGGGGGGAGGGGACGCCTCCACGTGCGGCTCGTGGCGCTGTTCTCGGTCATCGCCAGCGTGCCGACCCTGCTCGTCGTGATCTTCGCCTCCCTGCTGTTCCAGAGCGGCCTCGATTTCTGGCTGTCCAACCGCGCCCAGACCGTCATCAAGAACGCTCAGGAGGTCGCGACCCAATATCGCAAGGATCAGCGGGCCGAGGTCCAGCTCGAGGTCAAGACCATGGGCGGCGACGTCGTCGGCTGGGTCAACGAGCGCGGCATCGACGATCCGCTGTTCGGCGAATTCATGCTGGACCAGACCACCCAGCGCAAGCTTCTGGAGACCGCCCTCCTCACCATCACGGGGACCGGCGAAATCCAGATGCAGGGCGGGGTCAATCTCTACGACCGGCCGCTCGAGGATCGGTTCGACGCGGCGACCCTGCGCAAGCTGAAGGCGGGCGAGGCGATCGCCAAGGAAGAGGGCGGCGACAGGGTTGAGGCGGTCGTCCGGCTCGATCCGCAGGCCCAGGTCTATGTCTACGGCGCCCGGGCCGTGAATGCCCGGCTGCTGAACCTCGCCGAGGAAGCCCAAAGCGCCGCCAGCGACTATCAAAAGACCCTGTCGCGGGCGCGCACCCTGCAGTTCCGGTTCAACGCCATCATGCTGCTCGTCTCGCTGCTGATCGTCGGACTTGCCATCTGGATCGCGTTGAAGCTCGCCGATCGCCTGGTCCGCCCGGTCGGCGAGCTCGTCGATGCCGCCCGGCGGATCACGGCCGGCGATCTCACGACCCGGGTCACCGCCGGCGAGCATTCCGGCCGGGTGCCCGGGATGCGGGTCCAGGACGAGATCGGCATATTGGGCCGGGCGTTCAACCGGATGACCAAGCGCCTGGAGGAGCAGACGGGCGACCTCGTCTCGGCCAACGCCCAGCTGGAGAGCCGGCGCGCCTTCATCGAGGCGGTGCTCTCCGGGGTCACGGCGGGCATCATCTCGGTGGACCAGGAGCGCAACGTCCGGCTGATCAACAGCTCGGCCGAGGCGCTCCTCAAGACCGGCAGGGGCCAGGCCGTCGGCCAGAAGCTCGCCGAGCTGGCGCCCGAGCTCGACGGCCATCTGGACGGAGACCAGCGCGAGGACATCATCCAGTTCGCCTCCGGCGGCGAGCCGCGCACGCTGGCGGTGAAGCGGGTTCGGGTCGAAGGCGGCCATGTGCTCACCTTCGACGACATCACCGAGCAATTGCTCGACCAGCGTCGGGCCGCCTGGTCCGACGTCGCCCGCCGGATCGCCCACGAGATCAGGAACCCACTGACTCCGATCCAGCTGGCCGCCGAGCGGCTGCAGCGGCGCTACGGCGCCGAGATCACGTCCGACGCGGGCACGTTCGAGAAGCTGACCGGGACAATCGTCCGCCAGGTCGGCGATCTGAGGCGGATGGTCGACGAATTCTCGTCCTTCGCCCGGATGCCCAAGCCGGTCTTCCACGAGGAGAGGATCGCCGACATCGTCGGCGAATCCCTGTTCCTCCACCAGGTCGCCCATCCCGACATCGCCTTCAAGCTCGACGCTCCCGACCCGTCGCCGCTCCTCGTCTGCGACCGCCGCCAGCTCGGCCAGGCGCTGACCAACGTGATCAAGAACGCGGTCGAGGCGATCCAGCAGAAGCGCGAGGATGGCCGCAAGGGCGGCGACGACCGGGTGTCTGTGACCATCCGGGACGACGAGAACCGAATCGTCGTCCAGGTCGCCGACACCGGCATCGGCCTCCCCAACGAGCGGGGCCGGCTGACCGAGCCCTATATGACGACCCGGGTGAAGGGCACCGGGCTCGGCCTCGCCATCGTGAAGAAGATCGTCGAGGAGCATTTCGGCAACATCGAATTCGACGATTCCGCCGGTGGCGGCACTCTGGTGCGGCTCGTGTTCGACGCGGAAGCCCTCGCTCGCCTGGCCGGCGCCGCCGCCGACCAGACCCACGAAACTTCGGTAAACGGATAGACCATGGCCCTCGACATACTCATCGTCGACGACGAACAGGACATACGGGACCTCGTTTCCGGGGTGCTGGAGGACGAAGGCTATTCGTGCCGGACCGCCGCCAACAGCGGCGAGGCGCTGCAGGCGCTGGCCGATCGCCGTCCTTCCCTGCTTCTGCTCGACGTCTGGCTTCAGGGCTCCAAGCTGGACGGGCTTCAGCTGCTCGAGGAGGTCAAGAGGCGCGATCCGTCCCTGCCGGTGCTGATGATCTCGGGCCACGGCAATCTGGACACCGCGGTCTCGGCGATCCGCCAGGGCGCCGCGGATTTCATCGAGAAGCCGTTCGAGGCCGGGCATCTGGTCCACCTGGTCGCCCGGGCCACCGAAACCGACCGGCTTCGGCGCGAGAATGCCAGCCTTCGGGCCCAGATCGGCCAGGACACCGAGCTTACCGGCTCCAGCGTCTCCATCAACGCCGTCCGGGCCACCCTGAAGCGGGTCGCGGCCACCGGCAGCCGGGTCCTCATCTCGGGACCCGCCGGAGTCGGCAAGGAGGTCGCGGCCCGACTGCTCCATGACTGGAGCAACCGCGCCCGGGCGCCGTTCATCGTCGTCAGCGCCGCCCGGATGACCCCGGAGCGGGTCGAGGAGGAATTGTTCGGGGTGGAGGAGGGGGGCGAGCTCGCCCGGCCCGGCCTGCTCGAGCAGGCCCATGGCGGCACCCTCTTCCTCGACGAGATCGCCGACATGCCGATCCCGGCGCAGGCCAAGATATTGCGCGTCCTGACCGACCAGAGCTTCACCCGGGTCGGCGGCCAGCGCATGGTCAAGGTCGACATGCGCGTGGTCTCGTCGACCTCGCGGCACCTCGCCGACGAGATCGCCGGCGGCCGCTTCCGGGAGGATTTGTTCTACCGATTGAACGTCGTCCCGGTGCACCTGCCGGCGCTGGCCGAGCGGCGCGAGGACATCCCGGCCCTGATCGGCCATTTCGCCGCCCGCTATGCCGCGGAGCAAAGGCTTCCGACGCCCGAATTCTCCGCCGACGCGGTCGCGGCGCTTCAGGCCTATGACTGGCCGGGCAACGTGCGCCAGCTTCGGAACGTCATCGAGCGCACGATCATCCTCGCCCCGGGTGCCCGGATCGGCTGCATCGAGCTCGACATGCTTCCGCCCGAGATCCTCAACGAGCAGGCGAGCCTGAGCTCCGGCGAGGCGGTGAAGGCGATCATGGGAACTCCGCTGCGCGAGGCGCGCGAAACGTTCGAGCGCGAATATCTGAAGGTCCAGATCCGCCGCTTCTCCGGCAACATCTCGCGCACCGCCACCTTCATCGGAATGGAGCGATCGGCGCTTCACCGGAAGCTGAAGGCGCTCGGCATCGGCGATTCGAAAGGCGATCCGGAGGAGTGATGGCTTCGCGCGCTGGTCCCGGCCGGCCGCAGGCCAATCATTCGAAACGCAACGACGCAACGACGCGACGACGCCGAGCCCGTGAATGAGGAATGCGGCAAATGAAGCACGCAGGTCTCGTTGCGTCGTTGCGTTGCAATCTCAAGGGCGGACGTGTCCGGCAGGAATTCGCTTCGCGAGGCCCACGCTGGCGCGGAAGGGGTGCCGATGCTATTGTTTCCGGAAGGGCACGCTCCACATTATGAAAGACGCCCTTCGCCGGCGCCTCCGCGGACAACGATCCGCCAATAAGGAGAGTGGGATATGGCCGACAAGGTCAACAACCTCCAGGATCTGTTCCTGAACGGCCTGCGCCGCTCGAAGACTCCGGTGACGATGTTCCTCGTCAAAGGCGTGAAGCTTCAGGGCATCATCACCTGGTTCGACAATTTCTCGGTGCTTCTGCGCCGCGACGGCCAGGCCCAGCTCATCTACAAGCACGCCATCTCCACGATCATGCCCGCCCATCCGCTCGACATCGGCGAGATTGAACGCGCCTTCGAGGAAGGCGGCAGCGGCGGGGGCGGCAAGAAGCCGGCTCTGCTCCAGGAGGCGTTCCTCAGCGCCGTCCGCCGCTCCGGCGAGCCGGTCACCATGTTTTTGGTCAATGGCGTCATGCTTCAGGGAGAAATCGCGGCCTTCGATCTGTTCTGCATGCTTCTCCAACGCGACGGCCTGTCGCAGCTCGTCTACAAGCACGCCATCTCGACCGTGCAGCCGGAACGGCCGGTGAGCTTCATGGAGCAGGATGACGAGGAGCCGGCCACCTGACTTCCACCGACCAAATGTCCGACGGCGAGTTCAGCCGCGGCGCCAGGGCGATCGTCGCGCTTCCCGACATGAAGGCGGGGAGGGGACGGCGCGACATCGACGCGCGTCTCGATGAGGCCGCCGGCCTCGCGGAGGCGATCGGGGTCGAGGTCTCCGACAGGCTCCATTTCCGGATTCGCGCGCCGAAGCCCGCGACCCTGTTCGGCTCGGGGCAGGTCGAGTCGATCGCCGAGGCGGTGGCCCGCGACGAAGCCCAGCTGGTGATCGTCGACGCTCCGATCACGCCCATCCAGCAGAAGAATCTCGAGACCGCGACCAAGGCCAAGGTGATCGACCGGACCGGCCTCATCCTCGAGATTTTCGGAGAACGGGCCGCGACGTCGGAGGGCCGGCTTCAGGTCGAGCTCGCGCATCTCGATTATCAGGCGGGGCGGCTGGTCAGGAGCTGGACCCATCTCGAACGGCAGCGCGGCGGCTTCGGCTTCCTCGGCGGCCCCGGCGAGACCCAGATCGAGGCCGACAGGCGGCTGATCCGGGACCGGATGGCCAAGCTCAAGAAGGAGCTCGAGCAAGTCACCCGGACAAGGGCCCTGCACCGCGCCCGCAGGCAGCGCGCGCCATGGCCGGTGAT
>DASWLY010000187.1:0-11679 GCA_036400035.1 Allosphingosinicella sp.
CGTTGAGCGGTCCGGGCGCGAGGATTCCGATCTCCACGCCCGCTTCGCGCGCCCTCGGCCGCTGGGCATCGGCGGGTGCCGTCACGAGGAGAGCTGCCGCGGCGGCGGCGACGAATTGGCTTGCGGGCGCGATGCGAGTCCTCCTTGGGCGCGAGGCTGCCGCATAACGCCGCCGGACGCCAGACATGAAAACGGGGCGCCTCCGTGGGAGGCGCCCCGCTGACCTGTCTTCAGTGCCGGCGATTTAGCGGCAGCGGCGCTTGCTGCGCGCGACCTCGCGGCCGGCCAGCGCACCCGCGGCGGCGCCGAGGACGGTACCCGTCGTGCGGTTGCGGCCGCCGTCTATCGCTCGGCCGACCAGGGCGCCGGCGGCGCCGCCGACGATGATCCCGACGGTGCCGTTGGCGCGGCGGCAACGGGTGCGACCCTGCGAATCGCGCCACGTCTTGCCATGATAATAGCCGTCATGGTTGGCGAGAGCCGGCGCGGCCGGGAGGACCGGCATCGCCATCGTGGCGGCCAGGAAGGCGAGAGTGACTTTACGCATGACTGGGTTCCTTTTCCCCGTGAATACTATGGCTGATGAACGGGTGAGGCTGGCCGCAGTTTCATTAACGTAAAACAACGACGGCGGTTTTCCGCCCTTTTTGCACGTCTCGTCGCCCTCGAAGAACCATTCGCCGCGCGGCCGCGTTGGGGCCGGAGAGGAGACAAAGGAATGAGCAACAAGCATCCCAGCCCCGACGAGCAGCCGGTCGAGCTTCAGGACGACCTCGATCGCGATCCCGGAATCGGCCAGTCCAAGGCCTTCTTCGCCCGCGACGGCCACGGCGGCGGTCATCTGGTGAAGGGCGACAATACGGTCGAGGGCGACATCGAGAATGACGGCGGCGAGGCCGGCGGGGTGAATCCCGACGTGGGGCGCGATCACTGATTTGATTGCCTCCCTGCCGCGAAGCGGTGGGGAGGGGGACCACCCGAAGGGTGGTGGAGGGGTAATTGGCAGAAGCCTGCGCCAGTTGCCCCTCCACCCCGCTACGCGGGGTCCCCCTCCCCATGCTCCGCATGAGGAGGCAAGCTAAAGCACGTATTTGCTGAGATCGGTGTTCCGCGCGATCTCGGCGAGCTGGGTCTCGACGTAGGCGGCGTCGACCAGCACCCTCTCGCCGCGGCGCTCCTCGGCCTCGAAGCTGACGTCCTCCAGCAATTTCTCTAGCACCGTCGACAGGCGCCGAGCCCCGATATTCTCGACCTGCCCGTTAACCTCGGCCGCGATCCGGGCGATGGCGCGGATGCCGTCGTCGGTGAACTCGACCTCGACACCCTCGGTGGCGATCAGGGCGATATATTGCTCGGTGAGGCTGGCGCGCGTGTCGGAGAGAATGCGGACGAAATCCTCCTCGGTGAGCGCCTTGAGCTCGACCCGGATCGGGAGACGGCCCTGAAGCTCGGGGAGCAGGTCCGAGGGCTTGGCGACGTGGAAGGCGCCCGACGCGATGAAGAGAATGTGATCGGTCTTCATCGGGCCGTATTTGGTGGCGACCGTCGTCCCCTCGATCAGCGGCAGCAGGTCGCGCTGCACGCCCTCGCGCGAGACCGAACCGCCGCGAACGTCGGAGACGGCGATCTTGTCGATCTCGTCGAGGAAGACGATGCCGTTGGCCTCGGCGTCGGCGAGCGCGACCCGGCTGACGTCGTCGGGGTCCAGCCGCTTGTCCGCTTCCTCCTCGACGAGCCGATTCCAGGCCTCGCCGACCTTGAGCCGGCGGCGCTTCTTGGGCCCCTGGCCGAGCGCCTTGGACATCATCTCGGACAGGTTGATCATCCCGACCTGGCCACCCATTCCGGGAATCTCGAACGGCGTGTTCGGGGCCTCGGCAAGCTCCAGCTCGACCTCGGAGCCGTTCAGATGCCCTTCGCGGAAGCGCTGCCGGAAGCTCTCGCGGGTCGCCTCGCTGGCGCCCTTGCCGGTCAGGGCCTCGAGTAGCCGCTCCATCGCGGCGTCCTCGGCAGCGTCCTTGACGGCGAGGCGCCGCCGCTCCTTCTCCAGCCGAACCGCCTCCTCGACGAGATCGCGGGCGATCTGCTCGACGTCGCGGCCGACATAGCCGACCTCGGTGAACTTGGTCGCCTCGACCTTGACGAAGGGCGCGTCCGCGAGGCGGGCCAGGCGCCGGCTGATCTCGGTCTTGCCGCAGCCCGTAGGCCCGATCATCAGGATGTTCTTGGGAGTCACTTCCTCGCGAAGCCCGTCCTCGAGCCGCTGCCGGCGCCAGCGGTTGCGAAGCGCCACGGCGACCGCGCGCTTGGCCTCGGTCTGGCCGACGATATGCTCGTCAAGGGCGGCGACCACCGCCTTGGGGGTGAGATTGTCGTTCATTTGCGTGGTGGGTGCCCGTGTTTGCTCTCTTGCGGAGTAGATGGCGCGGAGCGGGCCGGAATCAAGCGGCGGACCTCGACCCTCCCCACCCTCATCCTCCGATCACCCTGAGCTCGCTTCAGGGCCACCACCTCCGCTTGCGTGAAGGGCCGTCCACGGGACGAGCGCTTCGCCTGCCCCGGCGCATCGGGGCCCTCATCAAGACGAGGCCACGAAGCCGGCGCCCCCTGTAACAATTGAAACCAATTTCAACTCGGTGCGCCATTCGGCTGTGACAGCGCCACGCCAGAAGGGGTTCACCAGCCGGGGAGGCTGGGTCGAACGGGAGACGGGTTGTGTACATGTACCGTAGGGCGAGATTTCGCCTCATCCCGTTCGGCGCCATCCTCCTCGGCTGCGCCGCCGGCAACCCGACCAGGCTGCCGAAGGCGACCCGCCCGGGCCTCGCCTAGGCGCCCGGAGCCGCCTTCCCGGCTCCGGACAAGCTCAAGAACCGCAACCAGAAATCTCCGCCCCGGCCGTTGCCGGCGCGGTCAGGGAGTAGATTGAAATGAAGACCTATCTGTATGCGTTGGCCTCCGTGGCCGTCCTCGCCGCCGCCGCCGCCCCGGCCTCGGCCGAAGGCTTCCGCGCCGAAATCCACGGCGGCTGGGATCATGTCCGCGCCGACGGCCCCGGCATCAACAACAACGACAGCGACAGCGGCATCGTCTACGGCATCGGCGCCGGCTACGATTTCGACATCGGCAAGAAGATGGAGCTGGGCATCGACCTCAGCGCCGACCTCAGCACGATGGAAGAGTGCCGGAGCAGCGTCATCGTCGCCAACGACCGCGCCTGCCTCGACGCCGGCCGCGACCTCGCCGCCGCGCTCCGCCTCGGCTACAAGGTGTCGCCCAACGGCACGGTCTACGCCCTCGCCGGCTACACCAACGCCCGCTTCACCTTCGACTACACGACCCCTGCGAACGTGAGGACCCGCGACGGCCGCAATCTGGACGGCTTCCGCCTCGGCGCCGGCTACCAGCACATGTTCGGCGAGAAGGTCTACGGCAAGGTCGAGTATCGCTACTCCAACTACGAGAACGACGTCAGCCGGCACCAGGCGCTGCTCGGCGTGGGCGTCAAGTTCTAAGTCTCCCTCCGCCCCCTCGGGAGACCCCGGCCCCGGCGGTGAAAGCCGCCGGGGCCAATTTCTGCCTCCCCATGCCAAGCATGGGGAGGGGGACCAGGCGGAGCCTGGTGGAGGGGTAATGGCGCGGAAGCAGAGGTTCCAATGGGATCCTCCCGAGTCCTTCGCCTTCTACCCCTCCACCACCCTCCGGGTGGTCCCCCTCCCCATCGCTTCGCGACGGGGAGGCAATTCAGTCCCGGCCCCCGCCGCCGCTGTTCTGGCCGCCGGTGCGGCTGTCCTCGTTGCGGTTGGAGCGCTGCTTCTTGTCGCCGCCGACGTCGTCCTTGCCGCCCTTGTTGAAATCGCCCTTCTTCTTGTTGTCGGTCATGATGGTCTCCTTCGGGCAGGAGAACGGCCGGGTCAGGCGGCGGTTTCGGATCCGCGCGCGATAATCTCCTCGGCCACCCGGTGGGTGCGCTCGTTGTCGACGTCGATGGCCAGGCGGCCGTCCTTCGCGACCAGAGGGAGGATCCGGATTCCGAAGCGGCGGGAGAAGTGGCGGAACATGCCTTCCAGGGTCACGAGGCGCGTCACGTAGAGGAGCAGGGCGGTCAGCCCGAGCGCCCGGACGGCGTCGGCCTTGCGCTTGGCGAACTGGCCGCCGTAGCGGAAGCTCTCGATCGCCTGCAGGCTGTGCGGCCCGCTCAGCCAGAACAGGTTGCAATTGGAGTAGGCGCCGCCGCGAAAGCGATAGAAGCGGCGCTGGCCGTCCGGATGGGCGGCGAGGATGTCCTGCTTTTCCGCCATCATGACGACTCCGTCCACTCCGGGCGCGGACCCCGCCTTGGCGAAAGCGTGGAAGCCCTCGACGCTCATCAGCACGTTGTCGGCGGTGGTGAGGAGGAGCGGGAAGCCCGTCGTCCGGCTCGCCTCGACGACGCTGTCGACGATATGGTGCTCGGCCCCGACCGGGGTCAGCCGCCCTTCGGCGTGGAGTCGGGCGACGGTCGGCTCGCCGGCGACGATCGAGAAATCCTCGATCGACACGAACAGGGGCGAATCGGGAAAGGCGGCGGCGGCGGTGCGCAGCACCCGCCCGACCATCGCCTCGCCGGCGACGGGAACGAGCGCCTTGTGGCTGACCCCGGTCGCGGCGGCGAGCGGATCGAGCGTCGCCGAGCGGCGTCCGGCGAGGACGAGTATTCGGGGGATGGTCATGAAGAGCGGGGACCTCAGGCGGCGTGGGAGCCGATCGCCTTCTGGCGGCGGCGCTGGACGGAGCTACCCAGCCCAATCGCCTCCCGGTACTTGGCGACGGTGCGGCGCGCAATGTCGAAGCCCTTGGCGCGCAACAGCTCGACGAGCTGGTCGTCGGAGAGGACGGCGTGCGAATCCTCGGCGGCGATCAGCGCCTTGATATGGCTCTTCACCGCCTCCGCGGACACGGCGTCGCCGCCATCATTGGACTGGATGCCGCTGGTGAAGAAATATTTGAGCTCGTAGAGGCCGCGGTCGCAGGCGAGATATTTGTTCGAGGTGACCCGGCTCACCGTCGATTCGTGCATCCCGATCGCTTCGGCCACCTGCCTAAGGGTGAGCGGCTTGAGCTGGGCGACTCCGTGGCGGAAGAAGCCGTCCTGCTGCTTCACGATCTCGCTGCACACCTTGACGATGGTCCGGGCGCGCTGGTCCAGCGCCTTGATCAGCCAGTTCGCGCTGGCCAGGCATTCGCTCAGCCAGGCCTTGGAGCGGCGGTCGGCGCCGCCGGTCAGCTCCGCATAGTAACGGCGGTTGACGAGCAGGCGCGGCAAGGTCGCCGAGTTGAGCTCGATGGCCCAGCCGAAGCCGCGGCGGGCGACGAACACGTCGGGCACGGCCGCCTCGACCCGGTCGCCGCCGGCGAACCGGCAGCCGGGCTTGGGATCGTAGGCGCGAAGCTCGCGCACCATGTCGGCCATGTCCTCGTCGTCGACCCCGCAGATCCGCTTCAGGGCCGAGAAATTGCCCTTCGCCAGATAGTCGAGATTGTCGATCAGGCGGGCCATGGCCGGGTCGTAGCGGTCCGCCTCCTTGGCTTGGAGCGCGAGGCATTCGGCCAGGCTTCGCGCCGCCACTCCGGTCGGGTCGAAGCTCTGGACGATCGCGAGGATCCGCTCGACTTCGGCGAGCGCGACTCCGAGGCGGCTTGCAAGCTCCAGCGTCGAGGCGAGCAGGTATCCGGTCTCGTCCACCTGCTCGATGATCTGGCCGGCGATGACGAGGTCCGCGCCCGACAGGCGCTCCCCGGCCTGGGCGAGGAGATGGCCGTGCAGCGAAAGGCCTTCGGAGGCGAAGGAATCGAAATCCGGGCCCTCGCCTTCGAAGCCGCCGCCGGACAGGCCCTCCATGCCGAGCCCGCCGCCGAGGGCGCGGTCGGCTTCGCTGTCCTGGTGGAAATTTTCGTCGTTGACGTCGAGGTCGAGCGGGGCGTCGCCTTCCCCGAAGGCGTCGGCCGCGGACGCCTCGCCCGGCGCTTCGGCCCCCGTTTCGACGCCCGTTTCGGCCGGCCCTTCGCCCGCCGGCGCCTCCTCGCCGCCGCCCCCTTCAAGCAGCGGGTTGCGCTCGATCTCCTCGGCGATGAAGCTTTCCACCTCGAGGTTGGACAAGGCCAGCAGCCGGATCGCCTGCTGGAGCTGCGGAGTCATCACCAGCGACTGGCTCTGCCGAAGATCGAGGCGCGGGGCGATGGACATTAGCGCCGCCCTCCACCGTCATTGCGAGCGAAGCGAAGCAATCCAGCCCGGGAGCAACGCCGCAACTGGATTGCTTCGTCGCTACGCTCCTCGCAATGACGAGGGTTCCAAACCATCGCTAAAGCTCGAAGCTCTCGCCGAGGTAGAGGCGGCGGACGTCGGGGTCGGCGACCAGCTCTTCCGGGCTGCCGGCGAAGAGGACCTGTCCGTCGTAGATGATGCAGGCGCGGTCGACGATGTCGAGCGTCTCGCGGACATTGTGGTCGGTGATCAGGACCCCGATGTCGCGCTTCTTGAGCTCGATGACGAGGTCGCGGATATCCGAGATGGAAATGGGGTCGATTCCGGCGAACGGCTCGTCGAGGAGCATGATCGACGGGTGCGCCGCGAGCGCCCGGGCGATCTCGCAGCGCCGCCGCTCGCCGCCGGACAGCGCCATGGCGGGGGCGTCGCGCAGATGGGCGATATGGAACTCGCCGAGCAACTGCTCCAGCCGCTCGCGCCGCACCTTCTTGTCCGGCTCGGCCACCTCGAGCACGGCCATGATGTTCTGGGCGACGGTGAGGCCCCGGAAGATCGACGTCTCCTGCGGCAGATAGCCGAGGCCGAGCACGGCGCGGCGGTACATGGGCAGGCCGGTAATGTCCTGGCCGTCGAGCATGATCCGGCCGCTGTCCGGCTTCACCAGCCCCATCACCGAATAGAAGCAGGTCGTCTTGCCGGCGCCGTTGGGCCCGAGCAGGCCGACCACCTCGCCGCGGTCGACATGGAGGGAGACGTCCTTGAGAACCCGCTTGCGATCGTAGGATTTGGCCAGGCTGACGACGCAAAGCCCGCGCGCCAGCTCGGCGAACACCTCGGCCTCGCGGGCGCGGGGAAGGGCGGCGGCTTCGTTCATCTCGCCCGAAGGCTTAGGCCATGCCGGTTGACGGCTCAACTGGCAGGCTTCCTGCATGGACGAAAAAAGCGGCGCCCCCTTTTTCGTCATCCCGGCGAAAGCCGGGACCTCGCCGAGGAAAAGGCCCCGCAGGTCGCGCCGAGATCCCGGCTTTCGGGTTCCCATCAAAGTACTACTTTGATGGGGTCCCTCCCGGGATGACGGCAATTCCGCGATGACGGGACTAGCCGCCCTTCTTCTGCGGCACCGTGAACGTCCCGGTGACCCGGCCGCCCTGCCTCGTCGTGCCCGGCGGGCCGCCGCCGTCCATTACCGCCCGGCCGCTGTCGAGGTCGATGGTGAGGCGTCCGCCGTTGACCCTCGCGTCCCGCTGGACGAGGCTGACATCGCCGATGAGGGTGACGATCCGCCGGTCGAGATCGTAGATCCCGACATTGCCGCGAGCGGTCTCCGAGGGGCTTTTGACCGTGACTCCGCCGGTCGCGTCGATTCGGCGCAGCTCGACTCCTCCGCCGCTCGAATAGGCGACGGTGATGCGGGCGGCGGTGAGGGTGAGCGCGGCTTGGCGGACAACGACGTTGCCCGAGAAGATGGCGCGGTCGGCGCGATCCTGGACCTCGATCCGATCGGCGGCGACGTCGACCGGCGCGTTGCTGTTATGGCCCTTCAGGGCCGAGGTCTGGCCAAAGGCCGGGCCGAAGCCCAAGGCGGCGAGCAGCAGGACGGGCACAACGCGCTTCATCCCCTTCATTTGAGCGCCCCCTGCTCGATATGCAAGCGAGGGCGGCCGGTCAGAACGACTCGCCGCCCGGGCAGATCGACCTCCATGTTCCGCGCCGTGAAGCGGCCCAGCCGCATCCGGCCCTCCACCCCGCCCCCGCTGACGGCGCGCTGGCTGTTCATGTCGAGCGCGACGTCCCGTGTCTCAAGCCGGTAGCCGTCGGCGGCGGTGAACAGGATGGGGCCGAGCACGTCGACCTTCTGGGTCTCCATATTGTAGCGCGCTTTGTCGGCGGTGATGGTGGCGGGGCCGTCCTTGAGCTGGATCCGAGCGGCCATTCCGCCGATGTCGACCACGGGCACGCTCGAGCTCGCCTGCACCGCCTGCGCGGCCTGGATGGAAAAGGCGCGCCCCTGATCGTCGAGGCCGCGATATTCGGCGGCCTGGGTCTTCAGCCGCTCGCGCGCGACGTCGACCTTGTTCTTGTCGAGCAGGAAGCTGATCTCCTTCTCCTTCGAGAGCGGCGAAAGGAGGAGATAGGCGAGGAGCAGCCCCACGACGGCCGGAAGCGCCACCTTGAGGAGGCGCACCAGCCAGTCGTGAAGGCCGCCCGGCGCCGCCCAGCCGCGCTTCGCCCGGCGCCGGTTCTCGGCCAGCTCAGACATGGGCGAAGATGTCGACCTCGGCCCAGCCGGCAAGGTCGAGGAGGGCGCGGTGCGGCAGGAAATCGAAGCAGGCCCGGGCGAGCGGCATCCGGCCTTCGCGCACCAGCCGCTCGTCGAGCTTCTCCTTCATCTGGTGGAGGTAGCGGACGTCCGAGGCGGCATAATCCTTCTGCGCGTCGCTGAGATCGGGGGCGCCCCAGTCCGACGTCTGCTGCTGCTTGGAGATGTCGATCTGGAGCAGCTCCTTGATCAGCTCCTTGAGGCCGTGCCGGTCGGTATAGGTGCGGATCAGGCGCGAGGCGGTCTTGGTGCAATAGACCGGACCGGCCATGACCCCGAGATAGGCCTGCATGATGGCGAGGTCGAAGCGGGCGAAATGGTAGAGTTTGAGGCGGGCCGGGTCCGCGAGAACCGCCTTCAGGTTGGGCGCGGAATAATCGCTGCCCGGGCCGAAGCGGACGAGATGCTCGTCGCCGCGGCCGTCGGAGATCTGGACGAGGCACAGGCGGTCGCGGCCCGGCAGCAGGCCCATGGCTTCGGTGTCGACCGCAACCGGGCCGGGGGCGAGGACGCCCTCGGGCAGGTCCTCTTCGTGAAATATGACGCTCATCGGCTCCGCATAGGCCCAAGCGGCTTAACGCTCAATCGCTGGCGGCTTAGGACCGTCATTGCGAGGAGCGTAGCGACGAAGCAATCCAGCCTTCGGGCGTCTGTGCCGCTGGATTGCTTCGCTTCGCTCGCAATGACGGATGACCCACGGCTCGGCCGCGCGCACTTGATCGCGGCGCTCTCAGCCGCCACAGGGGCGCGCGAACAAGCAGGAGCCCCATCCCCCATGCCTTCCGGTCTTGCCGCCCTGCTCGACGACGTCGCCGCCATCGCCAAGCTGGCCGCCGCCTCCATCGACGATGTCGGCGCCGCCGCCGGCCGGGCCGGGGCGAAGGCGGCGGGCGTGGTGATCGACGACACCGCGGTGACCCCGCGCTACGTCACCGGCTTCACTCCCGATCGCGAGCTTCCGATCATCGCCCGGATCGCCAAGGGGTCGCTCAGGAACAAGCTCCTCATCCTGCTTCCGGCCGCGCTGGCGCTGAGCGCCCTGCTGCCCTGGGCCGTCACGCCCCTGCTGATGCTCGGCGCGGCCTATCTCTGCTTCGAGGGCACCGAAAAAGTGTGGGAGGCGGTGGCCGGCCCCAAGCACAGCCTGGCGGAGGACGCCGCGGAGCTGAGCAGCGCCGAGCACGAGAGCCACATGGTCAGCGGCGCCGTCCGAACCGACTTCATCCTGTCGGCCGAGATCATGGCGATCGCCCTGGCGGAGGTCGCGGACGAGAATTTCTGGACCCGCGCCCTGATCCTGGCGGTGGTCGCGGTGGCGATCACGATCGGGGTCTACGGAATGGTCGGGCTGATCGTGAAGATGGACGATATCGGCCTCCATCTGGCCGAGCGGCGCAACCGGGGTTCGAAGGCGCTGGGACGGGGGCTGGTGCTCGCCATGCCTAAGGTGATGGCCGCGCTATCGACGATCGGAATCGCCGCCATGATCTGGGTCGGCGGCGGGATCATCGTCCACGGGCTGGAGGTTTTCGGCTTCCCGGCAATCGCCCACGCCCTCCACGACGCCGGCGCCGCGGCGGGCCATGCCGTGCCCGCGATAGGAGGCGCCATCGAGTGGACGATCGGCGCCGCCGGCTCCGGATTGCTCGGGCTGGCGCTCGGCGCGATCATCGTCTTCGTGCATCACAAGGTCGCTCGAAAGCATTGATCGGGAGGGCGCGAGGAAAAGCGCTCGCGGCTGATAAGCTTTTGCGCTATATGAGTCGGCGGTGCGCCAATTTCGGGGGTGCACGAGACCGTTGGCGCGACAGCCCCGCGCGGTGGTTTGCACGTGAAGACAGGGGCGCGGAAAGTAAAGACGGGCATGGGTTTCGATAGAGGGCGCCGCGGTGAGCGCGGCGGGCGCGGCAGAGACAAGCGCGACGGTTTCGGTGACGAGAATTTCAGCGGATTCGATGATCGCGGCGGCGGCGGCTTCGGCGGCGCGTCGGGCGGCGGCGGCGGCGGTTATCGCGGCGGCGGCGGCGGCGACCGATTCGGCGGCGGCGGCGGTGGCGGCTACGGCGGCGGCGGCGGCGGTGGTTACCGCGGCGGCGGTGGTGGCGGCTTCGGCGGCGGCGGCGGCGGCGGGTTCCGCGGCGGCGGCGGCGGCGGTGGCGGAAGGCCCCCCCAGGTCGTCGGCCAGGGCAAGGGCGTCGTCAAATTCTTCAACGCCCAGAAGGGCTTCGGCTTCGTCGTCCGCGACGATGGCGGCGAGGACGTGTTCGTGCACATCTCGGCGGTCGAGCAGGCGGGGCTTACCGGCCTGGCCGACGGCCAGCCGCTCGAGTTCACGCTCGTCGACCGCGGCGGCCGGGTCTCGGCGACGGACCTCAAGATCGACGGCGATCCGATGCCGGTCCAGGAGCGGGCTCCCCGCGAGGATCGCGACGCTCCGCGCGGCGGCGGCTATGGCGACCGCGCGGGCCCCGGCGGCGGCGGCGGGCCGCAGCGCCAGCTGACCGGCGAAAAGGCGCAGGGCACGGTCAAGTTCTTCAACGCGATGAAGGGCTTCGGCTTCATCAGCCGCGACGACGGCCAGCCCGACGCCTTCGTCCACATCTCGGCGGTCGAGCGCGCCGGCCTGGTCAGCCTCAACGAGGGCGACCGGGTCGAATTCGAGCTCGAGGTCGACCGGCGCGGCAAGACCGCGGCGGTGAACCTGCAGCCGATCCAGTAAGCACCCTTTGCCGAGGGGCGAAAGAAGCCCGGCCGCCCCAAAGGCGGCCGGGCTTTTTTATGTCTCGCTTCGCCAGATCGGGAGCCAGCCGGAGCATCGTCCTTGTCGTCCGTCATTGCGAGGAGCGAAGCGAGGAAGCAATCCAGCGGGACTCGAAGGGACTCGAAGGCGTTCTGGATTGCTTCGCTTCGCTCGCAATGACGGCAGACAACAAAGCGGGTCGTGATCTATCCCACCCCCGCGAATCGCCAGCGCAGGGTCTCGCCGGCGTGGAACGGAACCACGCTCGTCCCAGCCGCCGGAAGCGACTTGGGCACCGTCACCTCCGATCGCTCCAGCACCACCCGCCCCTCGTTGAGCGGCAGGCCGTAGAATCTCGGCCCGTTCTCC
>DASWLY010000188.1:0-3265 GCA_036400035.1 Allosphingosinicella sp.
CCCCGCCGGCAAAGGCGTCGAGACGAAGTATACGGACTCGAACTCCACGTCGTGAGCGTAATCATAAGCCTCAATCCGCGCTATCAGCGCAGACCCGAGAGACTCGAGCTCGAGCGTTTCCCTCTCCAGTTGCGAGTTCAGTTTCCAGGTGACCAGATAAACGCCCATGCCCGCTCCTCGACGAACCCGGACGCTCCACGGCACCCCCTCGGTCGCTTCCACCAGTGTTGCCGCCCCAACGCCCGAAGGCAACATCCTCAAGCGCCGCTCCGGCGGCCTCTGGAGCCGGCGCCTCGAAACTCTCGCCCCGCCCGAGCGCTGTGCAGCCCGAGGAGACGAAAGCATGGCCGACACATTCTCGAAGGGCGACAAGGTGCGCTGGAAGAGCCACGGCGGCGAAGCCCATGGCAAGGTGGTCAGCAAGCAGACCGAGCCGACCCGGATCAAGGGCCACAAGGTCGCCGCAAGCCCTGAAAACCCGCAATTCATCGTCGAAACCGACGAAGGCAAGCGCGCCGCCCACAAGCCCGGCGCACTGAGCAAGGACTAGGGGGCCCGGGCCGGGCAGGCGCGGCGCTCGCCCAATACCACCCCCCCACCCCGCCGCCGGAACGATCGACTATGGTCACATCGGCCCGGCTTGGCGGCTTGGCGTGAGGCATCCTTCCGCAAGGAGCGCGGAAGATTCCCCTGTCGATCATCGAAAAGCGTCTATTCGAGCTTGGCATAATGCGCTAACCGATGGTTTCAGCCATGTGGGGCATGGACGAGACGTGACCGAGGATCGGGAAAGCTATGTGCCCGAGCAGGCGAGCCTGCTGGCGATCAGCCGCGTCCTCGAGGAGACGGCGCGAATGCTCCACGACTGGGCGCTGGCCGAGGATCCGCCGCTCAGGCGCCCGGCCGATGCGCCGATCCCAGTCTCGGCAAGCACCGTCCGCACGATCATCGCCGCCCGCTGGCTCCGCCGCGATTTCCTCGGCGTCGATGTCGGCGACCCGGAATGGAGCCTGATGCTGGAGCTCTACGCCGCCCGCCTGGAAGGCCGCCAGATCCACCAGACCGGCCTCTCGGTCGCGGCCGGCGTGCCCCAAAGCACCGCCCTCCAGGCCACCCGCCGACTGGTCGAAGCCGGACTCTTCGCCACGACGCCGGACCCGCGCGACGGCCGCAAGCTCCTCGTCGCCCTCACCGCCCCCGCCGCCGAACGAATCCGCTCCTACCTCACCGCGGCGCTGGAGATCGGCTCGCCGGTGGTGTGAGCCCCGCCCGCCGTCATTGCGAGCGAAACGAAGCAATCCAGTGCGGCCTCCGAGCCCGCTGGATTGCCGCGTCGCTTCGCTCCTCGCAATGACGGGTGGGGAGGGACACGTAGGCTCACCCGATCGATCCGAAACTATGCCAAGTTTGAATAGAATTTCCCGCTCCCTACGTCGTCGCCCATGGCGGGCTACAACGACGAACGCGACCGTCTGGAGCGCAAGCTCTGCCAGCTCCTCATCGAAGCCCGCGAAGCCGCCGGCCTGAACCAGACCCAGCTCGGCAAGGCCGTCGGTCGTTCGCAGAGCTTCGTGTCCAATTATGAGCGGGCGCAAAGGCGGCTGGATCTACCTGACCTCGTCCTGGTGTGCCGGGCGATGGGGATTGATCCGGTCGAGCTGCTACGGAAGCTGGATCAGGCTGAAGAATGACGTGAACTGCTCGACGACCCCTTAATCCGCGAGGGGTAAGAGGATGAAGGACAAGGCCAGAGTGGCCGCAGCCGCCACGGCAAGCACCCCGACGAGCCACAATCGATTCCGCGCTTCGCATCGCAGGCTGACGATCCCCGTCAGTATTAAGAGAGGGCCGAACAGCGCCCAAAGGAAGACCAGCAGGGACTGAAGACCGGTCAGGTGCCCTGGCTCTGAGAGCCCGACCCCGACCGTGATGAGCCAGAAGAGACTGAACAACAGCCCGGCCCCGATTAGCAGGATTCCGACCGACCTCAGTGCGAAACGGGCGCGGCGACCGAGGGATGGCGACTCCTCCACTTAGCCAACGGACGCTTGGAGGATGAGGCACAAGGCCAGAGTGGCGACAGCCACGGCGGCCAGCCCGCCGACGAGCCACAGCCGCCGCCAACTGTCGCATCGCACGCTGACGATCCCGGTCAGGATGAGGAGAGGCCCGAACAGCGCCTGACAGGTGACGAGGATGGATCGAAGGCCGGTCAGGCGCCCCGGCTCCACGAGCCCGGCTCCGTACGTGACGAACCAGAGCAGGCCGCAAGCGACCCCCGCGACGATCAGCATCAACCCGACCACTCCCAGCGCGGCCCGGGCCCCGGAGTCGAGAGGTCGGAATCCTCCCATCCTATTCGCCCCCCAACCCCTTCGCCGCCAGCCGCCGAAGCGCCTCCGGCCGCGAAGGCAGATCCGGTTGCTCGCGGCGCCAGGCATCGATCCGCTCGAGCAGCTCGGGCTGGATGCGAGTCGACACCATCTCCCCGTTCTGACCGGGCCGACGATTCCTCGCGCTTTTGAATTCAGAAGTTGACCCAGCCATTCGAACCCGCTATGTATTCGGACGGGCCAGGAGAAAGCGGCAACTTCCCCCGGGCCCTGACCAACGACCACCTTAGTGGAGGTGATGATGGCTGCCCGTCAGCCTAGCATCAGCCGCCGCCGTCTCCTAGGCGCCGCGGCTGCATTCCCTTTGCTGCCCATCACTTCCGTCATTGCGAGCGTAGCGAAGCAATCCAGCAGCACTGTTGCCCGAGAAATCTGGAATGCTCGCCTGGCCCGCTATCACCGCCTTGCCGCCCAAGCGAAGAAGGCCGAGGAAACCGGCTGGTTCCGAGCCGCCAACGAGCGTTTCTACAGCGAAATGGCCGACCCCGGCACCGACCGCAAAGCCGCCTTCGCCCGCATGACCCGAGCCGAAAACCTCTACTGGAATCGCTGCACTGCCCGATGCAGGAGGCGGCGGTTGCGCTCGTTCTTACGCCAGCGCCGGATTTAGAGGCGCTACAAAACAAGCTAGCCGTCATCCGCGACCATCAGCTCTATGAGGCGCGGAGCATGGAGCGAGGCTGCTTCGAGGTGCTGGGAGATGACGTGCTTCGTCTGCACACCGATGAGTAAGGGTGGCGTTCAGAATGGAACGTCGTCGTCTAAATCAGGGTCAAACGCCGGCGGGCGCTGTGAAGCAATGTTGCGCCTAGATTCTTCCTCGCGGCGTTTGATGTCGGCGTATTGGCCGAGAAGTACCTCTCTGCCGGAAT
>DASWLY010000189.1:0-8660 GCA_036400035.1 Allosphingosinicella sp.
ACCGTTTTGGCTGTTTTTCTCAAGTTGGGGGCAAGCTGTGATCCGTTCCGAGCTCGTGCAGATGCTTTGCGATGATCATCCGGATCTCACCGGCAAGGAGATCGAGCGGGTGGTTACCGCCTTTTACGATTCGATCACCGACCAGCTCCAGCAGGGCGGCCGGGTCGAGCTTCGCGGCTTCGGCGCCTTTTCGACCCGCGAGCGCGACGCCCGCAAGGGCCGCAACCCGCGCACCGGCGACGCCGTCGACGTCGATGCCAAGCGCGTGCCCTATTTCAAGCCCGGCAAGGAAATGCGCGAGCGCCTGAACGTCTGAGCGCTTCACCGTCATCCTCGCGGAAGCGGGAATCGGCCTTCGTCTCTTGAAAGAACCGCACCAAGGGGATTCCCGCTTCGGCGGGAATGACGTTATGGCTGTCCAAGTGCGGACGTGGCGGAACCGGTAGACGCCGGAGACTTAAAATCTCCTGCCCCTCGGGGCGTGCGGGTTCGAGTCCCGCCGTCCGCACCACTCATTTCCCGCGGTCCTACGCCGTTTCGAGGCCTGCGTGATTCGTGCAGCTCCGCTCTTTCCGTCTGCCTCCCGCCCCGACCCCGGCGGTGACGGGATCATGATCAGGCATACCGGCAAAGCCAAGACTGTTTACCAGAGCGGAGGCTGCGGCGCTCCCAACGAGTCCCCGCACCTTTTTCAGGCTGCCACCGGTACGGCTCGCTAACGGGCTTGAACGATTTCTCCAAGCTGGATAGCTTATGATGATAGTCGGCGGGAGGCACCCCGCCATAGCCAGGCCCGATCTCGCGACACCAAGTGCCACGGTGAGAAACGCGAGTCGGGGCTCCTGAAGAGGTGCCCATGTCCCCGATACTCTCCCCGCGCCGAACTGCCTCTGCAGCGGCATCCCGCCGTCGTCCGACGGTCGCGCTCCTGTTCGGCCTTTGCGCCCTTGTCACCTCCGTCTCCGCATCGGCCATCATCAAGCGCCACGACGTGTCCGACTTCAGATATCGCGAACTTGGTGAAAAATACCGCCACACGATGGTCGAAGGCATCGTCCCCGGCGAAGGCGGCGGCCCGATGCTCGGCAACGGCAACGGCACCCTGGTCGCGCCGCAATGGGTCCTGACGGCTGCCCATGTCGCCGCAACCCTGCCGAAGCCCGGCGAGGCCGATGCGGCAAAGCCGGCCAAGCTGTCGATCAACGGCATCTGGTATCCCGTCGAAGCCGTCCACCTGCATCCCGCCTGGAAAGGGCCCGACTCCCCCGAGGATATCGCCCTGATCAAGCTCGCCGAGCCGGTGCCGGGCGCCAAGCCGGCATGCCTGTATCCCAACAAGGACGAGGTTGGCCGGACGGCCGTTGTTGTCGGCACCGGGGGTACGGGAGACGGCGTCACCGGAGCGAGGAAGCTCGACGGCAAGATCCGCGGCGCGACCATCCGCATCGGCTCGGTCGAAAAATCGGGAATGCAACTTGCGTGGACGTTCGCGGGTCCGGCGCAACCGGGCGTCACGCCCCTTGAAGGCATTTCGGGATCCGGCGACAGCGGCGGCCCGGCGTTTCTGCAGCACAAGGGGAGGCTCTGCGTCGCCGGAGTATCTTCCGGGCAGGAAAGGAACGGCCTCAAGAGGGGCCAGTACGGCGTCAAGGAATTCTACCCCAGGGTGTCTTTTTTCCGCGCCTGGCTGGAGAAGGTCATGGCCGAAGGCGGACCGGCGAAACGGGCGCGGACGTGACCGCCGCCGCCGCGGCTTATGCGAAGTGCCGGCATGAGTGACGGCCGGAAGGTCGCGGCGTCGCCCCCTGTGCGGGTTCGAGTCCGCCGTCCGCACCAGCCGGGGCTCCCGGTCAGGCGGCTTCCTTCGGCGGCTCCGCCGGGACCGCGGTCCATTCGCAGCGGTGGAGGCTGATCGGGTCGAGGAACTGGCCGCCCATCCGTTCGCCCAGCTGCCAGCGCACCTGCGCGTTCACGGGTCCGATACCCGGGACATCGAGCGAAACGTAGCTGCCGATCAGCACCCGTTCGGGACATTTGGCATTGAAGCCCGTGGTCGAGACGTCGCAGACGGTGACCTCGACGCTGTACCAGCTCTGGGCGCGCAACCGGGTTCGTCCGGTCACCCTGGTCCGACCCGATTTGCGCGGCTTGTACTGGCCGCCTTCGCTTCCCTCGGGGTTCATAGCTCTCGGATCCTGTGCAGCGCCCGACCCTAGGGGGCCAAAGATGAAGGGGCGGTAAAAGGACTTGCCGTCATCACGGCCAAAGCCGGGACCCCAGTGGGTGAAGGGCGAAGGTGCCATTTCTCGCCGAGGTCCCGGCTTTCGGATTCCCATCGAAGTACTACTTCGATGGGGTCCCTCCCGGGATGACGGTGGAGGCGACCTGGGCTATCGCTGTCGGGAATGGTGACTCGGCCCTTCCCGCGCCCGCGGCTGCTCGCCGCGGCCCTGCTCCTCGCCGCGTGCGGGGACAAGGGGAGCGGCCCGATTGCCGTCAGCGCGATCGGCGGCGGGCCGCGCCTGGTCAACCCGAACCGCGAGCCGCTGTCGCCCCCTTCCGCCGTGCTTCTGGAAACCACCGCCCAGGGCTTGGTGCGGTTCGATGCCGGCGGCGAGATCGAGCCGGCTCTGGCCCAGCGCTGGATCGTCTCCGACGACGGCCTGCGCTACACCTTCCGCCTCGGCAAGGCGGACTGGAGCGGCGGCCGGATCACCGCCCGGCAGGTCGTCACCCAGCTCCGCGCCGCCGTGGCCCCGCAGAGCCGAAACCCGCTGAAGCCGATCCTTGGCGCAATCGACGAGATGGTCGCGATGACCGACGATGTGCTGGAGATCAGCCTCAAATCCCCCCGGCCCAACTTCCTCCAGCTGCTCGCCCAGCCCGAAATGTCGATCCTTCTCGGCGGCGAAGGCTCCGGCCCCTATCGCGCCGAGCCTCGGCTGGACGGATCGGTCGAGCTCGTCCCTCTCGGCGACGACCGGGAGGAGGAGGAGGCCTCGCCGCCGCCGCTGCTTCTGCGCGGCGAGCGGGCGGCCGCGGCCGCGGCGCGTTTCGACGAGGGCAAGGCCGATCTGGTGCTGGGCGGCACGCTGGGCGATCTGCCGCTGGCGCGGGCGGTTGGAGCGCCGGCGGCTCAGCTGCGCTTCGATCCGGTGAACGGCCTGTTCGGCCTCGCCTTCACCGCTCCGCAAGGCCCGTTCCAGCGGCTGGAGGTTCGCCAGGGGCTGGCGATGGCGATCGACCGGCCCGCGCTCGCCGCCGCGCTCGGCGTGCCGGGGCTGCTGGCCCGGGAGTCGCTTCTTCCCCCGGGCATCGAGGGGCTCGGGCAGGTCTCGGCCCCGGCCTGGATCCGCGACCCGTTTCCGGCCCGGCAGGCGCGCGCGGCGGCGCTGCTTCGCGACGCCGGCGAAGGCGGCCGCCTCACCGTCCGGGTCGCTTTGCCCGAGGCGCTCGGCTACCGGCCGCTCTTCGCCCGGCTTCGGCGCGACTGGGCGGCGGTCGGGGTCGAGGCGGTCCGTGTGCCGGCCGCGGCGCCCGCCGACCTTCGCCTCCTCGACGAGGTGGCGCCGGCCGGCCTCGCCAGCTGGTATCTGCGCCATTTCTCCTGCGAGGTGAGCCGGATCTGCGATCCGGCCGCCGACGAGATGATGGCGGCGGCGCGAATCGCCCCCGACATCGCCGCCCGCCGGGGCCTGCTCGCCAATGCCGACCGGATACTTGCCGGCCTCGGGCCGTTCATACCGCTGACCGCGCCGGTGCGCTGGTCGCTGGTGGCACCCCGCCTTACCGGCTTTCGTCCCAACAGCTTCGGCCGCCATCCGATCGGCGAGCTGATCCGCCAGCAACCCTAGGAAAACTCGTCATTGCGAGCGAAGCGAAGCAATCCGGTGAAGCCTCCGACGCAGACTGGATTGCTTCGTCCCTTCGCTCCTCGCAATGACGGAACAGGAGAAAGCGATGCCGAGCCCGCAGGACCAGTTCGACGCGCTCGCGCAGCGCCTCCCCGTCGGCCGCGATCCGGCGTCCGTCCGCCGCCGGATCGAGGCGATGGAGGGATTGCTCGAACGCATGTTCACCCTGCCGGGCACCAAACGTCAGTTCGGCCTCGACGTCGTCTTCGATCTGATCCCGGTCGGCGGAAGCCTGATCGCCGCGGCAATGGGAAGCTGGCTCGCCTGGGAAGCGCGCAACCTGGGAATGCCCAAATGGCACCTGGCGCGGATGGGCGGCAATATCGGCGTGGATTTCCTGCTCGGCGCCATCCCCTTCGTCGGCGCCATCCCGGATTTCTTCTTCAAATCGAACACCCGCAACCTGCGCATCGTCAAGCGCTGGCTCGACAAGCACCACCCCGAGACGATGATCGTCGAGGGCGAGGTGGTGGGCCGCCGCTGAGCCACGATGGCTCGGGCGGCCCGCCAGACTAGCGCACCGCGCCCGGGTCCGACCGCCCTTCGGAGAACCACGCCTTCGAATCCGGCCGGAACAGCAGCCAGAGCGAGATCGCCGACAGGATGATCTGGATCGCCGCCAGCACCGCCGGGACGGTGCCGTAGGACATCGTCTGGCCAAAGCTTGCCAAACCGGAGATCAGCCCGAGAACGGCCACGACGACGTAGATCCATTTGGCCACCGGGCTGCCGTGCGCGTGGATGAACCAGATCAGCACCAGATAGAGGACGAGCATGACGCCCTGTATGCCCAGGATCGTACCCGTCCCCATGCCCGTTCCGGTGGCGGCGACGGCTTCCTCGACCTTTTCCCAGGACAGGAACGTGGCGAGGATTCCGATCGCCAGCGAAAGCAGAACGACTCGAGTGAAATTGACGATCGATGGCGGCCGCATTTTTCCGTCTCCCCCTGTTTGCCCGGCTCACTTAATGGAATCCCGCCCTTCGGCGAAAGCTCCGAAATTGCGATTTCACGCCGCCGCGAAATCCAGGCCGATGTCCGCGGCCGGAGCGGACTGGGTGATCCGGCCCACCGAGACGTAGGTGACGCCGGTTTCCGCCTTGCCCCGGATCGTCTCCAGGGTGACTCCGCCGCTCGCCTCCGTCGGGACCCTGCCGTCGACAAGCGCCACCGCCTCGCGAAGCACCGGAACGTCCATGTTGTCGAGCAGCAGGTGGGTAGCGCCGGCCTCGAGCGCTGGCCCGATCTGGTCGAGCCGGTCGACCTCGACGATGATCCTCCCGATCCCGGCCCGCGCCGCCCGCCGCACCGCCTCGGCGACCCCGCCCGCCACCGCGACATGATTGTCCTTGATCATCGCCGCATCCCACAGGCCCATCCGGTGGTTCTGCGCGCCGCCCATGCGGGTGGCGTATTTCTCCACAAGGCGAAGCCCGGGGATGGTCTTGCGGGTGTCGAGCAGGATCGCCCCGGTGCCGGCGATCGCGTCGGCATAGCGGCGGGTCAGGGTCGCGATGCCGGACAGATGCTGGACGATGTTGAGCGCCGAGCGCTCGGCGGTGAGAAGCGCGCGCGCCTTGCCGCGAAGCCGAAGCAGGTCGGTGCCCGCCGCGACGGCCCCGCCCTCCCCGGCGAGCCGCTCGATCTCCACCTCGGGATCGAGCGTTCGGAAGAAGGCTTCGGCAATGGGCAGGCCGGCAACCACGATCCCCTCGCGGCTGTCCATCACGCCGGCGAAGCGCGCATCGGCGGGGATCACCGCCTCGGAGGTGATGTCGCCCGCGTCGCCGAGATCCTCGGCCAGCGTCGAGCGGACGAAGGCGTCGAGGTCGAAGCCGGGGAGGGAGAAGGTCATTCGCTTTCCTTAGCCTGGTTCCTCCCCCGGATTCCCAGGGGAGGGGGACCGCGCGAAGCGCGGTGGAGGGGCTCTTTGGACTCCGTAAGGCCCCTCCACCATGCTTCGCATGGTCCCCCTCCCCTGCAAATGCAGGGGAGGAATGAAGGCGTTACCGCCCGACCCCGGCCAGCTCCCGCCTCAGATACGCCATCAGCAAGGCCGCCCGCTTGGCATCCTCGGCATTGTCGGCGCCGACGCTGTGGCCGCCCTCCAGATATTCGTGGAAGTAGAAGCGGTTGCCATATTCCTCCAGGCGCGCCGCCATCTTCCGGGCGTGGCCGGGATGGACCCGGTCGTCCTTGGTCGAGCTGTAGAAGAAGACCGCCGGGTAGCGGACGCCCTTCTTGAGGTTCTGGTAGGGCGAATAGCGCGACAGGAAGGCCCAGTCCGCCGGCTTGTCCGGATCGCCATATTCGTCGATCCACGACGCGCCCGCCAGCAGATGCGAATAGCGCTTCATGTCGAGCAAAGGCGAGCCGTTGATCACCGCCGAATAGAGGTCCGGCCGCTGGTTCATCGCCGCTCCGACCAGCACTCCGCCGTTGGAGCGTCCGGAAATGCCGATCTTGCCCTTGGCGGTGACTCCGGTGCGGATCAGATCCTCGGCGACGGCATGGAGATCGTCGAAGCTCTTCTGCCGGTTCTCGCGGAGCACCGACTTGTGCCATTCGGGTCCGTACTCGCCGCCGCCGCGGATGTTGGCGAGGACATAGGCATTGCCCTCCTCCGTCCAGAACATGCCGAGCGGCCCGGCCCGGTAAGGCTGGCCGGTGAGGTAGCCGGGGGTCTGGGCGGCGCGGAAGCCGCCATAAGCGTGGATCAGGGTCGGGACCGGGCCCGACTTTCCTTTGCCGCGGACGAGGAAATAGGGGACCCGGGTACCGTCCTTCGAGGTTGCGAAGCGCTGCTCGACGGTGCGGGTGGCGGCGTCGAACTTCGCGGGCAGGCGCTGGACCAGCTCCGGGCGGCCGGAGCGCTGAACCGCGTAGAGCGCGGGCGGAGTCAGCATGCCTTCGACCGTCGCGAAGGCGAGGTCCGGCTTGCCGCCCACGGTGAGCAGATGGACGGTGCTGTTCGCCGGAAGCGTGATCGCCTTGGAGGCCCAGCCGCCGCGCTTCGTGGGCGTCAGCGCGAACAGCTTGCCCGAGACGTCGTCCAGCGCCTTGACCCAAAGGACGTTGTCGGAGGCCGAAACCTCCTCGATCGCCTGCCTGGCCGTCGGCGCCATCACCAGCCGCGGCTCGGCATGGCCTCGGGCGAGGATGTCGCGAAGCGAATAGGAGACGAGGGTGCCGGCGCGGAAAGCGCCGAGCGGGCTCTGCAGCTTGGCGATGAGCTGGTCGCCGATCACGTCCTCCAGCTCGGCGTCGGCGGGCAGCGGCACCGGGACCAGGCCGCCGGCCGGGGTCAGAAGATGGCGCTCGTTGGTCCAGAAGGTCTTGCCGCGATCGACGAACACCCAGCGCCGGGTCGAGCTCTGGATAGCGATCGGGTCCGCCCCGACGTCGCCGGCCTCGCCCGTGAACAGGGTGCGGGCCGAGGCCAGCGGAGTGCCGCGCTTCCACAATTTGAGGATCCGGGGATAGCCCGATTTGGTCAGCGAGCCTTCCCCGTAATTGGTGCCGACGATCAGGGTGTCGGAATCCACCCAGGCGACGCTGCTCTTGGCTTCGGGGATCAGGAAGCCGCCTTCGACGAACCGGCCGGTGCCGAGGTCGAACTCGCGAACCACGTCGGCGTCGGTTCCGCCCGGGCTCACGGAGACGAGGCAGCGGCGATAGTCGGGCGCGAGGCAGTTGGCGCCGTGCCAGACCCAGCTCTTGCCCTCCGCCTTGCCCAGGGCGTCGACGTCGATCGCGGTGCGCCATTGCGGCTTGCCGGCCCGATAGGCGGCGAGCGGCGAGATCCGCCACAGGCCGCGCGGGTTCTTCGCGTCGCGCCACAGATTGGCGACCTTGTCCCCCATGATCTGGTCCGGCGCGGCGATCTGGTCCTCGTCGTCGAGGATGGCGAGCGCGCGCTGGCGGTAGCTTTCGAACTTCGGGTCGCGGGTGAGAAGCGCCTCGGTGGACGCGTTCCATTCCTTCACCTGCGTGAGGGCGCGCTTCCCCTCCACCTCCTCGAGCCACAGATAGGGATCGTCGCTCGAGGCGGGCGCCGCGGCGGCGAGGAGGAGCAGGGACGCGGCGGAGAGGAGGAAGCGATGCAAGGGCGGTCTCCGGATCGGTTCGAGTGGCAATTAGCGCGTCGCCTTCCGTCATGCCAGCGAAGGCTGGCATCCCGGGGGGCGAAAGGCCGCCGCGTCCTTCACCCGCCGGGGCCCCAGCCTTCGCTGGGGCGACGGATCAATCGCCGACGAAAACCGGCCGCCCCACGTCGCCCTGCCCCACCGTCCGCCCGGCCATCTCAAGCATCCGGTCGAGCGACTTCTTGGCGTCGAGCCGCAGGTCCTCGTCCATCTCGATCCGCGGCTCGAGGTCGCGAAGCGCGACGTAGAGCTTCTCCATCGTGTTGAGGGCCATGTAGGGGCACATGTTGCAGTTGCAGTTGCCGTCCGCGCCCGGCGCTCCGATGAAGGTCTTGTGCGGCGCCGCTTTCTCCATCTGGTGCATGATGTGAGGCTCGGTGGCGACGATCATCACCTCCGACGGCGAAGAGAGCGCGTAGTCCAGGATCGCCTTGGTCGATCCGACATGGTCGGCATGATCGAGGATCTGCGGCGGGCACTCAGGGTGCGCGAGCACCGCGGCGCCGGGATGCTGCGCCTTGAGCTTCAGGAGCTCGGTTTCCGAAAAGGCCTCGTGGACGATGCACACGCCCGGCCACAGAAGCATGTCGCGGCTGGTCT
>DASWLY010000190.1:0-10418 GCA_036400035.1 Allosphingosinicella sp.
CTCGCCCTTGCCGGCACCGACCAGCGTGTGCATCTCGTCGATGAACAGGATGATCTCGCCGGCCGCCGACTTGACCTCGTCGAGCACGCCCTTGAGCCGCTCCTCGAACTCGCCGCGATATTTCGCGCCGGCGATCATCGAGCCCATGTCGAGCGACATCAGCTTGCGGTCCTTGAGGCTGTCGGGAACGTCGCCATTGGCGATGCGCAGCGCCAGCCCCTCGGCGATCGCAGTCTTGCCGACGCCGGGGTCGCCGATCAGCACGGGATTGTTCTTGGTGCGGCGGGCGAGGATCTGGATCGTCCTCCGGATTTCCTCGTCGCGGCCGATCACCGGATCGAGCTTGCCGTCGCGCGCCGCCTGGGTGAGGTCGCGCGCGAACTTCTTGAGCGCGTCGTAGCGGTCCTCGGCCGACTGGGTGTCGGCGGTGCGTCCGCCGCGAAGCTCGTTGATCGCGGCGTTGAGCGCCTCGGCCTTCACCCCGGCATCGGCAAGCGCCTTGCCCGCGTCCGTCGTCGTCGCCAGCACCAGCGCCAGGAGCATCCGCTCGACGGTGACGTAGCTGTCGCCCGCTTTCTGGGCGACCTGCACGGCCTGGTCGAGCACCCGAAGCGTCTCCGCGTCGAGACCCGGCGTCGAATTCGCGCCGCTGCCGGAGACGACGGGGATCTTCGCCAGCGCTTCGTCCGTCTCCCGCCGAGCCGCATCGGCGCTGCCGCCGGCGCGGGCGATCAGGCCCGCCGCCATGCCCTGCTCGTCCTCGAGCAGAGCCTTCAGGACGTGGGCGGGCGTGATCCGCTGATGGTTCATCCTCAGCGCGACGGTCTGCGCCGACTGCAGGAAGCCGCGCGCCCGATCCGTAAATTTCTCAAGGTTCATCTCTGAGCCTCTCCTTTCGGGAACGGATGTAGTGTTGCATTAGGGCAACACAAGGGCCTCCCCCTCCGCACTGATCGGCGGCGGCGGCGGGTTCGGCGCATCGCCGCTCTCCAGCACCTCGTGCTTATCCTCTTCAAGATAGAGGCGCCGGATCAGCACCAGCACGACGATGGTCAGTGGCGTGGCGAGCAGCACCCCCGCAACGCCGAACAATATGCCGGCGGCGATAATGCCGAAGATCGTCACCGCCGGCGGCAGGTCGACCATCTTGTTCTGGAGAAGCGGCATGACGAGGTTGCCTTGGATTTGTTGCACCGCGATCAGCACGCCGATCGTCCAGAGGCCGGTGTCGGTGCCCTGGCCGAAGCCGAGCACGATGGCCGGGATACCGGCGACGAGGATGCCGAGATAAGGCACGAATTCGGCCAGGCCGGCGACCAGGCCGATCGCCCAGGCGGCGGGCACGCCGACCAGCCACAGGCCGAGACCGGTGGCGACGCCGACGAATACCATGCCGAGCGCCTGGCCCTTTAGCCAGTTGCCGAGCGAGACGGTGATTGCGTCCAGCGTCTCGGCCGCGGGGCCGCGCGCCCGTGTCGGGATGAGCCGAAGCAGGCCTCCGGCGTAGAGCGTCGGCTGGGCGGCAAGATAGAGGCCTCCGACCAGGACGATGGCAAGGCCGGAAATGGCCCCTCCGACCGCAGCCAGCGCGGTCGTCACGCCGTTGACGATCGCCTGGCCGCTCGGCGCCACACCCTGGGCGCGTTCGATGATCGCGGCACCTATCCGGGATCCGGCGAGCCGCGCCTGGACGTCCGCCCAGGCGGCGGGGAGGCGGGTGGCGAGCTCCGAAAACTCCGCCTGCAGCGTCGCGCCGAAAAAGGCGAAGGCGCCGCCGAGCAGCGCCAGCAGCCCCAGAACACTAATCCCCAGCGCCACCGCGAAGGGCAGGCGCGTCGTCTGGCGCAGCTTGTTGGTGATGGTCAGCAGGATCAGCGAAACCAGCGAGCATGCGAAGAGCAGCAGCAACAGGTCGACCAGCACCCACAGGACGTAGGCAGCGGCGAGGGTGGCGATCACCACCGCCGTGGCGCGGAACACGCGTCGCTCCAGCGTGTCGCGCACGAACGCCGCGGGAGCCTCCTCGCGCGTTATGATCTCGGATTGTTCAGCGAAGTTGGACATGAGTTCGCGGCGCTCCGACCAAGTCTCGGAACATCGCAATGCCTCAGAATGTGCAGGGCGGCAAACTCCGGTTTGCCGTCCCCTCGAAGATTACCGCGTCGCCTTCTCCTGTCCGGGCGCCAGCACCTTCCCGAAGAAGCTGTCGGCGTACCAGCGCGGCGCCTGCGGGGCGTCGGCGATCTCGCGGGCGATCTCGTAATTGATCCGGACGAACTTCGCTCCGGCCCGCCAGTCGATCGGCAGGCTGAGCTGGTCGCTCGGCTTGTGATAGTGGGTGGCGAGGAAGTCGGTGAACTTCTCGCGGCCTCCGTTGGCGAACCCGGTCATCAGGAAGACCGACGGAACGCCCTCCTGGACGAAGCGGTAATGGTCCGAGCGGGTGAAGAGGCCCTCGGTCGGCAGCGGGTCCTCGGCGAGCGCTACGCCCATGGAGCGGCCGGCTCGAGCCACCGCTTCCCCCATGGTCGAATGCTCGGCGCCGAACGCGATGACGTCGGTGAAATCGTAGAGCAGGACCGGCATGTCGAGGTTGACGACGGCGGCGACCTTTCCGCCCGCGAGCGGATGGCGGGCGAGATATTGGGAGCCGAGCAGTCCGTCCTCCTCGGCGGTGACGGCGGCGAACAGGATCGAGCGCTTCGGCCGGTCGGGCGAGGTTGCCATCGCCCGGGCGACCTCGATCATGGTCGCGATGCCGACCGCATTGTCCATCGCGCCGTTGTAGATTCGGTCGCCCTCGCCCTGCGCCTTGATCCCTTCATGGTCGAGATGGGCCATGAGCAGCACATATTCTCCGGCCAGCGCCGGGTCCGATCCCGGCAGCACGGCCAGCACATTCGGGCTGGTGAATTTCCGAAGGCTGCTCTGCTGGCTGACTGAGAGCCTCTGCTTCAGCGCGAAGCCCTTCGGCCGCCCGCCGTTGCGCTCGGCCTGGGCAAGGATTCGGCTGAGCGGAGTCCGCGCGCCGGCGAAGAGCGCTTCGGCGGCGGGCGAATCGAGCGTCGCGCGGAAGCGCAGGTTCGGCGCCGGCGTATAGGCCCGCCCGTCCGCGCCGGTCCAGCCGATGCCGGGCTCGTTCGCGGTCTCCTGCATCCGCGCCCAGGGGCGCCGCTTGGACTCTGACAAAGTCCGTATCGTGACCAGGCCGACCGCGCCGTGCCGGGACGCGACCCGCCGCTTGTCCGAATTGAGATGGGCGCCGACGTCGCTCTTCATGCCCTTCGGAAATCCGTTGAGCACGACCACCACCTTTCCGCGGACGTCGAGGCCCTTATAATCGTCGATGCCGATTTCCGGCGCTTCGAGGCCGTAGCCGGCGAAGACGACCGGCGCCTCGAGAGCGACGCGTTCCGCCTCGGGGGAGGGCGAGAGCGTCACCTCCTGTCCGTGGACGAAGCGCCGGCCGCCGATGGTCAGCGAGGCGGGCTCGCCGCTGTGGCGAAATTCGAGGAAAGGTACCTGCTGGTACCACCCTTCGGCCTTGGCGGGCTTCAGTCCCAGCGCCTCGAAGCGGCTGGCCACGTACAGCGCCGCCAGGTCGTAGCCGCGGGTGCCGGCGTCCCGTCCCTCGAGCCGGTCGTCCGCGAGGAAGGCGACGTGGCTTCGGAAGCTGTCCGGGGTGAACAGGGGCGGCGTCGCGACCGACTGGGCCGGAAGCGGGGAGGCGAGGCCAAGTGCGGCGAGGGCGAGGCAGAAGCTGTTGAAGCGCATGGAGAATCCTGGGGGCTTGGGTTGGCCGCTCCCTACAGCAGATCGGCGCCGCGTCAAAAGCCCTCAACCGTCCCCGCCGTCATCCCGGCGAAAGCCGGGACCTCGGGTCGAGAAGACTCGGCGGGTCTCCACCAGATCCCGGCTTTCGCCGGGATGACGGACGGGCGGAGTGACGAAGCCATGTCGAGCAATCGCCGCATATTGCACGGCGTCGGCGGGCCGCTATGGTGCCGGCCAAATATATGAGTCGGGAAAGGATTTTCCGAATGCGCCGCCTGTTGCTGCCCTTTGCGCTCTTTTCCGCCTTTGCCGTCGCCGGCTGCGCCTCGACGACCTCGGACGAGGTCGCCAGCGCCTCCGACGCTCCGGCCGCCGCCGCGATGTCCGAAGCCGCGCCCGCCGCGGCCGCCGGCCCCGCGCCGGTCGCCCAGCTGGTCCGCCAGATCGACATTCCCTACGAGCAATTCACCCTCGACAACGGCCTTCGGGTCGTCGTCCACGAGGACCGCAAGGCGCCCGTCGTCGCCATCTCCATCTGGTACAATGTCGGGTCCAAGGACGAGCCCAAGGGCCGGACCGGCTTCGCCCATCTGTTCGAGCATCTGATGTTCAACGGCTCCGAAAACGCGCCCGGCGACTATTTCGAGCCGTTGCGCGAAATCGGCGCCACCGACTTCAACGGCACGACCTGGTTCGACCGGACCAATTATTTCCAGACCGTGCCCAAGCCGGCGCTGGAGCGCGGCCTGTTCCTCGAAGCCGACCGCATGGGGCACCTGCTCGGAGCGGTGACCCAGGAGAAGCTGACCAACCAGATCGGGGTCGTCCAGAACGAGAAGAGGCAGGGCGACAACGAGCCTTACGGTCTCGTCGAATATGCCCAGCTCGAGGCGCTCTATCCCGAGGGCCATCCCTACCGCCACTCGACGATCGGCTCGATGGCGGACCTCGACGCGGCGACTCTGGAGGACGTGAAGAACTGGTTCCGCTCCAAATACGGCCCCAACAACGCGGTCCTCGTCCTCGCCGGCGACGTCTCGGCCGCCGAGGCCCGGCCGCTCGTCCAGAAGCATTTCGGCGATATTCCCAGGGGCCCGGTCAACAACCCCGCCAAGGCGGACGTGCCGACGCTGGCCGCGCCCAAGGTCGAGGTGATGACCGACCGAGTCGCCAACACCCGCCTCTATCGCAACTGGGCGGTGCCCGGCATGCTCGACGATGCCGCCGTTCAGCTCGACGTCGCCGCCGGCGTGCTCGGCGGCCTCGCCAGCTCGCGCCTCGACAACGAGCTGGTCCGCAAGGACCAGACGGCGGTGGGCGTGCGCGCCTATATCCTGCCCTTCCACCGGGTCAGCCAGTTCGAGATCCAGGTCGACGTCAAGCCGGGGATCAATCCGGATGTCGTGTCGACCCGTCTCGACCAGATCGTTGCGGACCTGATCGCCAACGGGCCGACCGAGGATGAAGTCCAGCGGGTCGTCATGTCCGACGTCGCCGGCCGGATCCGCGGGCTCGAGCAGGTCGGCGGCTTCGGCGGCAAGGCGGTCGCGCTCGCCGAAGGCACGCTCTACGCGAACGATCCCGAATTCTACAAGAAGCAGCTCCTCGCCTACGGCCGGGTCACGCCGGCGAGCGTGAAGGCGGCCATGCAGAAGTGGCTGACCCGGCCGGTCTACGCGCTTCGAGTCGAGCCGGGCGAGCGCAAGGCCTATGAGGAAGCCAAGGGGTCGCGGAGCGGCGGCGCCGCCAGCCAGCGGCCGCGTTACTACCGCCAGCCGGAGCCGGGCGAGAAGCCGCTGGCGCCGCTTCCCTACGCGGCGCCGGCCGAGAACGCGCCGGAGCCGCGCGCCTTCCAGAAGCGGCCGCTGCCGCCGGTGGGCGACGTCTCCAACCTCGATTTCCCCGACATCGAGCGCGCTCGGCTGTCGAACGGGATCCCGGTCGTCTACGCCCGCCGCGAGGTCGTCCCGGTGGTTCGGATCGCGGTCGAGTTCGATGCTGGGGTCGCCGCCGATCCGGCCGACGCGCTCGGCACCCAGTCGCTGATGCTCAGCTTGATGGACGAGGGCACGACCAGCCGCAACTCGATCCAGATCGCCGAGGAGCAGGAGCGGCTCGGGGCCGTCATCGGTCCCGACACGTCGCTGGACCGCACCGCCGTCACCCTGGCGGCGCTGACCCCCAATCTCGGACCGTCGCTCGATCTTCTCGCCGACATCGTCCGCAATCCGGCGTTCGAGCCGGGCGAGGTCGAGCGGCTTCGGGCGCAGCAGCTCTCGGCGATCGACCAGGAGCTGACCGAGCCGAGCGGGCTTGGGGCGCGCGTGCTGCCGCCCTTGCTGTTCGGAGCCGGCCACCCCTACGGCCGGCCGTCGAGCGGCAGCGGCGACAAGGCGGCGGTCGCCCGGCTCACCCGGGACGACCTCATGCGCTTCCACCAGAGCTGGATCCGGCCCGACAATGCGACCATCTTCGCCGTTGGCGACATCCCGCTCGCCGATCTGGTGCCGATGCTCGAGGCCCGGTTCGGCAACTGGACCGCTCCGGCCGCGCCCAAGGGGACCAAGAACTTCGCGGCAACTCCGCCGGCGCCGAGGCCGCGCATCGTGCTGGTCAACCGGCCGCAATCGCCGCAGTCGCTGATCCTGGCGGGCGCCGTCCTGCCGGTCCGGGGCACCGAGGACGTGCTGACGCTCAACGCCGCCAACGAGGTGCTCGGCGGCAACTTCCTGTCGCGGATCAACATGGACCTGCGCGAGACCAAGGGCTGGTCCTACGGATCGCGAAGCAGCATCGGCATGCGCGAGCAGATCGTCCCCTACCTGATCAACGCCCCCGTCCAGGCCGACAAGACCGGACCGGCGATCCGGGCGCTGATGGACCAGGTGTCGAGCTTCGTCACCAACAAGGGACTGACCGGCGCCGAGCTCACCCGCCTGATCAACGGCAACACCCGCCAGCTCGCCGGGCAGTTCGAGACTTCGCAGGCGGTTCTGCAGGCGCTTCGCTCGAACGCGCTCTACCGGCGCCCGGACAATTATTGGGAGGCGATCTCCGACCGTTATCGCGGGATGACGATCAGCACGATCGACCAGGCCGCGCGCAAGGTGATCGACCCCAAGAAGATGGTCTGGGTGGTGGTCGGCGACGCCGCCACGGTGCGCCCGCAGCTTACCGGGCTGGGACTGCCGGTAGAGGTCGTGCAGCCGAAATAGCGTGGCGCTCGTCATCTCGGCGAAAGCCGGGGCAGGCCGTCATCCCGGCGAAAGCCGGGATCCCAGCGGGTGAAAAGCTCGGCGCCTGTATTTCGCTGAGGTCCCGGCTTTCGCCGGGATGACGGGCGGGGCGCCTTTCCCGCCGCCTCGCGACCTTAGCGGAACACCCGCGTCACATGGCCCATCTTGCGGCCCGGGCGCGGCTCGCCCTTGCCGTAAAGGTGGAGGTGCGCCGACGGCTCGGCGAGAATGGCCGCCCAGCCGTCCGCCTGGCCGCCGATCAGATTCTGCATCTCCACCCGGGCGCCGGTGAGGCCGGTCGCGCCCAGCGGAAGCCCGCAAATGGCGCGGATATGGTTCTCGAACTGAGAGGTGGTGGCGCCCTCGATCGTCCAGTGGCCGCTATTGTGGACCCTCGGCGCCATCTCGTTGAAGATCGGACCGTCCTTTGTCGCGAAGAATTCCAGCGCCAGCACGCCGACATAGCCGAGCGCTTCGGCGGCCGCGCGGGCAAGCGCCTCCGCCTCCGCCGCCTGCGAGTCGAGCCCGAAGCCGGGGACCCGCGAGCGGCGCAGGACTCCGCCTTCATGCTCGTTGGCCGGCGCCGGCCAGGTGACGATCTCGCCGCTGGCGGAGCGGCACAGCAGGATCGAGAATTCCGATTCGAAGCCGACGAATGCCTCGAGGATGGAGGGAGCGCCGCGAACCGCCTCCCAGGCCGCCTCCGCATCCGAGGCCGTCATGATCCGCGCCTGGCCCTTGCCGTCATAGCCGAAGCGCCGGGTCTTCAGCACCGCCGGGGTGCCGATCGCGGCCAGCGCTTCGTCGAGGCCCTCGCGGCCGTCAACGGCGCGGAACGGCGCCGGGCTTCCGCCAAGCTGCGCGATGAAGCTCTTCTCGCTCAGCCGGTCCTGGGCGACCGCCAGCGCCGCCGCGGGCGGGTGCAAAGGCGCCTGGGCGGCGAGCGCGGCCAGCGGCGCGGCGGCGATGTTCTCGAACTCGTAGGTGGCGACATCGACGCTGCGCCCAAAGGCGGCGAGCGCCGCCTCATCCTCCCAGGCGCCGCGGGTATAGGCGGCGGCGACCTCGGCGGCCGGCGGCGCCTCGTCCGGCGCGTAGACATGGCATGCGTAGCCGAGCCGGGCCGCCGCCATCGCCAGCATGCGGCCGAGCTGGCCGCCGCCGACGATGCCGATGGTCGAGCCCGGCGCCAGGATCATTGGTCGGTCATTCAGGGGTTTCGGCGACGCCGTCCGTCTGCCGCTCTCGCCACGCCTCCAGCCGCCCGGCGAGCGCCTCGTCCGAAAGGGCCAGGATGGAGGCCGCGAGGAGGCCGGCATTGGCCGCCCCCGCCTCGCCGATGGCGAGGGTCCCGACCGGCACGCCGGCGGGCATCTGGACGATGGAGAGAAGGCTGTCGAGGCCGCTCAGCGCCTTGGAACGGACCGGAACTCCAAGGACCGGAAGCCGAGTCATCGACGCCGCCATTCCGGGCAGGTGGGCCGCCCCGCCGGCTCCGGCGACGATGACCTTGAGACCACGAGCCGCGGCGCCGCTGGCATAATCGAAGAGCCGCTCCGGCGTTCGGTGGGCGGACACGACCTTCGTTTCGTAAGCGACGTCGAGCGAGTCGAGCATCTCGGCGGCATGGCGCATCGTCTCCCAGTCGGAGCGGCTGCCCATGATGATCCCCACTTCGGCCATGCCGCACCTTCGTCTCGCCCGGCGAAGCGGCACCTCTATCGGGCGGCGCGCGGGGAGGCCAGACCTTCGTTTTTGCTTAACCAGATTGCGCTATGAAGCCTCCATGTCAAAGCACGCCTCCGAATTCGCCGGGGTCCCGGTCGAAACCTCCGATGAGAATGCGCTGCTTCGCGCCGCGCTTGCCGAAGCCCAGCAACGGATCAGCGACCTCGAGCAGCGCGTCGAGAGCGACGGCCTGACGCCGCTGCCCACCGCCCTTCGCTTCCGCTCCGAGCTCGAGCGGGTCGTCGGCCTGGCGGAGCGGCACGGCACCAGCGCCGCCATCGTCGGAATCGAGCTGACCAACCTCGCCGAAATCCACGAGAAGCACGGCCATTTCGCCGCCGACGCGGCCCTGGTCCACGTCGCCCGCCTGCTCTGCGGCCTGATCCGCTCCACCGACATCCTCGCGCGCACCGGCGAGGCCCGGTTCGATCTCATCCTCGATCACCTGGACCACAACAGCGCCATCGACACCGGCGACCGCCTCGCCCGCTGCATCGAGCACAACCCGCTCGACCTCGGCCATGCGCGGGTGAAGATCGAATCCGCGGTCGCGACGACCGGCATCCTGCCCGGCGACAAGCTCAACGACGTCCTCGCCCGGGCGGAGCGCAACCAGGCGCTTGCGAGGGCGGAGCCCTAAACCCCCTCTCCCTGCAGGGGAAAGGGACAGGCGCGAAGCGCCAGGGTGAGGGCCTGGATTGATCGAGGGCAGGGGGCTGATCGTCACCCCGGCGAAGGCCGGGGTCCCAGTGAGTTGCAGGCGCCGCGCTTTTCACCCGACGAGATCCCGGCTTTCGCCGGGATGCCGTGCCGAGCTCAGCGCTCGCTCAGATAATAGCGATCCGTCGCCGCCAGCCGCTCGTCCAGCTCGTAGACGATCGGCTGCCCGGTCGGGATCTCCAGCCCGGTAATCTCGTCGTCCGGGATCTTCGACAGGTGCTTGACCAGCGCCCTCAGCGAATTGCCATGCGCCGAGATCAGAACCCTCTGCCCCTCGCGCAACGCTGGCGCGATCCGCCCCTCCCAATAAGGCAGCACCCGCTCGATCGTGTCCTTGAGGCTCTCCGAGCGCGGCACGGCGATCCCGGCATAGCGCCGGTCCGCCGCCAGGTCGTAGGGGCCGCCCGGCTCCATCGGCGGCGGCGGGATGTCGAACGAGCGCCGCCAGATCCGAACCTGCTCGTCCCCATGCCTGGCCGCCGTCTCCGCCTTGTTCAGGCCGGTGAGGCCGCCATAATGGCGCTCGTTGAGGTGCCAGTGCTTCTCCACCGGAAGCCACAGCCGCCCCATCGCCTCCAGCGCCAAATTGAGGGTCTTGATCGCCCGGGTCTGGAGGCTGGTGAAGCAGAGGTCGAAGTCGAGCCCTTTCGCCGCCATCAGCTCCCCCGCGAGCCGAGCCTCCTGCGCGCCCTTCTCGGTGACGTCGACGTCCCACCAGCCGGTGAAGCGGTTCTCGAGGTTCCACGCCGACTGACCGTGGCGGATGAGGACGAGCTTGGGCATGGGGCTTCCAAATCTCCGTTCGGGGAAAGGCACCGATCCGTCATTGCGAGGAGCGGAGCGACGAAGCAATCCAGCGGGCCTCGCAAGCCGCTCCGGATCGCTTCGCTTCGCTCGCAACGGCGGATTGACGATCGCGCCCTAGGCCAGCTCCAGCGCCTCCTCCGCCGAAGAGAGCGG
>DASWLY010000191.1:0-8789 GCA_036400035.1 Allosphingosinicella sp.
GGTCGCAGGTGTCGGAGGCCTACCAGTCGGTGCGCACCGCCCTGCAATTCTCGACCGACCACGGGGTTCCGCGCAGCCTGCTGGTGACCAGCACGCGCGCGTCGGAAGGCAAGTCGAGCACCGCGCTCGCGCTCGCCCAGACGCTCGCCAGCCTCGGCTCCAGCGTGCTCCTGATCGATGCCGACCTTCGCAAGCCGACCTTCCGCGGGCCGAGCTCGACCAGCCAGGGTCTGTCGAGCCTGCTGGCCGGGGCCAAGGGCGTCGCCGAATGCGTCCACCCGACGCAGATGGAACGGCTGTTCCTGCTCCCCGCGGGGCCGATCCCGCCGAACCCGGCCGAGCTGCTCGCGTCCGGCCGCTTCAAGGAGATCCTCGACGAAGCCCTCGCCAAATTCGACCACATCGTCATCGACAGTGCGCCCGTGCTCGGCCTTGCCGATGCTCCGATGCTCGCTTCGAGCGTCGAGGGCACCTTGATGGTGATCGAGGCCGGCGCCATCCGCCGCGCCGCCGCTCTGAACGCGGTCAACCGGCTCCGGGCCTCCGAGGCGCGGTTGATCGGCGCCATCCTCACCAAGTTCAATGCCCTCAAGGTCGGCTACGGCTACGGCTACGGCTACGGCTATGGCGAGGATGCATATGCCTATCGCGAGGGCGATGAGCCGAAGAAGCAGATCGAGCTCCTGAAAGCCTGATCGTGGCCGTTGGCGCACAGGGGGAGGGCCGGAGTTCCGGGAGGCGAATCGCCGCCTGGGCGGTGACCGCTGCTTCGCCGCTGGCCGCCTGGCTGATCGTGAAGGCCGCCGCCGCGGGATTTTCCACGGCGGCGGCCGTCGCGGTGGCGCCGCTGCCGCCGGCGGATCCGGCGCCGATACTCAAGGTCCAGGCCATCCTCGCGGCGCTTCCCACGACCAAGGTGACCGCCGAGATGCAGCGGACCGCGCGTGAAGGGCTCGCGACCCTTCCGCTCGCCTTCGAGCCCTTCTTCGTGGCGGCGCGGGCCGCCGAGCAGAGGGGCGACCTTCCCCGGGCCATCGCGCTGATGGAGGAGGTTCGGCGCCGCCGCTATTCCTATCCGGCGGCCCGCATGCAGCTGATGATCTATTATACGAAGGCCGAACGCTATCCCGAGGCGCTTTCGGAAATAGACGTCGTCCTTCGCCGCAGTGAAGAGCTTCGGCCGGCATTGCTCCCGGAGCTCACCAAGCTGGTCGCCGACCCGCGCGGCCGAGCGGCGCTCGCGACGATCCTCGCCAGGCGCCCGGTCTGGCGGGAGCATTTCCTGACGGTCGCCGGAGAGCGCAAGCTCGCCGTCGCCGACGCGCGCGACCTCTATGAGCGGATCCGAGGGCTGAACCCGAACGGGGACCTGATGCTCGAGCGGCAGCTGATCCTCCAGACGCAGGCGAACTCGGGAGATTATTCGGGGGCGAGGCAGACCTGGCTCATGAGCCTTCCCCAGCAGGAACGGGCGGCGAACCGCTACATGTTCGACGGGTCTTTCCGCGGCGTCCGGGCGCCGGCCCCTTTCGGCTGGACCTTCAAGGACGTGGATGCGGGACGGGCCGAGCCCGCCAAGGACGGGCAGCGGACCTATCTCGACGTCGCGTATTTCGGTGGGCAAAGCGTGCGCCTGGCCGAGCAGATGCTGGCCCTGCCGCCGGGACGCCACACGCTGCGCGCCGTCGGCCGGAGCCCCAACGGCATTACCTCCGGGCGGCTCTCCTGGCGGCTGACCTGCCTGCCCGGCGGAAGCCAGATCGCCGCCCTCGACATGACCCGGGCCGTCGCTTCCAACCGCCGGTTCAGCGCCGCCTTCACCGTTCCGGGATCGGGTTGCCCGGGCCAGACGCTCAGCCTGGTCGCCGAGCCGGGCGACGTTGCGAACGTCGTCAACCTCGAGATCACCGGAATGGAGATCGGCCGGTGAGCGGCCGTTTCTGGTCTTTCGCCGCGGCCGGCTACCTGGCCGCATGCCTGCTCCTCGGCGGAGCCAGCGCCGCGGGCGCCGCGGCGAACGCGCTCCTCCAGCTCGTCGGGCTCGGCCTGATCGTGGCGCTCCTCTGGCGGCGCGACTTCGCGATCCCGGACGGGGCGAAGGGTCCGCTGTGGATCGGCGGGGGGCTGCTGCTGGTCGGGCTGCTCAGCCTGATCCCGCTTCCCGCGAGCCTGTGGTCGGGCCAGCCGTTGCGGGGCGAGGTGATGGAAGCATTCCGGCTGTTCGGGACGGCGCCGCCTTCCCTCGCGGCCTCGCTCGCGCCGGTCTGGAGCTTGAAGTCGCTGCTGCATCTGCTTCCCGCGGCGGCGATGTTCCTGCTGGTGCTCCGTTTGCCCAATGACGATCGGCGGCGGCTGCCGGCGGTGCTGCTGGGGGTGGCGGCGGTCTCGGTGGTGCTGGGCGCCTTCCAGCTGTTCGGCGGGCCGGAATCGCCGCTCCGCTTCTACCAGATCACCAACCGGACCTCTCCCGTCGGCTTCTTCGCCAACGCCAACCATGAAGCGACCCTGCTGCTCTGCGCCCTGCCTCTGGCAGCGTTCATCGCCGGGCGGATGGCGAGCCGCCGATCGCAGTCCAAGCGCAGCGGCGGCGCCGTCATGAGCGTCGCCATCGCCGTCTTCATCCTGGCCGGCATCGCGATCAGCGGGTCGAGCGCGGGCTACGGCCTCGCTCTTCCCGCCGCGCTGGCCAGCTTCCTCATCTACCGGCGCTCGGTCGCGGGCCGGTTGGCCAAGGGCTGGTGGGCCGGCCTGGCCGTCCTGGCGATCCTGTTCGTCTTCGCCGGGGTGCAGGGCCCGCTTGTCAAGGAAAGCCTCGAGTCGGAGGTGACCTCCTCTCACGCGTCGAGCCGCGGCGTCCTGGCCGCGACCACGGTGGAGATCATCAAGGACAGCTTCCCGGTGGGCACCGGTCTGGGCACCTTCTCGACCGTCTACCGCCGCTACGAAGACCCCAGCCAGGTGACGCGAACATTCGCCAACCATACCCATAACGACTATCTCGAAGCCGTGCTCGAGCTCGGCCTCCCTGGCCTCCTGCTCATCCTCGGCTTCCTGTTCTGGTGGGGGCGCCGCTCCTACCAGGCCTGGACCCGGGACGTCGAAGGGGCCTCGCTCGCCCGGGCCGGATCGGTGATGATCGGGATCGTCCTCGCCCATTCGATCGTCGACTATCCGATCCGTACCGCCGCGATCGTCGCCGTCTTCGCCATGGCTTGCGCTCTGATGGTCCCGCCCGTGCCGCGGCGAAGCACCTCCGAGCCGGCGGAGGACGAGGGGTCGCAGCCGCTGCGCCACATCGAGGCTGTGTGAAGCGCCCGCTTTCGAAGGAGAATGCCACGTGCTGATCGAGCAGACGGCCCTCGCCCCATTGCTCGTGCTGACGCCGCGCTACTTTCACGACGAGCGCGGCTTCTTCACCGAGAGCTACAACAAGCGCGGCTTCGACGAGGCGGTCGGCGCTCCGGTCGATTTCGTGCAGGACAATCACAGCCGTTCGACCCGGGGCGTGTTGCGGGGGCTTCATTATCAGCTGCCGCCGAGAGCCCAGGGCAAATTGGTGAGGGTGGTGGCCGGCGAGATATTCGACGTGGCCGTGGACATTCGCCGCAGCTCGGCCACCTTCGGCCGCTGGTTCGGCATCGTCCTTTCGGCGGCGAAGGGCAATCAGCTGTGGATACCGGCAGGCTTCGCGCATGGCTTCCTCACGCTCAGCGACACAGCCGAGGTTCTCTACAAGGCCTCCGACTATTATGATCCGGGCTGCGAGCGCTCGCTTGCCTGGAACGACCCGGACATCGGCATCGAATGGCCGCCGGAAAGCCGCCCCCTGCTCTCGGGCAAGGATGCCGTTGCCCCCCGGCTCGAGGCCGCCGACCTTTTCCTCTAGGTCGTGATCGCTTCAGGTTGATTCACTCCGTCATCGCGAGCGAAGCGATCCAGGGCGGCCGCCGAGGCCCGCTGGATTGCTTCGTCGCAATGACGGATCGGATCAGGCTGATCGGGCTCTAGCTCATCTGGGTCAGGACGAAGGCATAGGCTTCGGCGAGCTCGCGCAGATGCTCCCAGCGCCCCGATTTGCCGCCATGGCCCGCGCCCATGTTGATCTTGAGGAGCAGGAGGTTGTCGTCCGTCTTGGCGGAGCGCAGCTTCGCCGCCCACTTGGCGGGCTCCCAATAGGTGACGCGCGGGTCGTTGAGCCCGCCGGTGATCAGCATCGGCGGATAGGCCTGCGCCTTCACCTGATCGTAAGGGCTGTAGCTCCGGATCAGCTCGAAGGCGGCCTTGTCCTCGATCGGGTTGCCCCATTCGGGCCACTCGCCCGGCGTGAGCGGAAGGCTTTCGTCCTGCATGGTGTTGAGCACGTCGACGAAGGGGACGTCGGCGACCACGGCCCCCCACAGCTCCGGATCGGTGTTGGCGACCACCCCCATCAGCTCGCCGCCCGCCGATCCGCCTGAGATCGCGATGTTGCCCGGGCGGGTGAAGCCCTCGGCGATCAGGCCTTTGGCGGCATCGACGAAATCGTTGAACGTGTTCACCCTCTTGTCGAGCTTCCCGTCGAGGAACCAGCCATAGCCGAGATCGTCGCCGCCGCGGATATGGGCGATGGCGTAGGCGAAGCCGCGGTCGAGCAGGCTGATCCGGCTGGTCGAGAATTCCGGGGGGACGGCATAGCCGTAGGCGCCGTAGGCGTAGAGGAAGAGCTTGCCCCGGCCGTCCTTGCGGAAGCCCTTGCGGTAGACGATCGAGACCGGCACCTGCTTGCCGTCCCGCGCCGGAAGCATCAGCCGCTCGGTAACATATTGCGACGCGTCGTAGCCGGACGGGACCTCCTGGACCTTGCGGGTCTCCAGCCGGCGCTCGGCGGGATGATAATCGTAGACGGTGCCCGGGCTGACCATCGAGGAATAATGGATCCGATAGGCTTCGGGCGCATATTCGGGATTGCTTCCGAACTTGGCCGAATAGGCGGCCTCGGCGAAAGGAATGCGCTCGTCCCGGCCGTCGTAGGCGCGCAGCCGCAGCTGGTCGAGGCCGTCGACCCGCTCGGTAATGGCGAGATGGTCGCGATGGGAGGTCAGCTCGCGCAGGTAGACCCGGTCGGAGCCGGCGATCACCGTCGTCCACTCGCCGGGCGCCGCCGGGTCCGCCTCGGCGATCCGGAAGTTCACATGGTCGTCGTTGGTGAGGACCCACAGCTTCCCGTGCGCGGCGTCCGCCGTATATTGGCGCTTCTCCAGGCGCGGCGACATCAAGGTGAGCGGCGCCCGCGGATCGTCGGCGGGGACGAAGCGGACCTCGCTGGTGGCGTTGTCGCCAGTAGCGATGAAGATCAGGCTTTGATCCTGGGACAGGCTGACGCCGACGCTGAAGCCGAGCTCCTCGGTCTCCTCGTAAAGCGTGACGTCCTCGGACGTGGGGGTGCCGAGGCGGTGATAGCGGGCCCGGTAGCTTCGCCAATGCTCGTTCACCTCGGTGAATACGATTCCCCGGCTGTCGCGGGTCCAGGCGGGCTGGCCGATGGCGACGTCGGTGACCGTCTCGACCACCGCGCCGGTGGCGAGATCGCGGATTCGAAGGTCGAACCGCTCCGAGCCGCTGTCGTCGACGAGCGTGGCCGCGAGCCGGCCGTCGGGGCTCGTCTCCAGCGCGCCCAGTCGGAAATATTCCTTGCCCTCGGCCTCCGCCGGCTCGTCGAAGATCACCTGCTCGCCGCCGCCCGCCGCCGGGCGGCGAAACCAGGTGCGATACTGAGCGCCGGGCTTGTACGCCCACCAATAGAGCCAGTCGCCCTCGCGCACGGGCACGGAGGATTCGTCCTCCTTGAGCCGGCCCTTCATCTCCTCGAACAAGGTCTCGACGAGCGCCGAGTGCGGCTTCATCGCGGCTTCGAAATAAGCGTTCTCGGCCTTGAGATAGCCGAGGACTTCCTCGTCCTCGACCTTCGGGTAGAGGGGGTCCTTCAGCCAGGCATAGGGGTCCTCGACCGTGTAGCCGTGGCGTTCGTAGCTGTAGGGGCGCGGTTCGGCGCGGGGCGGGGGTGGGAGGGTCATGCTCTCTTTCGTGCGCAAGCGGGCTGGTCTATCCGATCCAGCCCATAGCGACGCCTGAGGATTTTGCCATGTCGACCTACGAAGCCCGCCTCGCCGCCCTGCGCGAGCAGCTCAGGGCGGACCGCCTCGACGGCTTCGTCGTTCCCCTGACCGACGAGCACATGTCCGAATATGTCGGAAGCTACGCCCAACGCCTCGCCTGGCTGACCGGCTTCCAGGGATCTTCCGGAGCGGCCGCGGTTCTGCCCGAGGAAGCGGCGATCTTCGTCGACGGCCGCTACACCCTGCAGGTCCGCGACCAGGTCGACGGCCGGCACTGGTCCTACCAGTCGGTCCCCGAGACCAGTGTCGCCGAATGGCTCAAGGCGCACGCCCCGGACGGCGGCCGGATCGGCTACGATCCGTGGCTCCATACCAAGGACTGGGTGGCCCGGGCGAAGGAGGCGCTGGCCGGGAAGGGCGCCGAGCTCGTCGCCGTCCAGAGCAACCCGATCGACGCCGTCTGGGCGGACAAGCCCGAGCCGTCCAAGGCGCGGCTGGTCGTCCATCCGGACGGCTTCACCGGCAAATCCTCCGCCGCCAAGCGCCAGGAGATGGCCGACTGGCTGAACGAGCAGAAGGCGGACTCGGCCGTGCTGTCCGCTCTGGATTCCATCGCCTGGACGTTCAACGTGCGCGGCCAGGACGTCGAGCACACGCCGGTCGCCCTCTCCTTCGCGCTGGTCAACAGCGACGGCACCGCCGACCTGTTCGTCGCCTCGGAGAAGATCGGCGACGACGTGCGCCAGCATCTCGGCAACGGGGTGAGGGTCCACGAGCGTGGCGAATTCGAGCCGCACCTGCGCTCGCTTGCCGGCAAGACGGTGGTCGCCGATCCGGAGCGGGCGGTTCACGCCATCTTCGAGGCGCTGGAGAAAGCCGGCGCGAACATCGTCCAGAAGCGGGATCCCGCGGTGCTGCCCAAGGCGATCAAGAACGAGGCCGAGATCGCTGGCCATCGCGCCGCCCAGGCTCGCGACGGCGCCGCTCTGAGCCGCTTCCTGCACTGGCTGTCGATCGAGGCGCCAAAAGGGACGGTCGACGAATTGAGCGCGGCCCTGAAGCTCCAGCAATTCCGCCAGGCCTGCGGCGACCTTCGCGACACCAGCTTCGACACCATCTCCGGCGCCGGCCCCAACGGCGCCATCGTCCATTATCGGGTGAGCGAGGAGACCAACCGCAAGCTCGAGATGAACTCGATCTACCTCGTCGATTCGGGCGGCCAATATCCGGACGGCACCACCGACGTCACCCGCACCGTGCCGATCGGCGAGCCGACGGCCGAGATGCGCGACCGGTTCACCCGGGTGCTCAAGGGCCATATCGCCGTCGCCCGCGCGGTCTTCCCGGAGGGTACGCGCGGAAGCCAGCTCGACAGCTTCGCCCGGCAATATCTGTGGGAAGCGGGCCTCGACTACGCCCATGGCACCGGCCACGGCGTCGGCGCCTATCTCGCCGTGCACGAGGGCCCGCAGCGAATCTCCCCCGCCGGATCCAGCCAGGCCGGGGGCGACGAGCCGCTCAGGGCCGGAATGTTCCTCTCCAACGAGCCGGGCTATTACAAGACCGGCGAATACGGCATCAGGGTCGAGAATCTGGTGCTCGTGGAGCCGCGCGAGATCGAGGGGGCGGAGAAGAAGATGCTCGGCTTCGAGACCCTTACCTTCGCGCCGATCGACCGCAAGCTGATCGAGGTGGGGATGCTGTCGCGCGAGGAGCGGGACTGGCTCGATGCCTATCACGCCAGGGTGCTGGAGGTGGTGGGGCCGCAGCTCGAAGGCGAGGCAAAGGCTTGGCTGGAGGCGGGCTGCGCCCCGCTCTAATCGTCATCCCGGCGAAAGCCGGGATCTGGTGGAGACCCGCCGAGACCTCCCGTCCCGAGGTCCCGGCTTTCGCCGGGATGACGGGGATCCCCCCGAGCCTGCGCCTTCCTGCGCCTCAAATTCTCCCGAAGCGCCTCGGCCAGCCGTTTCTCCCGTTCCCCGTCGCGCTTCGCCATGACTTACCTTGACATGAGACCGCCGCCCCGGCCATAGCGCCGCCTCTCCCGAGGGTCGCCATCGAACTATTTCGACGGGCAGCCCCACTGGCGAGTAAGCTGCCGTAGCTCAGTGGTAGAGCGCATCCTTGGTAAGGCTGAGGTCGTGAGTTCAATCCTCACCGGCAGCACCATTTCTTCTCCCGAGAGGCGGACGGCCGGATCCGATTGAGGATCCGGCCGCCGCGGTCGGCTGGATGTGAGTGTTCGACACGCTCCTGCCCGTGGCGCTGGACCCCCGGCCTTCCCCCGAGCAAGCCGCTCCCGCCTCGTCCCACACCCCCTGGAGTCTATCCCGATCGGGCGGAATCGGTTCCCGGCGAAGGCCGGGACCCAGTCTTTCCGCCTGTGCCGCTGGGCCCCGGCCTTCGCCGGGGAACAAGTGTTTCAATATCGTCCGACACTCCTAGAGGATGAAGTCGCTGCTCGTGATCGGGTCGGGCGGGTTGATGACCAGGACCACCTCGAAGTCGGAAACGCCGTCGCCGTTGGTGTCGCCCTGGACCATCCAGACCGGTCCGCCCAGCGAGATATTCTCGAAGCGCAGCTCGCCGGCCGTGCCGCTGAAGGCGGCGTTGCCGATGAAGCTGAACGCCTGGTTCCCCGCTTCGAGGATATTGGCATCGATCCTCGACAGGTCGATCAGGTCGCCGCTGTTG
>DASWLY010000192.1:0-23100 GCA_036400035.1 Allosphingosinicella sp.
TCTTCGCCGATGCTCGCCGGGAGTTGGTAATGCGCCGCGAGGCACCGCTCCTGAGCCAAGGCTCCTGAAGCGCCGAGCGAAAGCGCGAACGGCATGACGGCAGCAATGGCCCGCATCACCCAACGCTCCCCTCGAGGCTGATCCCCAGCAGCTTCTGCGCTTCCACCGCGAACTCCATGGGGAGCTGCTGCAGCACTTCCTTGGCGAAGCCGTTGACGATGAGGGCGACGCTGTCCTCCGCGTTCAGGCCGCGGCTCATGGCGTAGAAGAGCTGGTCGTCGCTGATCTTGCTGGTGGTGGCCTCGTGCTCGATCTGGGCGGTCGGGTTCTTGACCTCGATATAGGGCACGGTGTGGGCGCCGCATTGGTCGCCGAGAAGCAGCGAGTCGCACTGGGTGAAGTTGCGGACGTTCTCCGCACCCGCATTGACCCGGACGAGGCCGCGATAGGTGTTGTTCGAGCGGCCGGCGCTGATGCCCTTCGACACGATGGTCGAGCGCGAGCCCTTGCCGATGTGGATCATCTTGGTGCCGGTGTCGGCCTGCTGGCGGTTGTTGGTGAGCGCGACGGAGTAGAATTCGCCGACGCTCTCCTCGCCCTGGAGGATGCAGGAGGGGTATTTCCAGGTGATGGCGGAGCCGGTCTCGACCTGGGTCCAGCTGATCTTCGAGCGCGCGCCGCGGCAGGCGCCGCGCTTGGTGACGAAATTGTAGATCCCGCCGACGCCGTTTGCATCGCCAGGATACCAGTTCTGGACGGTCGAATATTTGATCTCGGCATCGTCCATCGCGACCAGCTCGACCACCGCGGCGTGGAGCTGGTTCTCGTCGCGCATCGGCGCGGTGCAGCCTTCGAGATAGGAGACGTAGCTGCCCTTGTCGGCGACGATCAGGGTCCGCTCGAACTGGCCGGTATTGGCGGCGTTGATCCGGAAATAGGTGCTGAGCTCCATCGGGCAGCGCACGCCTTCGGGGATGTAGACGAAGGTGCCGTCGGAGAAGACCGCGGCGTTGAGGCAGGCGAAGTAATTGTCGCGCTGCGGAACGACGCTGCCGAGATATTTCCGAACGAGGTCCGGAAACTCCCGGACCGCCTCGGAAATAGAGCGGAAGATGACTCCGGCGCGCTCGAGCTCGGCGCGGAAGGTGGTGGCGACGGAGACGGAGTCGAACACCGCGTCGACCGCGACCTTGCGGGCGCCCTCGACCCCGGCGAGGACCTTCTGCTCCTCGATCGGGATCCCGAGCTTCTCGTAGGTGCGGCGGATCTCCGGGTCGAGCTCGTCCAGCGAGGCGATCGTCGGCTTCGCCCTGGGCTCGGCGTAATAATAAGCGTCCTGGAAATCGATCGTCGGGATGTCGAGCTTGGCCCAGCTCACCTCCTCCATCGTCAGCCAGGCGCGATAGGCCTTGAGCCGCCATTCGAGCATCCATTCGGGCTCGTTCTTCTTGGCCGAGATGAAGCGGACCGTGTCCTCATTGAGGCCCTTGGGCGCGAAATCCTGCTCGATGTCGGAGCTGAAGCCCCATTCGTAATTGGAGGCGCGGTCGACCGCCTCCTGGGCCTCGCGGTTGCGCACGCCTGTATCTTCCATGGACATTATTTGGCCTCCGCCAGGGTGGCGAGGCTGACGCCCTGGAGGGCGCCCCGGACCGCGTCGTTGGCAAGGTTGAGGTGGGGCTTGACCCGGCAGCTGCCTTCCAGAGCGCAGTCGTGGATCGAGCCGGTGATGCAATTGGTCATCGCGATCGGGCCTTCCAAGGCCTCGATGATGTCGGCGAGGCTGATCCCGCTCGCCGCCCTGGCGAGGCGGAAGCCGCCGCCGGTGCCGCGCGCGGAGACGAGCAGGCCGGCCGCGGCGAGGCGGCCCATCACCTTTTGCGCCGTCGGAAGCGGGACCCCGGTCTCCTCGGCGAGAAGGCCGGCGGACAAGGACGCCCCCGCCGGGTGGCGGGCCGCGGCGGCCATCACGACGACGGCATAATCGGCAAGGGAGGTAAGGCGCATGTGCTAATCGGACCAATTCGGTAGGATTGGCATGTGGCGACACACGCGCCGGGAATCAAGCGCCAGCGTCGGCCATCAGAGCATGATCGCCCTAGATTGATGCACATGCCGTCATTGCGAGGCGCGAAGCGACGAAGCAATCCAGCGGCCTCGGAGGCTGTGCTGGATTGCTTCGCTACGCTCGCAATGACGGAGTGATTCGATAACAGCCGACCATGCTCTAGTGTCACCCCGGTAACCTGGACGCCGCCCTTTGAAGCGTTGCTATCGGCCCGTGGCGGGAAGGTGGTCTCACCCTGGGGTATTGGAGCGCATGGTCAGCCTGGACCTCAGCCGCCGCAATCGGGATTGAAGACGTAGCCGGCCGCCCGGACCGTCTTCAGACATTCGGGCTTGGCGGGGTCGCGCTCGATCTTGCGGCGGATCCGGGCGATCCGGGTGTCGATCGAGCGGTCGAACGCCTCCATCTCCTTGTTGTGGGCCATGTCGAGGAGCTGGTCGCGGGTGAGGACCCGGCGCGGATGCTCGGCGAAGCACTTCAGGAGGTCGAACTCCATCGAGGTGAGCGGCACTTCGCTGCCGTCCGCCTCGAACAGCTTGCGGATGTCGAGGTTCAGGCGGCATTTGCCCATCTGCACCTCGCGTCCCATCGTCGCCGGCGCCTCTCCGCCTCGGCTGGCGCGGCGCAGGACCGCCTTGACCCGGGCGAGGAGCTCGCGCGGGTTGAACGGCTTGGTGATGTAGTCGTCGGCGCCTATCTCGAGGCCGACGATGCGGTCGACGTCGTCGCTCTTGGCGGTGAGCATTATGATGCCGGCGTCGCCCAAGCCTCGAATTTCGCGCGCCAAGGTGAGGCCGTCGTCGCCCGGCATGTTGATGTCGAGCAAAGCGAGGTCGATCGGCCGGGTCGCCATCAGCTCGCGCAGGGCCGCGCCGCCGTCGGCCTCGCTGACCGAAAGGCCGTTGCGGCGCAGATATTCCGCGACCGTCGAGCGGACGTCCTCGTCGTCGTCGACGACCACGATATGGGCGGCGATATCGTTCATGCTTCCACCTTCGGCTGGAGGATGGAGGCGATCAGGCAGCGCACTCCGATCTTGGTGAACGGCTTTTCGAGCACCGGGCGGCCGCAGCCGCGCAGGAAATCGTCCATGCTCGAGCCCAGCGTGTCGCCGGTGACGAAGCCCATGCGGTCGATCAGATGGGGCTTGGTCTCGGCGAGGCGGGCGTGGAGATCGGGACCGCTCACGCCCGGCATCCGCAGATCGGACAGGATGAGGTCGTATTCGCCGCGGTCGATGGCCATCAGGGCGGCGGCGCCGTCCGAGGCCACGGTGACTTTATAGCCTTCGCGCTCGAGCAGCTCGCACAGGGTCTCGGCGACATCGGCTTCGTCCTCGACGACGAGGGCGCGGCCGCCGCCGCCGGATTCCGCGGCCGTCTCGGCGGCGATGGGGATGGCGACGAGGCCGCTTTCCGTGGCGGCCGGAAGTGCGATCCGGAAATGGGCGCCCCGGCGGCTCGGCTCGAGCGCGATGGTGCCGCCATGCGCCTCGACGATGCCGTGGGAGAAGGAGAGGCCGACTCCGGTGCCGACGCCCTGGGGCTTGGTGGTGAAGAAGGGGTCGAAGATGCGCCCCTTGAGCTTGTCGGGCACGCCCGGTCCGCTGTCGCTGACGTCCAGAAGCACCTCTCCGCTCTGGCTTACCGAAGTTCTGACTTTCAGAGTCTTGTCGAAGGTCTCGACCCCCTGCATCGCGTGCTGCGCGTTGACGATCAGATTGACCAGCACCTGGTGGAGCTGGTCGCGGTCGCCGAGCACCTTTGGAAGCATCGACCCCAAGGTCACCCGGACCCCGATGCCCGCGGTGCGGAGCGCATATTCGGTGATCTCGAGCGCCGAGGCGACGACGTCGTTGAGGTCGACCAGGTCGCGCTGGGCATCCTTCTGCCGGGCCATGGCGAGGAAGGTCTGGACGATCCGGGCGCAGCGTTCCGCCGCGGCGGCGATCTTCTTGCCGCGGAGCTCGAAGGGCGTCCCGACGCTGTCCTCCTGGAGCATCTCGGCCTGGCCGACGATCGCGGCGAGCGGGTTGTTGAGCTCGTGGCTGACCCCGGCGAGAAGCGAGCCCAGGGCCGCCAGCTTCTCCGACTGGTGGAGAGCGTCGCGCGAGCGCGCCAGCGCCTGCTCGGCCCGCTTGCGGTCGGTGATGTCGACATGGATCCCGGTGACGAGCGTCGCCTCGCCCTCCTCGCCGCGCACCACGGTGCCGAGCGAATGCACCCAGCGGGTGTCGCCGGTCGGCCAGATGACCCGGTGCTCGAGGGAGACGGTGTCGGAAGGAAAGCCGTTGCGCGCCGATTCCGCCACGATGTCCCAATCGTCCGGATGGATGAAACCCCTGAGGCTCCTCCCGTCGAGGTGCATGTCGCCGTCCACCCCGTAGAGCTCGCGAGAGCGGGCGCTGTACCAGGTCTCGCCGGTCCTGGGGTCGATCGTCCAGAGGCCGAGATTGGCCCCCTCGACCGCGAGCTCGAACTGGCGCCTCGTTTCGGCGAGCTCCTGCTCGCCGCGCTTGCGGTCGGTGATGTCGAGATGGATCCCGGTGACCATCTCGACCGCGCCGGAAGGATCGCGCTGAGCCTGGCCGAGGGCGTGGAGCCAGCGTATCTCACCGGTCGGCCAGATCACCCGGTGCTCGAGCGAGACGACATCCTCGGGGAAGCCGAGCCGGTAGGGCTCGCGCACCACCGGCCAGTCGTCGGGATGGACATAATCCTTGAGGACCGCGGCATCGATTGGCATGTCCGGGTCCATTCCCCACAGCCGCCGCGACCGCTCCGAATGCCAGACGGTGCCGGTGCGCGGGTCGACCGACCACAGGCCGAGCCCGGCGCCCTCGACGGCGAGGTCGAGCTGCCGCCGCGCCTCGTCCCGCTCTTCCTCGGCCCGCTTGCGATCGGTGATGTCGAGGTGGATCCCGCTGACGCTCCGGGCGACCCCGGTGGCGTCGCGGTTGAGGGCGCCCAGCGAATAGATCCAGCGCGTCGAGCCGTCCGGGCAGACGACCCGATATTCGACCTCGATCCGGTCCTGCCTGAAGCCGTGCAGATAGGGGTCCGAGACCTCTTCCCAATGATCGGGATGGACGGAGGCGCGGATCACGGCGGTGCTCATTTCCGAGTCCGGCGGCAGGCCGTACATCGCCTTCGAACGGTCGGAATACCAGGTGCGGCCGGTCTCGATCTCGAAGGTCCAGGTGCCGAGCTTGGCCCCTTCGACGGCGAGCTCGAGGCGCCGGCTCGATTCCGCCAGCTCGTCGTTGGCGCGCCGCGCGGAGAGGTCGCGCGGGCTCAGAAGGAAGCGCCGGCGCCCGCCGATCGCCAGCGAGGTGACGCTGATCTCGAGCGGAACCACTTCGAGGCTCTTCATCCGGACGTCGACGACGACCCGAAGCCCGGTCGTGGCGTCGCCCGCGGCGATATAGGAGTCCAGCGCGTCCTCATCCTCCTCGCGCGAGGGATTGCGGACGATGAGGCTCCAGATCGGCCTGCCCACCATCTCCGCCCTGGAATAGCCGTAAGCCTCCTCCGCGGCGCGGTTATATTCGAGGATGTCGCCTTTCTCGTCCAGCAGAAGCAGGCAGTTGAGCGACGAGCCGATCACGCTCGCCACCACGCAGGCAATCTCGCCCTCTTCCGCCTTCTCCATCCCGAGACTCCCCAGCCCGCCGCTGCTTATAGCGGCCCCGCGCGCCCGCAGAAACCGCCTTTTCTGTAACAATTGACACAATTTTCCCGTCCGCGCGGAATGGGTCCGACAAAAGCCGCCTGCAGAAGAAGCGGGCCGCGGCGATCGATGCCGCGCCGATTCGGGAGACAAGAAATGACCGCCATCAATGCCAAGAAGGGCCGCCTGCAGCTGGTGCTGCTCGCCGCCGCCGCCCTGGGATCGAGCTCCGCCGTGCTGAGCGGCGCCGTGACCGTCCTCACGATGCAGCAGCCCGCCCACGTCTCGACGCTCGCCTGAGCGGCGTGACCGGAAGGGATGCGGATGTGCCACGATTTCAACTTCAGTGACGTCCTCGCCGGCTCGGCCAAAGCGGCCTGGCAGGTCGAGGACGTCCTTCCCGTCGGCGCCAGGCTCGGCTTCGGCCGCCGCTTCGGCCCGAATTCGATGAGGCAGGCGCCGTGTTCGAGCGCGGCCTGAAAGCCCCCACCGGCCTCGCCGCCGGCACCTCGAAGCGCACGTCCGACGCTGCGCTCGGTGCCCGGCGCCTCGGCCACATCCAGTTTACCGCCACGCCGGCGGCTTGTTCACTCGCTGTCCGGGGCCTTGGGAAGCCCACGGTCTCGGCTTTGCACTGATCACCGTGGAGACTTCGAACATGCTCGACCACCCAATGCCGCCGCCGGTCAACGGCCTCGACGTCACCGCGATCAACCGGGCCGGCTCGGCAAGCGAGGTTCAGGGACCCTCCAAGGTCGGTTTTCGGGTCAAGACGGATTGGCAGGGCCAGACCCGCTCCGAGACGACCATCGATTCCTGCACGATTCGGGACAAGGCCGTCCCACGCAGCTTCACCATCCTCGCCGACGAGCCGCACGAAATGCTCGGCACCAATTCCGCGCCCAGTCCGCAGGAGCTGCTCATGTCGGCGGTCAATGCATGTATGGTGGTCGGCTACGTCGGTCAGGCGTCGCTTCGCGGGATCACGCTGCGCTCATGCCGGATCGAGTCCGAGGGCGAGATCGACCTGCGCGGCTGCCTCGGAATCGACGAGAAGGTACCGCCGGGATTCCGTCGCCTCAGCTACACCGTCTTCCTCGAAGGCGACGGAAGCCGCGAGGAATTCGAGGACATCCACCAGGCGGTGATGGCCACCTCCCCCAATTACTTCAACATGGCGCAGCCGATCCAGATGGTCGGACGGCTGGCCTGACGCGTTCCCCGTCCCCTCGGGAAGACTCGGCCCCGGCGGCGAGAGCCGCCGGGGTCTTTTTCATTCTCCCCGAGCGTGTCGGCAGGAATGGCCTCCGCCTCTGAGGCCGCCACCGGCTTGACCACGCCGCCCTCACCATGCTCATTGCCGAAAACCCTGGGGACCGGAACGAATGTGGCTGCTCGACAAGTTGCTCAAGAAGCTCGTGACGAAGGGCGAGCTCACCGTCATCGACCATGACGGCAAGGAATATCGGTACGGGGACGGAAAGCCCGCGCCGCACGGCCCGGTGCGGGCCCGCTTCACCGACAAAGGCGCCTCCAACCATATCGTGAAGGATCCGCGGGTCGGCGCGGGCGAGGTCTTCATGGATGGCCGGATGCTGATCGAGCAGGGCGACCTGCGCGAACTCATCCTCCTCATCCGCTACAATGCTCCGGTCGAGCGGCAGGGCCCCCTGAAGCCCAAGGGTCCGGTCCGCCAGGCGGTCGGCCGAATCGCCGGCCGGCTCGACCAGATCAACTGGAAGACCCGTTCGCGGCACAATGCCGAGCACACCTACAACCTCACCCGGCGCCTCTATGAGCTGTTCCTCGACGAGGACCGGCAGTACACGATGGCCTATTATCGCGACCTGTCGAACAGCCTCGAGAAGGCGCAGCTCGACAAGAAGGCGCACATCGCCGCCAAGATGTATCTGAAGCCCGGAATGAAGGTGCTCGACGTCGGCTGCGGCTGGGGCGGCTTCGCCCTCTACCTGAACCGGATGTACGGCGTCGAGGTGCTCGGCGTCGCCCTTGCGCCCGACCAGGTCGACTTCTCCAACGAGCGCGCCCGGGAGGCGGGGGTCTCGGACAAGGTCAAGTTCGAGCTTCTGGATTATCGCGACGTGCAGGGCGAGTTCGACCGGATCAGCAATGTCGGCCTGATCGAGCACCTCGGGACTCCTCACTATCCAGGCTTCTTCGAGCATATGAATCGGCTGCTGAAGCCCGACGGGGTGATGGTGTCGCACTGCTGCGGGCGGATGGGGGAGCCGGGCGTCACCGACAAATGGACGAGGAAGTACATCTTCCCCGGCGGCTACATCCCGGCTCTGTCGGAGCTGGTCACCCAGGCCGAGAAGCACCGCCTGATCGTCACCGACGTCGAGGCGATGCGCTTCCATTACGCCCCGACGCTGGCGGAATGGTACAAGCGCACCGTCGCCCACAAGGACGAGATCGTCGACCTCTACGACGAGCGGTTCTACCGCATGTGGCTGTTCTACCTCGCCGGGGCGGAGGCCGCCTTCCGCTACGGCGGAATGGTCAACTGGCAGGTCCAGTACGTGAAGCGCCGCGATGCCATCCCGATGACCCGCGACTACATGTACGAGGAATCGGCGCGGCTTCGGGAGCTGGAAGAGCCGCCGCAATGGCATCTGGCGGCGGAGTAGGTCTGGGGGTAGCCCGTCATTGCGAGGAGCGTAGCGACGAAGCAATCCAGCGGGCCCGGACGCCGTACTGGATTGCTTCGCTACGCTCGCAATGACGAGTGGGCGGACTCAATCGTCCTGCCGGCCTTCCCGCCGCTCCTGCCGCGCCGAGCGCGCCGTCTGGCGCTCGTCGAGGCTGATCGTGCCGTCGCGGTTGGCGTCGACCCGGTCGAAGCGCTGGAGCGCGGTGCGCTGCGCTTCGGCGAGCGCGACCCGGCCGTCGCGATTCACGTCCATCATGGCGAAGGCGCGATCGCCGAAGCGGGCCATCATGCCGCCGCGCCGGGCGAAGCGCTGCCCGCGGCGCTCGCCGCGAATCGCCCGGCGCTCGCCGCCGCGGACGGCGCGCGGAGCGTCGAACTCGGCCCGGCTGATCATTCCGTCATGGTTGGAGTCGAGGCGCTCGAAGCGTTGCTCGCGGCGCTCGCCGCGGCGCTCCCGGCGCTGCTCGGCGCGGGCGCGGACCTCTTCCTGAGTGACGAAGCCGTCGCGATCGGCGTCGGCCCGGGCGAAGCGCGCCTGCACCTGGGCCTGGACCGCCGCCCGGGTCTGCGGCTGGGCGACGCGGGCGCGGCCGTCGCCGCCCTGCGCGAAAGCGGGGGTCGCGGCCAAGGCGGCGACGCCGAAGATGATTAGGGATTTCATTTACAACTCCTGTAAGCGAAAGGCGCTCGGCCTCCGGCCAAGCCTTTATGCTTATTGGGCTTTCCGCCTCTTGAACGGGATCAGGCGGGCTCGGTACGGAACCTGCGGCGGGTCGCGGCGACCAGCAGGGGCAATTTCCCGTCCATGACGATCGTGACGATCCGGATCGAGAGCAAGGCCACGACCGTCCCGCCGACCACGTCGACGAGATAATGGGCGCCGTGCGACAAAGCCGAAAGATACATGCACAGGTTCAGGATCAGGAACGGCCAGCGCAGCCGCCGCCACCCCCACGCGGCCCAGGCGCACAGGATCGCCGCTCCGGCGTGGCCGGAGGGGAAGGTGACGATCCCGGCCGCCTTGTCGAGCTCGAGCGTGAAGACCGGATCGTCGCGGACGGCGTAGAAGCTGTCGAGGAAGAGATAGCCCATCTTGGGATTGACGCCGGTGAAATCGTCGGCGGCGAGACCGTAATAGACATAGGCCCCTTCGGACGGGAAGAAGGCGCAGATCACCGAGCCGAAGATCCCGAGCAGCAGGTAGCCCAGGATCATCCCATAGCCGCGGGCGACATGGCCGGAGACGCAGAGCAGGACCGGGAGCAGCAGGAGCTGGGGGAAGAAGCTGCCGTAGGTGCTGCCCAGGATCCGCGCCAGAAGCGGCTGGGTGTCCAGCCAGGCGACCACGGTCGGGCTGTGATAGCCGATCATGGCGTCGGCGGCCGCGAGGCCGGCATCGGCCAGCGGAAAACGCAGCCGCATCGCGGCATAGGTGAGGGCGAGCACCGCGATCGAGGTCAGGAACGCCACGAGGAACAGCTCGATCGCCGCCTTCAGGCGGTCCATCCGCCGCCACGCGAGGTAGGGGATGAAGAGCGCGAAGGGCCCCAGGACGGTGAGCGGCGCGGCGTAGAAGCTGCCGTGGAGCCGCATGCTCAGCAGCGGCGGCAGGACGAGCGAGGCGCAGAAGATGAGCAGCACTCCGGCCAGCAGGGCCTGCCTCACCGGTTCATGATCGATGGCCGGTTCATGATCGATGGCCGGCCTGATCTGGGTCTCGTTCACTTCTCCCCTCCCGCGGGCATGTGGACGGTGAAGCCGGCAAGCTTGCGGCGCACCGGATAAGCGGCGGCGATCGCGTCCGCCACGGCCGGGTTGTAGCGGCTGTCGAAGAGGCGCTGCCCGCGGTTCCCGGCGGTGACGAAGAAGGCGAACCGGCCGGCGCGGATCCGCTCCACGAATGCGCGCTCGTCCCAGGCGCCGGTGCTGGCGAGCTCGGCGAAGATCGCGGGCTCCCACTGCACCGGCACGCCCGAGCGGCGGAGCAGGACCATGTCGTCCGAAACGACCGGGCGCCGGGCCTCGCGCACCATAGAGCTCAGCTCTTCGAGCTCGGCGATGCGCGACGGGGCCCGGGTCTCGGCACGGGCGGGCGGGGAGGCAAGGGTCAGCGCCTGAAGACCGATCAGGATCGGCAGCAGCGCCGGCTGGGCGAACAGGCGCTTCGACCCCTCGCCCGGGACTCCGCCGACGGCCGCCGCCGCGGCGTCCCGAACGAGGATGCCGAGGAGGATCGCGAGCACCGCCATCCATTCGACGAAATAATTCACGTTGGAGCCGGATTTGGCGACGCTCAACGTCATCAGGCCGGCCAGCACTGCGTAGACGAGGACGAGGAGCAGCAAGGCGTCGGCGGGGGCCGAGGCGAGGCGCTCCCGAAGGGCCGCGACGCCGCCGCACCCGCGGTAGTGCGGCAGCCTCGCCTTGAAGCGGGCGGCCAGGCCGATGGCGAGGACGGCGAAATAGAAGATGTGGCCGAGCACGACGTCCTTGAACAGAAGCAGCCGCCAGGCTTCGAACCGGTTCACATTGTAGAGGAAGATGTGGCGGAGGAAGCCGCCGTCGGTCGCCCAGGCAAGCGCCGCGAGCGCGGACAGGCCGAGGGCGACGCAGCCCCCGGCGCAGGCCCAGGCGAGACGGGGCCGGAGGAGAAGGAAGGTGAGGAAGACGGCGGCCGGAGCGACGATCGAGGTCTGCTTGGTGTAGACGGCGGCGACGAAGCAGGCGGAGGCGAGGAGGATCAGCGGCGGCCGCTTGAGCGCCAGCATCGCCGCGTGGACGCCCGCGAAGCTGAGCGCCGTCGCCAGCATGTCCACCCGCATCAGCGGTGCCCAATGAACGACCGGCCACAGGCTGAACACCGCCAGGCCCCCGACCGCGCCGCACAGGGCCGAGGCGCCGGCCGAGGCTTCCGGGCGAACCGCCTTCGCCGCAATGAGGCCGGCGAAGAGGCCGGTGAGAAAAGTCGACGAAAGCGAGACCAGCCGGCCCGCCGCGAGCGGATCGAGCCCGGTGGCGCCGGCGAGGGCCGCGGTCGCCATGTGGAACATCGGGGGGTAGTGGAAGACGATGGCCGGGAGGCCGTCGATCGGCCCGTAGCCTCGGCCCTCCAGCATCAGCCGCATCTGCTCCCAGACGATGCCCTCGCCATAATCCAGCTCCCAGGGGAAGCGGATCGCGGCCTCGCCGGCGGCGAACATCCGGGCGGCGTCCAGGGCGAGGATGGCGAGCGCGAGGACGAGCGCGGCGACGGCGTAGCGGCGCGAGCGATCGGCCCCGGCGGCCAGGATCGGCTGCTGCAACGTCATCCGCGGCGCGGCCTTGCCCGAAGCAGCATCTGCTTGCCCATCGGCTTGAACGGCGAGCGCAGGTAGAGGCCGATCAGCAACGGCGACACCGGAAGCCGAGACTTCACGGTCAGCGGCAGGAAGCGCGGCCGCACCTCCAGAACCTCATAGCCGTTCGCCGCGAGCAAATCGGCGAGGCTGATATGGGAATAGACGGCGACATGGGTGTAGTCGTCGAAATATTCGCGCGAGGCGTAGCGGTAATTGGGCTGGAGGAGGGTCAGGGTCCCCCCTTGCGACAATTTGGCCCGGAGCTGCTCCAGCACCCGAACGAAGTCGCTCTGCGGGATGTGCTCGAAAAGATTGCTGGCGAAGGCGAAGTCGACGCTGCCGTCCTCGATCCCGCTCAGGTCGGTGACGCTGCCGACCACCGGCTCGACGCCGGGCGCGAGATGCTCGCGGATTCCGTCCCAGGTGTCGAGGCCGATGCGCCGCCGCGCGGTCACGTTGTTGATGAACTCGCCGTAGCCGCAGCCCATGTCGAGGACGCAGCCGTCGGCCGGCACGATCTTGCGGAAATAATAGCGCCACAGGGCCTTCCACACCGTGTCGCGGCGCTCGTCATGGGCGAGGCGGGAGTCGTGATAGCCCGAGCTCATGCGGCGCCCTTCCACCCGAAGAGGAGGCCGCGGATCATCCGAAGGCCGACACAGAGGCCGCGCAGATTGTTGATGTTGCCGCCCTTGCTGAGCCCGACCCGCTGGTGGAAGGTGATCGGGCACTCGACCAGAACCTGCCCGTGGCCGAGCGCGGTGTCCAGGAAGTGAGCGTTGAACTCGAGGTTGACCGAAGGGTCCAGCTTCGGGAGCAGGGCCAGCAGCTTGTCGCGGCGGCAGAGCTTGTAGGTGGTGCCGACGTCGGTGATCGTGCCGCGGCCCAGATGCTTCGCCTCGAGCAGCTTTCCGACGAACAGATTGCCGTAATACATGAAGGTGCTGAGCTGGGTGACCGGCTGGCGGAGCGGCTCGGCGGTGCGGGTGCCGTTGACGATGTCGCTGTGCGGCGCATAGGCGAGCAGCTTGTCGATATCGTAGGCGCGAAAGGTGAGATCGCCTTCGCAGAGCACGACGAGATCGGTGTCCTCGAACCGGGCGGCTTCGGTTAGGCAGCGGAAGACGCAGCGGCCATAGCCCGGCCGGAGTTCGTCGAAGGTGACGGCTCCGGCGGCCTCGGCGCGCTCGAACGTGCGATCCTTGCTGTTGTTGCTGACGACGATGACCCGGCGGACCAGCGGGTGGGAGCGGAAATCCTCGACGGCCGCGGCGATGCTCTCCTCGTCATTGTAGGCGGTGAGGGCGACGGTGACGGAGCGATTGGCGAGCGGCTCGTAACGAAGCGCGGTGCCCGGCTTCTTGCGCTCGAGGAAAAGGAGGAGATCGGTAAGGGCGAGCGCCAGGCCGGCGACGATCGGCACGCCGCTGTACCAGACCATCCATTCGCTGACCGGCTCGAGCGTGGCGTTGAGGCCCAGCAGGTAGCGCGGGAAGACCAGGAGCACGCCGCCCAGGTACATGGCAATTCCGAGGCAGAAGGCGAGCGCCCCGTAGAGCAGCAGCGGAACGTGGCGGCGCGGCGGTGCCAGCGGCGCCGGCAGGAGCTCGCGCTCGAGCTGGACGAGCGCGCTGGGATCGGCCTCGGCCGCTCCCGCCACGTCCAGCTTGAAATCCCCCCGCATCCGGCTTCCCTTCCCTGTTCTTGAGGAAGGGCTAAAAGAAAAGGGTTAACCAAGAGTAACCATTTTCCTCAAGGATCCGTATTCAATACCGCAATGGCCGGGATCGCCCGGAGAAGCGGCGGGCGGACTTTGGCCCAGGCTGCGTCATCGTCGGTCACGATGCGTCAGCGTCGCTCCGTCATTGCGAGGAGCGAAGCGACGAATCAATCCAGCTTCGGACTGCCGAGACGCTGGATTGCTTCGCTTCGCTCGCAATGACGGGTGTTCCAGGGTGAGCCGGTCATGTCCCAGGCGAAGGTCCAGCGGGCGGGGTGCCGGGCTTCTCGTTCACGACCTCGAAATAGACCTTCCCATCAGAACGATATACCATTACATTCTTGGGAGGGGACGATCAGAGGATCGGACGCGGCATGAAGTTGATATTGCGAATGTCGGCGGCGGCTGCAGCGGTTACGCTTAGTTTCGCGCCCGTCGTGCAGGCGCAGCAGGCTCAGCCCGATGCCGCCACCCCCACTCCCTCTCCCGCCCCCACCGAAGCGCAAATCGCCGCCTCGCCCGCCGTGAAGCGCCTGAAGGAGCTGCTGGAGGCGGTGAACGGCGACCCCGCCGGGATCAAGGCCTATGCCGAGGCGGCCGCCGCGGCGCCGGGGCCGGGGTCGGTCGCCTACGTGCGCGATCTTCATCACCGCAGCCGCGGGCTCGATCTCGTGCGCGTGCAGACGGTGAAGGAAAATGGCACCGTCGCGGTCGTTCGCAGCAGGCTCACCGGCGATGAGCAGGCGCTCTCCCTCGAGGTGGAGCCGCAGGCGCCGCACCGGATCACGGTCCTGAACGAGGTTCCTTTCGAGCCCGCCGCCCCTCCGGTCCCGACCTCCGAGGAAGTACAGCTTCGGCAGATCGGCTCCTGGCTGAAGCGCCTTGGCGATGCGGAGGTCTTCTCCGGCGTCGTGTTGATTGCGAGGGACGGCAAGCCGGTTTTCTCGCAAGCCTATGGCTATGCGGACCGGGACAGGAAGATCGCCAACACTCTCGACACGCCTTTTCTGCTCGGCAGCATGAACAAGCTTTTCACCGGGCTCGCCATCGGCCGGCTCGTCGAGCAGGGGAAGCTCAGCTACGAGGATCCGCTTTCGAAGTTCGTTCCGGATTTTCCGGACGCGCAAAGCGCCAGGCGCATCAAGATCAAGCATCTGCTGAGCCACACCTCAGGGCTCCCCAGCTTCAACCCGTCTTTCTCCCTTCCCGGCGCTCGCACGGTCACCGTCCAGGCAACCCTCGACTCGATCGAGAGGAAGCCGCTCCAGTTCGAACCTGGGACGAAGTGGTCCTACAGCAATACCGGGATCCAGCTTCTAGGCCGGGTAATCGAGGTCGTCACCGGGCAGGATTATTACGAATATGTGCGCAAGAACGTCTATCGGCGGGGCGGGATGGCGAGAGATCCCTTCCCCGATTACAGCCGGGGCGCCGTGGCAATGGCGCAGCCCTATGAGATCGAGTGGGACGGGGCCCGGCCGCGCTGGGCGAACCAGATGGCGGTAACCTCCCGACGCGGAGGGCCGGCGGGCGGCGGTATCGCTTCGGCACCCGATCTCCTCAGGCTGGGCAATGCGATGAATGCGGGACGGATCGTCAAAGCCGAGACTCTTCGCCTTCATGCCAGCGCGAAGCCGGAGCTTGCGACTCAGCATTACGGCTACGCCTTCGCGGTGCGCGCAAGGATGGCAAAACGTCCTCTCGTCGGACACGGCGGCAATGCGTTCGGGCAGTGCACGGAATTCGGTGCGCTCGCCGACACCCCCTACACGATCGTCGTTCTTTCCAATCTGACCGGGGGCACCTGCATGTCGGTGACGGGAAAGATCCTGCAGGTCCTGCAGCCGACCAAGCCGCCTGCCGCCTGAAGTCCAGGTCGGCGGGGTTTGCGGCGAGTGATGCACATTGCCGTCATTGCGAGGAGCCCTTCGACGCCGCCTGCGGCGGCGCTCAGGATAAACTTCCGCTACGCGGAAGCGACGAAGCAATCCAGCGGCCTCGCAGGCTGCACTGGATTGCTTCGCTACGCTCGCAATGACGGAGTGATTCGATAACAGCCGACCATGCTCTAGGCGAAGGTCCAGCGGCGGTTGATCCAGAAGCAGACCCAGGGGGTGATGCCCAGGATCGGGACGATCGACAGCGCGACCGAGCCGCCCGAGCGAATGACGATCAGCCAGACCCAGAAGCTGTTGAGGCCGTAGGCGGCGACGTTGACGATGAAGTAGCGGCCGTAGGCGAGACCGGTCCGCTCGCCAGGGCCGTGTCCGCGGAAGCTCCAGCGCGAGTGGATAAGCCAGCCGGCGGCGAGCGAGACCAGGAAAGCGGCGGTGTTGGCGACCAGAGCGGGAATGCCGGCCTGCTCGGCGAGGGTCCAGTAGACGGCCGAATAGAAGAGGGCGAGAATCCCTCCGCTGATCCCGTACCGCACCAATTGGCCTTTGACGCCTGGCGAGTTGAGCAGCCCGAGCACTTGCGTCCCGCTTTCGGTGAGATTGTCGGCCATGGCGCCGGCCTTAGCGCGGCGCCGGTTTGCTTTTGGTTACCGCGCCCTTCATAGGCGCGGGCCTTGCGCGGGTGAAGGCGTTGTTGTTTGTGCGCGTTCGAGAAAGGCCGGAGGGGCCTTTCCAGCCGGTGAGCCACTCGATTTGACCCTTTCGTCCGAATCAGCATCGGCTCAGCCGAAGCCCTGGTGGGAGCAGCGCTGGTACGCTCTGGCGCTCGTTCTGGCCTGCGCGGTGCCGCTGCTTTGGCCGGACGTTCCGCCGCTGGTCGACCTGCCGGGGCATATGGGCCGCTACCATGTCCAGATGGAGATCGGCGGCTCGCCGCTGCTTCAGCTCTTCTACGACTTCGAGTGGGCGCTGATCGGCAATCTCGGAGTCGATCTGCTGGTCGTCCCGCTTGCCGCCCTGATCGGGCTCGAGCCGGCGGTGAAGCTGATCACCGTCGCCATTCCGGTGATGACGGCGGCCGGGTTCCTGTGGGTCGCGCGCGAGGTGCACGGGCGGATCCCGCCGACCGCCTATTTCGCGCTTCCGCTCACCTACAGCTTCCCCTTCATGTTCGGCTTCCTCAACTTCGCCCTGTCGATGGCGCTCGCCTTTCTCGCCTTCGCCTTCTGGCTGAGGCTCGCGCGGCTGGGGCGGCTGAAGCTGCGCGCCGGTCTGTTCGTGCCGATCTCGATCCTGCTCTGGGTCTGCCACGCCTTCGGCTGGGGGACCTTGGGCGTGATGGCCTTTTCGGCGGAGCTGGTGCGCCAGGTCGATCTGAAGCGGCCGATCTGGAAGGCGGGTTTCAAAACCGGCCTTCACTGCCTCGCCCTCGCCCCGCCTTTGCTCCTGATGCTGCTCTGGCGAAGCGGCTCGGTGGGCGGCGAAACCAGCGTGTGGTTCAACTGGCGTCTCAAGAAAGAGTGGATCCTGATGGCGCTCCGCGACCGCTGGTATTGGTGGGACCAGGCGGCGCTGGTGGTGATCGGGCTCGTCCTCCTCGTCGGTCTGCTCTGGTGGAAGAGGCTCGAATATTCGCGCAACCTCGCCGCCTCGGCGATCTTCCTCGCCATCGTCTACGTCTGCCTGCCGCGGATCGTCTTCGGCTCCAATTATGCCGACATGCGGCTCGCCCCGTTCGTCATCGCCACGGCGGTGATCGCGATCCGCTACCGCCCCGCCTGGGCGGGCCGCGCCGGGACGGTTTTCGCCGTCGCCGGCCTGCTCTTCGCCGGAGCCCGCCTCGCCGGCAACACAATCAGCTTCTGGATGTACGACCGCGACTACGATCGCGAGCTCGCCGCGGTCGAGCATATCCCGCGCGGCGCCCGGGTCGTCTCCTTCGTCGGAGTCAAATGCAACAAGGACTGGGCCCAGACCCGGCTCGAGCATCTCCCCGCCATCGCGCTCGTGCGGCGCGACGCCTTCTCGAACGATCAATGGTCGATGAGCGGCGCCCAGCTGCTCACCGCCCGCTATCCCGACAATGGCTGGTTCTCGCGCGATCCCTCGCAGCAGGTGCTCGCCCGCCGCTGCCGCGGGGAGCATTGGAAGACCCTCGACCAGTCCCTCGCCTTGTTCCCGCGCGACAAGTTCACCCATGTCTGGCTGATCAGCCCGCCGAGCCCCGATCCGGCGCTCCTGCGCGGGCTTCAACCGGTCTGGCAAAGTGGGCCGAGCGTGCTGTATCGGGTCGCCGATCCGGCCCCGATCGCCACCCAGGAACCCGAATGACCGCGCCCGCCCTTTCCATCGTCGTGCCCTGCTACAACGAGGAAGCCTGCCTCGCCGAGCTGCACGGCAGGCTGACGGCGGCGGCGCGCTCGGCGGCCGGCGAGGATTATGAGATCGTCCTCGTCAACGACGGCTCGCGCGACTCAAGCTGGGAGATGATGCGGACCCTGTCCGCCACCGACCCGCGGCTGGTGGCGATCAACCTGTCGCGCAACCACGGCCACCAGCTCGCTCTGACGGCGGGGCTCGACCTCTGCTCCGGCGCCCGGATCCTGATCATCGACGCGGACCTCCAGGACCCGCCGGAACTGCTCTCGCCGATGCTGGAGGCGATGGACCGGCAGAGCGCCGACGTCGTCTACGCCGTCCGGCGGGCGCGGGCGGGGGAGACGGCGTTCAAGCGCGGCACCGCCAAGCTGTTCTACCGCCTCCTCTCCCGCCTCGCCGAGATCGAGATACCGCGCGACACCGGCGATTTCCGACTGATGAGCCGGCGGGCGCTCGATGCCCTGCTCAGCCTTCCCGAGCAGGCGCGCTTCATCCGCGGAATGGTCGCCTGGGTCGGCTTCCGCCAGGTGCCGATCGCCTACGACCGGGCCGAGCGGCATGCCGGGCAGAGCAAATATCCGCTGTCGAAGATGGTGCGCTTCGCCCTCGACGCCGTCACCGGCTTCTCGACCGCGCCGCTCCGGATGGCGAGCCATATCGGCCTGTGGCTGGTCGCGGCTTCGGTCCTGCTCGTCGCCTATATCGCGTTCGGCTTCTTCACCGGCAGCGCCATCCAGGGCTGGACCTCATTGATGCTGGTCGTGGTCGTGCTCGGCGCGGTTCAGATGTTCGTGCTCGGGATGATCGGCGAATATCTCGGCCGGCTCTACATGGAATCGAAGCGCCGCCCGCTCTACATCGTCGCCGAGATCGCCGGTCATGCCGGAGGGCAGCCGAGCCTGGGCCACGTCGCTCAGGGGGCCGAAGATGGGGGGGCGGAGACGATCGCCACCAGCGACACGCCCGGGGGCAAGGGCAGCCGCCCGATCGCGTAGCGCTCCAGGCCGAAGATCGCCTGGAACAAGGCGTTCAGCGGGGCGGGGGGCAGCTTGTCGTCGCTGTCCTCCTTCCTGCGCACCTTGCCCGCCATCCGCGCCGCCGCGGCGAGCGGGAAGAGGAGGCTGTTGAACCAGCTCATCATCTCCAGCTTCAGGCCGGCGGCCTCGACGACGGCGCGCAGCGTCTTGCGGGTGTAGCGGCGCTTGTGATGGTTGACGACGTCGTGGGCGCTCCACATCCAGGGATGCGCCGGCACCGCGATCAGGATGCGGCCGCCGGGGCGAAGCTTGCGGGCGATGCTCTCCAGCGCCTCCCTGTCCTCCTCGACATGCTCGAGCACGTCGAGGATCGCGACGAGATCGTAGGCCTCGTCCTCCACCCCGGTGAGCGCGGGGAGGGGCGCTTCCATGACGGCGTGGCCGAGCCGCTGGCTGGCAATGGCCCGGGCGGCGGGGTCGATCTCGATCGCGTCGACCCGGCCGAAGCGCTTGAGCATGACGATATTGTGCCCCGTGCCGCAGCCTATCTCGAGGATCCGGGGGTCGTCGGGCAGCCGGATTCGCCGCTCGATCAGGTCGGCGAGGATCTCGCGCCGGGCCCGGTACCACCAGTGGCTGCTGTCGAGCTCGGCCATGCGATCGTAGACGATGCGTTCCATCAGTTTCTGGCCATCAGCCGAACACCCACTTGCGATTGAGGACGAAGCCGAGGAGCGGGGTCACCAGGACGGCGGGCACCAGGGGCCACCAGGTGGGTCCCTGCATCGGGCCGGTCAGCACCCAGGTGAAGGCGCCGTTGAGGACGAGGCCGCCCGACTGGACGAGCACGAAGCGGCCCTGCGTCTGCACCGATTCCTCGCGCTTGCCATGGCCCTTGAAGCTCCAGCGGCTGTGGAGCACGTAGCCGACGATGACCGCCACCGTGAAGCCGGCGACGACCGCCAGCACCGGGTGCATCACGTAGGTTGCGAGCGGCCAGTAGACGGCGGCGTAGACCAATGTCGACAAGGCGCCGACCAGCCCGAACCGGACCAGCTGACCGAAGACCGGCGGGATCGCGGCGCGCAGCTTCATCTCGGCGCGTTCCTCCTGACCGCGGCTTGCCCTTTGTCGAGCCGCGACTAATGCCGTGGCGAGGGGTTGGAAAGGGTTCACGGGAAATGGAGGGGCTGGAGCGACGCTGGCGCTGGTGGGTGCTGCTCTTCTGGCTCGCGACCAGTGCCCTCCTCCTCTACGCCCGCTGGGGCGCCATCAACGGCTTCGCGCTCGCGGACACGGACGACAATCTGCGGATGATGCAGGTCCGCGACCTGCTCTCGGGCCAGGATTGGTACGACCTTCGCCAGCACCGGCTCAACCCGCCCTTTGGCGCCGACATCCACTGGTCGCGCCTGGTCGACCTGCCGATCGCCGGGCTCAAGCTGGCCCTGGCGCCGCTGATGGGGGCGGCGCCAGCCGAGAAGGCGGCGGTGGCGCTCGCGCCCTTGCTGCCGATGGCGGTGGCCATGGCGGCGGTGGCGGCGACGGCCCGGCGGCTGGTCGCGCCCTGGGCATTCGCCCTCGCCATCGCCGTCCTGCTCTGCGGCCATTCGGTCCGTGGCCAGTGGGTGCCGGTCCGGATCGATCATCATGGCTGGCAGCTCGCCTTGCTCGCCGTCGCCGTGGCTTCGCTGATCGACCCCAGGCGCGCGCGCGGCGGCGCGATGCTCGGCGTGGCCACCGCGCTCTCGCTCGTCATCGGGCTGGAGATGCTGCTCTACCTTGCCCTGCTGGGCGGGATCGCGGTTCTGATGTGGGTTCGCGACCCGGCGCAGGGGCGGCGCCTCGCCCCCTACGGGGCAAGCCTGGCCGGCGGGACCGCGCTCGGCTTCCTGCTCTTCGCCTCCCACGCCAACCGGGCGCCCGTCTGCGACGCCCTGTCGCCGGTGTGGCTGTCGGTGGCGGCGGGGGGCGGAGCGATCGCGGTCCTGCTCGCACTCGCCGGGGCGCGCTCCTGGCCGCTCCGGCTCGGGCTCGCCGCCGCCGGCGGCGCGGCCCTGGCGGCGGGCTATGTTCTCGCGTGGCCGCATTGCCTCGGCCGCCTCGAGGGCGCCTCACCGGAGCTGGTGAAGCTTTGGCTCGGCAACGTGCGCGAGGCCCGCCCCCTCTACACGCACGGCTACGGCACCACGGTATCGGTGGCGGCGCTGCCGGTGGCGGGGCTGATCGGCTACGCCCTCATGCTCTGGCGCCACCGCGGCGACGAGGGCAGGCTCGTCCCCTGGGCGGCGACCGCGGCGCCGGCCCTGCTCGCCGCCGCCCTGCTGCTCTGGCAGAGCCGCGCCGGACCCGCCGCCCAGCTGCTCGCGGTGCCGGGGGCGACCGCGCTCGGCTGGCTGGGCATTTCCTGGATCTTCGCCAGCCGCTTCCTGCTGGTGCGGGTGGTGGGGACGGTCGCCGCCTTCCTGCTCGTCTCCGGGATCCTCCCCCAGCAGGCGCTTCGCTTCTTCCCGCCCAAGCCGAGGCCGGGGATGAGCGCCGTCAACAAGGCCAACAACCTCTGTCCGACCTTGCGGGCGCTGGCGCCGGTGGCCCGGGTGCCGAGGGGCCAGGTCCTCACCTTCGTCGATCTCGGGCCGCGGCTGATCGCCGTCACCCATCACGACGCCGTCGCCGGCCCCTATCACCGTAACGGCCGCGACATCATCGACGTGATGCGCGCCTTCCGCGGCACGGCCGACAACGCCCGGGCGACGGTGGAGCGGCGGGGGATAGACTATGTGCTGATCTGCCCCGGCCTTTCCGAATCCACTCTCTATTCCAGCCAGGCCAAAAACGGATTCTACATGCAGCTCATCCGCAGCAACGTCCCCGCCTGGCTCGAGCCGGTGCCGCTCCCGGCGGAGTCGCCCTATCGGATGTGGCGCGTGGTCAGACCTCGAAGCTGACCGAGATCCCGTCGATGACGAACTGGGCGGCAAGCGCGGCGAGGACGACCCCGAGCAAGCGGGTCAGCATGGCCTCCATGCGGTGGCCGAGCAGGCGCATCAGCCAGCCCGCGGCGAGCAGCGAGACCAGGGTCAGGAGCAGAACCGCGCCCAATGCGGCGAGCACGACCAGGGATTGCTGAAGCCCGTCGCTTCGCGCCATCAGCAGCATGATGGACGCGATCGAGCCCGGACCGGCGATCATCGGGATCGCCATCGGGAAGACGGAGACGTCTTCATGCTCCGGATCGGCGCCGACCTCGCGGGCGCGGCTCTCGCGGCGCTGGGTGCGCTTCTCGAACACCATCTCGAGCGCGATCAGGAACAGCATGATCCCGCCGGCGATCCGGAAAGCGGCGAGGCTGATCCCGAGCATCCGGAGCAGATCCTCGCCGAGCAGCCCGAAGAAGAGAAGGATCCCGGCCGCGATCGCGGAGGCCCGTATCGCCATCGACCGGCGCTGGGCCGGGGTCGCCTCTCGGGTCAGGCCCGCGAAGATCGGCGCGCAGCCCGGCGGGTCGATGACGACCAGGAAGGTGACGAAGGCCGAGAGGAAGAGCGCGATCATAAGTGCCGTCCGCGCGCCCCTCTCCCGCTTTTCGCGGGAGAGGAGGGGCCCGCCGCGAAGCGGTGGGAGGTGAGGGTCTGTACCGCTGAGTCAGCAAGACCCTCACCCCCCAAGCCTTCGGCTCGGGTCCCCCCTCTCCCGCGGAAAGCGGGAGAGGAGTTGGAGGGCGCGGCCCCCCTCACAACCCCACCGGCGGCGGCAGGCCGGCGAGGGCATGGGCGGCGACGAGGGTGTTGCGAAGCAGCACGGCAATGGTCATCGGCCCGACTCCCCCGGGCACGGGCGTGATCGCGGCGGCGACTTGGCAAGCGCTCGCATAATCCACGTCGCCGACGAGCCGGCCCTTGCCGCCCGCCTCATCGGGGACCCGGTTGATGCCGACGTCGATCACGGTCGCGCCCGGCTTCAGCCAGTCGCCGCGGACCATCTCCGCCCGGCCGACGGCGGCGACGACGATGTCGGCCCGCTTGACCACCCCGGGCAGGTCGCGGGTGCGGCTGTGGGCGAGGGTGACGGTGCAATTCTGGGCGAGGAGGAGCTGCGCCATCGGCTTGCCGACGATGTTCGAGCGGCCGATCACCACCGCGTCCAGGCCCGACAGGTCGCCAAGCCGGTCCTTGAGCAGCATCAGGCAGCCGAGCGGGGTGCAGGGCACCAGCCCCTCTTCGCCCACCGCCAGCCGTCCGGCATTGATCGGGTGGAAGCCGTCGACGTCCTTGGCGGGATCGATCGCCTCGATCACCGCCTTGTCGTCGATCCCGGCCGGAAGCGGCAGCTGGACGAGGATTCCGTCGACCGCATCGTCGGCGTTGAGGCGGCCGACCA
>DASWLY010000193.1:0-4281 GCA_036400035.1 Allosphingosinicella sp.
GTCGTCTGACGGCTGAGCGATGATTCGAAGGTAGGCGAGGGCGTCGCGTATCTCGGCGCGCTCGTAGAAGCGGAAGCCGCCGACGATGCGGTAGGGGAGGCCGATGGCGATGAACCGGTCCTCGAACTCGCGGGTCTGGAACTGGGCGCGGACCAGGATGGCGGCCTGGTCGATCCGGCCGCCGCGGCGCTGGACGCCCTCGATCTCCTCGCCGATCCGGCGCGCTTCCTCGGGGCCGTCCCAGACGCCGATCACGCTGACCTTCTCGCCCTCGCCGCCGCGATCGTCGCGCTGCTCGGTCCAGAGCGTCTTGCCGAGCCGGCCGGCATTCTGGGCGATGACGCCTGAGGCGGCGGCGAGGATGTGCGGCGTGGAGCGGTAGTTCTGCTCGAGCCGGACGATCTTGGCGCCCGGGAAATCCTTCTCGAACCTCAGGATGTTGGCGATCTCGGCGCCTCGCCAGGAATAGATGGACTGGTCGTCGTCGCCGACGCAGCAGATGTTCTTGCGCTCCTGCGCGAGCAGGCGGAGCCACAGATACTGGCTCTGGTTGGTGTCCTGATATTCGTCGACGAGGATATATTTGAAGCGGTTCTGGTAGAGCTCCAGGACCTCGCGATGCTCCTTGAGGATCACCAGCATGTGGAGCAGCAGGTCGCCGAAGTCGCAGGCGTTGAGCGCCTTCAGCCGCGCCTGGTAGCGCGCGTAGAGCTCGGCGCCCTTCCCGTTGGCATAGGCCTCGCTCTCCGCCGCGTCGATCTGCTCCGGGGTCCAGCCGCGATTCTTCCAGCGGTCGATCAGCCCGCCCAGCATCCGCGCCGGCCAGCGTTTCTCGTCTATGTCGGCCGCCAAGATGAGCTGCTTGAGGACCCGAAGCTGGTCGTCCGTGTCGAGGATGGTGAAGTTGCTCTGCAAGCCCACCAGCTCCGCGTGCCGCCGAAGCATCTTGGCCGCGACCGAGTGGAAGGTGCCGAGCCAGGGCATCCCCTCGACGGCGTCGCCGACGATCCGGCCGACCCGCTCCTTCATTTCCCGCGCCGCCTTGTTGGTGAAGGTGACGGCGAGGATCTCGGAGGGCCAGGCCAAGCGGGTGTAGACGAGATGGGCGAGCCGGGCGGTCAGGGCCGCGGTCTTGCCGGTGCCCGCTCCGGCGAGCACCAGGACCGGCCCCTCCGTCGTCAGCACCGCCTCCCGCTGCGGCGCGTTGAGCCCACGCAGATATGGGGGCTCGGGCGTCTGGGGCTGCGGGAGAGTCACCCTCGACAGGTAGGGAACATAAGGGGCAGGGGCAAGCGAAGCCGTCATGCCGGACTTGTTTCAGCATCCCGCGACGAGCCGCCTCGCGGGTGGAGAGCTGGACCTGCGGAACAAGTTTGGAATGACGTCCTTTCCCAGCCGCCCCGTCCCGCTTGCGCGCGCTTTCGCCTTGAGCTAGCCGAACCGGAACAAAGGGAGGATATGAACATGCCTGAAGGCGGCTGCCATTGCGGCGCGGTTCGATACGAGATGCCGGCCGAGGTCATTCACCAGGCGCTGTGCCATTGCGGCGATTGCCGGCGCCATTCCGGCGCTCCGATGGTCGCCTGGGGACTGGTGGCGAAGGAGCAGCTCAAGGTCGAGGGCGAGACCCGGACCTATGCCTCGTCCGAGCACGGGCGCCGGCATTTCTGCGGCACCTGCGGGACGGCGCTCTTCTACACGAACGAAGTCATCTTCCCGGGCCGGATCGACGTCCAGACCTGCACTCTGGACGATCCCGATTCGATCCCGCCGGCGGCGCAGATCCAGGTGGCGGAACGGGTCGGCTGGATGGCACGGGCGCACGAGCTGCCGGCGTTCGAGCGTTATCCGGGCTGAACGGCCTTGCGAAGCAGGGTGATCCGCGCCTTGCCGTAGCGGCGTTCGGAGTCGACCTCATAACCTTCGGCCGTCACGGCCTCGCCTCGGCCGGTCTCGACGCTCACCCAGCCGCCCGGAGCGACGGCGAGCTTCGCCAGGACGAGCGGGGCGAGCCCGCTGCCGTAAGGCGGGTCGAGGAAGGCGAGATCGGCCGGGCGGGGAAGGGCGGCATGTTCCGCGGCCCTCGCGAGCACTTCGCCCGAGGCCCCCAGCGAGGCGATATTGGCCCGGATCGCGTCCACCGCGCGGCGGTCGTTCTCGACGAACACGCAGTGCGCGGCGCCCCTCGACAGCGCCTCCAGCCCGAGCGCGCCGGAGCCGGCGAAGAGGTCGGCGACCTGGAGGCCTTCGAAGCTGCCGACCCGGCTGACCAGCATCGAGAACAGCGCCTCGCGGACCCGGTCGGCGGTGGGCCGGGTGGCCTGGCCGGCCGGCGCTCGCAGAGGGCGGCCGCGCCACTGGCCGGCGACGATCCTCACTTCCTGGATCCTCCCCGGGACGGGGAGGGGGCCCGCGCGGCGAAGCCGCGTGGTGGAGGGGGCCCGCCTCTGCGGGGCTCCGTGGCTGGTCCCCCTCCACCACGTCGCTGCGCGCCGCGGTCCCCCTCCCCGTTCCGGGGAGGAGCTTTGAGCCCCTTGCGGAACGCCACCAGGTCGTGCTGGCGAACCTCGTCCACCGCGCCCGTCGGCAGATCGGCGAGCGGGAAGGGGCCATAGGACGTGCGCAGCAGGCGCGAGACCTGGAGGCCGAGATGCTCGAGCACCCGGCGGACCTCCCGATTCTTGCCCTCCGTCAGCTTCAGCTCGATCCAGGCGTTGCGGCCCGTGCGCCGCTCGAGATTGGCGTCGATCGAGCCGTAGCGTATGCCTTCGATCTCGACGCCCTGGATCAGGTCCTCGAGCCGCTCCTGGCTGATCTCGCCGAAGACCCGGGCCCGGTAGGTGCGCTCTACCCCGGAGGAGGGAAGCTCGAGCTGGCGCTTCAGCTCGCCGTCGGTGGTGAGGAGGAGCAGACCCTCGGTGTTGAGGTCGAGCCGCCCGACCGGCATCACCCGCGGCAGGCCCGCCGGAAGCCGGTCGTAGATGGTCGGCCGGCCCTTCGGGTCCCGCTCGGTGGTCAGAAGCCCGGCCGGCTTGTGGTAGCGGAACAGCCGGGCCGGGGCGGGCGCCTTCACCGGATTGCCGTCGACGGTTACTCCGTGAAGCGAAGCGAGCAGGGTCGCCGGAGTCTCGACGACCTTGCCGCCGATCGCGATCCGCCCTTCCGCGATCATCCGCTCGATCTCCCGGCGCGAGGCGATCCCGGCGCGGGCGAGCAGCTTGGCGATACGCTGGGAGTCCCTGGGCGGGTCGTTCGGCCTGTCCTTGGCCGGGGGGCGGGGCGGGGGCAGCTCGAGTCTCCTGATGAGAAGCCGGATGGGCGGAAATATGCGCTCAGTCGATCCGCCCGCAATGGCACCGTTGCTCCGCGCGCTCGTTACGCAAGAGAAACCGAAATCCCGGTGGGCAAGGGCGCGCATTAGATGTTGTTCGGCAAACGCGAAAGGGCGATCCGGCGTATCCTCATCGTCGAGGACGAGCCGCTCGTCGCCTTCGACACCGAGCATCTGCTTCGCGAATGCGGCTACGAGGTGGTCGCCACCGTCGACACGCTCGCCGACGCGGTGCGGGTGCTGGGCGAGGAGGAGGTCGATCTCGTCCTCAGCGACATCCAGCTCAACGGCGACGGCGACGGGATGGACGTCGCCCGCGCCGCCGGGGCGAGGCAGGTGCCGGTCCTGTTCGTCACCGCCAATTGTCCGATCGAGGCCCGGAGCCTCGGCATCGGCTGCCTCGCCAAGCCTTATTCGGACAAGGTGCTGAAGGGCGCGCTCGACGTTCTGGACCGGAAGCTTTCGGGAAAGGCGGTCAAAAAGCTGCCGGCGGGCCTGAGCTTCTACGAGGAAGCCTAACCGTCACCCCGGCGGAAGCCGGGGCCTCAGGGAGTGAAGAACGCGGCGCCTTGTTCGCGCTGAAACCCCGGCTTCCGCCGGGGTGACGATTAGGCCAGCGCCGCCGCCACCTGGTGGTGGAAGTGCCTTATCCCCGTCTCGAGAGTGCCGAGCGTCAGCGCCTTCACCACGCCCGTCGCAAGCCCCTCCTGGCCGAGCGCGGCGGCGTGAAAATCCTCGCCGCCGAATACGCCTTCGTCCAGAAGCGACCAGCTGCGCGCCCACTGGTCCTCCTCTTCCGGGGTCGCGGCCGGCTCGGGGATAAGCATGAAATCCTCGACCAGGGTTCGGCCGACGCCCCGCGGCATCAGCACCATCAGGTTCACGTAATCGGGGCTCATGATCATGATCGTCGCCGGGAAGAGCTGGTAGGCGAAGGTGATCGCGGCCCT
>DASWLY010000194.1:0-7630 GCA_036400035.1 Allosphingosinicella sp.
CCTTCGCGAAGCGCCTGGGCGGCGACCAGCAGCCGGTCCGGCGTCGGCCGGGCCAGCGCCGCCTCGATCTCGATCCGGGGGGCGCCGTAGAGCTCCCTCACCCCGTCGAGGCCGATGAGGCCGATCTCCAGGCTTCTCAAGGCCTTCTGAAGGCTTTCGTGGAACGAGCGGCCGATCGCCATCGCCTCGCCCACCGACTTCATCGCGGTCGACAGCAGGGGGTCGGAACCCTTGAACTTCTCGAAGGCGAAGCGCGGGATCTTGGTGACGACATAGTCGATGGTCGGCTCGAAGCTGGCCGGGGTCACGCCGGTGATGTCGTTCTGGATCTCGTCCAATGTGTAGCCAACCGCCAGCTTGGCCGCGACCTTGGCGATGGGGAAGCCGGTCGCCTTCGAGGCCAGCGCGGAGGAACGCGACACGCGCGGGTTCATCTCGATGACGACGAGCCGGCCGTTCTCGGGATTCACAGCGAACTGGACGTTGGAACCCCCTGTCTCGACACCGATTTCGCGCAGGCAAGCGATGCTCGCATTGCGCATGATCTGATATTCCTTGTCGGTCAGCGTCAGCGCCGGAGCGACGGTGATCGAGTCCCCCGTGTGGATCCCCATCGGATCGATATTCTCGATCGAGCAGACGATGATGGCGTTGTCGTTCCGGTCGCGGACGACCTCCATCTCATATTCCTTCCACCCCAGCACCGATTCCTCGATCAGCACTTCGGTAGTGGGTGAGGCGTCCAGTCCACTCGTAACGATCTCTGCGAATTCCTCGCGATTATAGGCGATTCCTCCACCTGTTCCCCCCAGCGTGAAGCTCGGCCGGATGATCGCCGGAAGCCCGGTGACGTCGAGGGCGCGAACCGCCTCCTCCAAGCTGTGGGCGATGGCGGAACGGGGGCTTTCGAGGCCGATCTTCGACATCGCGTCGCGGAACTTGAGCCGGTCCTCCGCCTTCTCGATCGCGTGGGCGTCGGCGCCGATCATGCGGACCCCGTATTTCTCGAGGGTCCCGTCCTTCCACAGCGCCAGCGCCGTGTTGAGCGCGGTCTGCCCCCCCATAGTCGGAAGCACCGCGTCGGGCCGCTCCTTCTCGATGATCTTGGTGACGAATTCGGGCGTGATCGGCTCGACATAGGTGGCGTCGGCGAGGTCCGGATCGGTCATGATCGTAGCCGGGTTCGAATTGACCAGCACGATCCGATACCCCTCGGCCCGAAGCGTCTTGGCCGCCTGAGTCCCCGAATAATCGAACTCCGCCGCCTGCCCGATGACGATCGGGCCGGCGCCGATGATGAGGATGGAGGATATGTCGGTTCGGCGGGGCATTGGTTTTAGTTGACTCTTGTGAAAGGGTTGCTCGAAACTCGACGAGAGCTGGAGGAGCGCCGAGCCCCCTCACCCAACCCTCTCCCCGCTGAGGAGAGAGCTTTCGGGCGGCCCCGACGCTCTACTCCCTCTCCCCTTGGGGGAGAGGGTTGGGGTGAGGGGGTTCTGAGGTGGGAAGAAAACGCCTGACGCCGGTCGCACGCAAGCTTCGAGCGGATCAGACCGAAGCCGAGGAGCGGCTCTGGTACTATCTCCGCGCCCGCCGCCTCGAGGGCGAGAAGTTCGTCCGCCAGCTTCAGATCGACCGCTACGTCGCCGATTTCGCCTGCCGGACGGCGCGGCTGGCGGTCGAGCTCGACGGAGGCCAGCACGATGCGGAGAGGGATGCTGCCCGTACCGCGATCATCGAGATCTACGGCTACAAGGTCCTGCGCTTCTGGAACAACGACGTGCTCGGAGACACCTATGCAGTCCTTGAGGCCATCCGCCACGAGCTCCTGATCGCGAGGAACCGCCCCGAATGAACCCTCTCCCCCCGGGGAGAGGGCAGGGTGAGGGGGCTCGGCGCTGGCAATTGTCCTCGGAGTCAGAGCCCCCTCACCCCAACCCTCTCCCCGCCGGGGAGAGGGGGCCAGGCCGGCGCCGATGATGAGGATGAAGGAGATGTCGGTCCGGCCCGGCATCAGCCTTCGCCCTTCAGGATCAGGCGGTCAAGCTCGATCGGCGCGAGGCGGCCTGGGGCAAACACGTCGCATCCCTTCCGAAGGTTCGAAATCATCTCACCGAAATGCTGCTCATACCGGGCCTGCCGGAGCCTTGCCTCGAGGCCACCGAGCGCGAGAGAGCGCCGGAAGATCCTCGTGCATCCCTGCACCCGCCCATCGAGCTGGAGGGCCTCGCCGGAGGGCGAATTCGAATATTGCACGACGATCAGATAGGGCGGCAGGTTCATACCCGCCTGGCAGACGGCGGGTGAGCAGGGAACGGACTTGGAGGTGGACCCCACCTCAATGACCCACACTCCTCGAGGAAGCCTGTCCACCCATTCCATCCCCTTCAGGGAGGGAGGAGTGGCGCACGAAGACGCAGTCAGCACGACCAGTGCTGCCGCGAGGGTCGCGATCAGGCTGCGCATTTGCCCGCTTCCAGCTGGCGCACGAACTTCTGAAACAAATAGACGCTGTCCTGCGGCCCCGGGCTCGCCTCGGGATGATACTGCACGCTGAACGCTGGGCGGTCGGTCAGCTCCAGCCCCGCCAGGCTCCCGTCGAACAGCGAGATATGCGTCGCCCTGGCATTGGCCGGCAGGCTCTCCGTCTCGACCGCGAAGCCGTGGTTCATGCTGGTGATCTCGACGCGGCCGTCGGCGAGGCGCTTGACCGGGTGGTTGGCGCCTCGGTGGCCCTGGTGCATCTTCACGGTCTTCGCGCCTGCCGCCAGCCCCAGGAGCTGGTGGCCGAGACAGATTCCGAAGAGCGGCTTGCCGGTTTCGAGCAGCTGCCGGATCACCGGCACGGCATATTCGCCGGTCGCCGCGGGGTCGCCGGGGCCGTTGGAGAGGAAGAGGCCGTCGGGCTCGTGGGCCATCACCTCTTCGAAGGTGGCGGTGGCGGGGAGGACGGTTACCCGGGCGCCGGCGTCGGCGAGGTTGCGGAAGATGTTGCGCTTGGAGCCGTAGTCGATGGCGACGACGTGCGGTCGCCCTTCGTCCTCCTCGCCTTCCGCATAGCCCTTGCCGAGCGCCCAGCCGCCGCCGGACCAGCGGAACATCTGCTTGCAGCTGACCTCCTTGGCGAGGTCCATCCCCTCCAGCCCCGGCCAGGCGCGCGCCTGCGCCAGCAAGGCGTCGAGGTCGAACCTGCCGTCGGCGGCGTGGGCGATCACGCCGTTGGGCGCGCCGCCGTCGCGGATCTTGCGGGTCAGGGCCCGGGTGTCTACTCCGCTGAGACCGATCCGGCCGTTCGCCTTCATCCACGCATCGAAGGTCTGGATCGCGCGGAAATTGCTCGCCTCGGTCACGTCCTGCCGCACGACGCAGCCCAGCGCCCAGGGATTGTCCGCCTCCAGATCCTCGTAGTTCGCGCCGACATTGCCGATGTGCGGGAAGGTGAAGGTGACGATCTGCGAGGCGTAGGAGGGGTCGGTCATCACCTCCTGGTAGCCGGTCATGGCGGTGTTGAAGCAGACTTCGCCGACGGCCGCCCCTTCGGCTCCGAAGCCCCTGCCCCACACCAGGCTTCCATCCGCCAGGACCAATACGCCCGTGGCCCCTTGAGGCGCGGGCGAAGGCTTGGCGTCGGCCATTGGGGCGGGCACTCCTAAAGGAAATCTGGCGATGTCGCTAAGGCCCGACGGCTAGAGGCGGGGGGCGGCAGCGTCAATCTGTTAAAAGCCGGGCGCCCCCGCTATCGTCTGCGCCTTTCCCACGCCTGGACCTGCAAACCCATGATTCGCGACGACATCAAGGCCGCCCTCGTCACCGCCATGAAGAGCGGCGACAAGGCGCGCACGGCGACGATCCGCCTCATCCAATCCTCGCTCAAGAACCGCGAGATCGAGATGCGCGGGGGCACCGCGCCGGCCGACGACGACGTCACCGTCACCGAGGTCCTCCAGAAGATGATCAAGCAGCGCCGCGAATCGGTGGCGCTCTACGAGCAGGGCGGGCGCCAGGAGCTGGCCGACGCGGAGAAGGCGGAGATCGCCGTGATCGAGGGCTTCCTGCCCCGCCAGATGAGCGTGGAGGAGGCGAAGGCCGCCATCGACGCGATCGTGACGGAGACCGGCGCTTCGTCGCTCAAGGACATGGGTCGGGTGATGGCCGTGCTGAAGGAAAAGCACGCCGGCGGGCTCGACATGTCGAAGGCGAGCGGCCTCGTAAAGGCCCGCCTCTCGGCCTAAGCTGGGGCATGTCCCTCAGCCCGCAATTTCTGGACGAGCTTAGGGCGCGCACGTCGCTTTCGGCCGTCATCGGGCGAACGGTGAAGCTGCAGCGCGCCGGCCGGGAGTGGAAGGCCCCCTGCCCGTTCCACAAGGAGAAGACTCCGAGCTTCTACGTCAACGACGAGAAGAGCTTCTACCATTGCTTCGGCTGCGGCGTGCACGGCGACGCCATCCGCTGGCTCACCGACGCTCGCGGGCTGCCCTTCATGGACGCGGTGAAGGAGCTTGCCGACGCCGCCGGAATGGAAGTGCCGGCGGCGGATCCCCGAGCCCAGGAGAAAGCGGAACGGGCGACGGGCCTCTATGACGTCATGGAAGCGGCCCAGCACTGGTTCGAGGAGCAGCTCGGCGGCCTCGAGGGCGCGGAAGCTCGGGACTATCTCCAGAAACGCGGGATTTCCGATTCCACCCGGCGCCGCTTCGGCTTCGGCTACGCGCCCGATACCCGCGGCAAGTTGCGCGTCGCGCTGAGGGATTTCGGCAACGACAAGCTGATCGAGGCCGGGCTCCTCATCGCACCCGACGACGACCGCGAGCCCTACGACCGCTTCCGGGGCCGGCTGATGTTCCCGATCCGGGACCGGCGCGGACGGGTCATCGCCTTCAGCGCCCGGATCCTGGGCGCGGGCGAGCCCAAATATCTCAATTCGCCCGACACGCCTTTGTTCGACAAGGGCCGAACCCTGTTTAACATCGACAAGGCGGCGGCGGCGAGCCGCGAGGCGAAGCGGGTGATCGTCGTCGAGGGGCAGATGGACGTGATCGCCCTCGACCAGGCCGGCCTCGGCGAAGCGCTCGCCCCGCTGGGCACCGCCGTCACCGAGACTCAGCTCGGGCTGTTGTGGCGCCTCTCCCCTACCCCCATCCTGTGCTTCGACGGCGATTCGGCCGGCCAGAAGGCGGCGGTGCGGGCGCTGCTTCGGGCGCTGCCCCATGTCGGGCCCGGCCGGTCGCTCGGCTTCGTCACCCTTCCCGCCGGGAAGGATCCCGACGACCTCATCCGCTCGGAGGGGCGCGGCGCCCTGGAAGCGTTGCTCGAAACGCCCCAATCCCTGGTCGACCGCCTCTGGCTCCACGAGCTCGAGGCCGAGCCCCTGGCGACGCCGGAGCAGAAGGCGGGTCTCAGGCACCGGCTGACGGAGCATATCTCCACCATCCAGGATCCGCACGTTCGGGAGCAATATCGCTCCGAATTGCTCGGCCGCTTCAACGCCCTCACCGCTCCTCCGCCCCGGCGGCCGTGGACGCCCTCGCCTCCCGGCCGGCCCGGCTCGCGCGGCGGCGCCCGCTTCGCGCCGCAGCGGCCGGTCTCGGAGCAGGCGAAGGCGATGGCCGGCGGCGCAATCAGCGCCAAGACCGCCCGCTCCGTGCTCCACGGACTGCTCCGTTTTCCCGGGCTGGTCGCCGCCCATGCGGAGGCGATCGCCGCCCTTCCCTTGCCCGACAAGATGGCCGCCCGGCTCCGCGATGCGCTGCTCGAAGGCGCGATGGCGCACGGCGAGCTTGATCAGGAGCAGGTTCATACCATATTGATCGAGGCTGGCGTCGCCCCTCTTGCCGAGAGGCTGCGCCTGGAACGCGGACTGGCCTTCTCCTTCAACCGCCGTGATGCCGACCCGGAACGTGCTTCTCGCGATCTCGTTCTGGTCATCGACACATTGGCGGCACAGCCGGGACTCTATGCTGCGCTCGACGCGGCGACCGCGCGGCTCAAGGAAGAAGGCGACGAAGCCGCCTTCCAGGAGCAGCAGAGGTTGCGGGCGGCCAGGGACGAGGCGGAGAGGCAGCTCGCGGCGCTGATCGAAGGCAGCGCGGGATGACGAACTTATAAGGCGTTTAGATGGCGAAGACGAACACGCAGGCCGAAACGGACGAGAAGCAGGACAACGGCGACGCGCCGCTGATCGACCTCAACGAGGCCTCCCTCAAGAAGCTGGTCGCCCGCGCCAAGAAGCGCGGCTACATCACCTATGACGAGCTCAACGAAGCCCTGCCGCAGGACCAGATGTCCTCCGAGCAGATCGAGGACGTCATGAGTGCCCTCAATGAAATGGGGGTGAATGTGGTGGAGGCGGAGGAATCCGACGACGACGAGGACAAGGCGGACGAGCCCGAGGTCGATTCCGGAGCGGAGGAGGGCGACGGATCGGACGGCGAGCGCTTCATCGTCGAGAAGAAGAAGGAGACGATGGATCGCACCGACGATCCCGTCCGCATGTATCTTCGCGAGATGGGCGCGGTGGAATTGCTCAGCCGCGAGGGCGAGATCGCCATCGCCAAGCGCATCGAGGCCGGCCGCGACACGATGATCTGGGGCCTGTGCGAGAGCCCGATCACCTTCAACGCCATCATCCACTGGTCGAACGCCTTGAACGCCGGCGAGATGCAGCTTCGCGAGATCCTCGACCTCGACGCCATGCTTTCCAAGGGCCCGACGCCCGAGCAGGTGGAGAGCGCCGAGGAGGGCGGCGAGGACGAGATCAGCGAGAAGACCGCCGGGCCCAGCTTCAAGGAGGAGGAGGAAGTCGTCTCGGCCCCCGCCGACGAGGAGGAGGACGAGGACAGCCTCGTCGAGCGCCGCGCCCGACCCCAGTTCGAGGAGGAGGACGAGGACAACACCCTCTCCCTCGCCCAGATGGAGGAAACGCTGAAGCCGCAGGCGCTCGAGCGCTTCGCCAGGATCACCGACCTCTACAAGAAGTTCGCCAGGGTCCAGCAGTCGCGGATGGAGGCGATGAGCGCCGGCCAGGAATTCTCCAAGGCGGACGAGAAGAAATATCAGGCGCTCTCGGAGCAGCTCACCGCCGAGGTGGAGAGCGTCCAGTTCCACGGCGCCAAGATCGAATATCTCGTCGACCAGCTCTACAGCTACAACCGCCGGCTGACCGCGCTCGCCGGCCAGATGCTTCGCCTCGCCGAGCGCCACAAGGTGCCGCGCCGCGCCTTTCTCGACTCCTATCTCGGCCACGAGCTCGACGAGGGCTGGGCCGAGCGCGTCTGCGGAACCGACAAGAAATGGAACGCCTTCTGCACCCAGGAATCGGGCGCGATCGAGCGCATCCGGGCCGAGATCGCCGAGATCGCCCAGGCGACCGGCATGTCGCTGGCCGAGTTCCGCCGGATCGTGAACCAGGTCCAGAAAGGCGAGCGCGAGGCGAGGATCGCCAAGAAGGAGATGGTCGAGGCCAACCTCCGGCTCGTCATCTCGATCGCCTAGAAATATACGAACCGCGGATTGCAGTTCCTCGACCTAATCCAGGAAGGCAATATCGGCCTGATGAAGGCGGTCGATAAGTTCGAATATCGCCGCGGCTACAAATTCTCGACCTACGCCACCTGGTGGATCCGCCAGGCGA
>DASWLY010000195.1:0-1880 GCA_036400035.1 Allosphingosinicella sp.
CAGCCGCGAGACCGGCACGGACATGACGTTCGGGATCTACCTCCCTCCGCAGGCGGAAGCGGGGAGGCCGCTGCCCGTCCTCTGGTTCCTCTCCGGGCTCACCTGCACCCACGCCAATGTGGTGGAGAAGGGCCAGTATCAGCGCGTCTGCGCCGAGCTCGGCCTGATCCTGGTTGCGCCCGACACCAGCCCGCGAGGGCCGGACGTGCCCGACGATCCGGCTTACGATTTCGGGCAGGGCGCCGGCTTCTATGTCGACGCGACCGAGGCGCCTTTCGCCAGGCATTACCGGATGTACAGCTACGCCACCGCCGAGCTTCCGGACCTCGTCGCCGCCCATTTCCCCGCGGACATGAGCCGGCAGGCGATCACCGGCCATTCGATGGGCGGTCACGGAGCGCTCACTCTGGCCCTGCGCAACCCCGGCCGCTACCGAAGCGTCTCCGCCTTCGCTCCGATCGTCGCGCCCAAGGAGGTGCCGTGGGGCGAGAAGGCGCTTGGCGGCTATCTCGGGACGGACCGGGCCGCCTGGCGCGCCCACGACGCCGTCGCCCTGATCGAGGACGGCGCCCGACTGCCGGAGATCCTCGTCGACCAGGGCGGCGCGGACAGCTTCCTCGATCGCGAGCTGAAGCCGGAGCGCCTCGAGGCCGCGTGCCGCGAGGCGGGCATCCCCCTGACGCTCCGGATGCAGGAGGGCTACGATCACAGCTACTTCTTCATCTCCACCTTCATGGAGGATCATCTGCGCTGGCACTGGGAGCGGCTGTCACCTCGTCATCCCGGCGAAAGCCGGGACCTCGGGGAGGAAAGTCACCGCGGGTCTCCCCGAGGCCCCGGCTTTCGCCGGGGCGACGAATGACCGCCGACCTGCTCCCGATCTTGATCGAGGCCTCGCTCGCCGCCGGCGCGGAGATCGAGCGGATCTACCTCGAGGGCTGCGAAGTGATCGAGAAGGAGGACGGCTCGCCCGTCACGATCGCGGACCGGCGCGCCGAAGCGATCATCCTGGAGCGCCTCGCCGCCGCCTTCCCCGACATTCCGGTCCTGGCCGAAGAGGAAGCCGCGGCCGGCCGGATTCCCGAGCTCGGTACCCGCTTCTTCTGCGTCGACCCGCTCGACGGCACGCGCGGCTTCATCCAGCGCAACGGCGAATTCACCGTCAACATCGGGCTGATCGAGGACGGCGCCGCGGTGGCCGGAGTGATCTACGCGCCCGATTCCAGGCTGCTTTATTACGGCGCCCGAGGCGAAGGCGCCTTCCGGGCGCGCGACGGCGGCCCCGCGGAGCCGATCCGCCCCCGCCCCCGTCCCGACTCGGGCCTCACCGCCGTCGGCAGCCGGAGCCACGCCTCGCACGGCACCGGGGAGAAGAGCGCCCATCTCGCCATCGCCGAGTTCGTCGCCTCCAGCTCCTCGCTCAAATTCTGCCTGGTCGCCGAAGGGACGGCGGACGTCTATCCGCGCCACGGCCCAACCGCCGAATGGGACACCGCCGCCGGTCAGGCCATCCTCGAGGCGGCCGGCGGCCGGGTGCTGGCGCTGGACGAGAACGGGCGCGAGACCGGCCCTCTCACCTACGGCAAGATCGCAGACCGCTTCCTCAACCCCCCCTTCATCGCCTGGGGCTGACCGCGGGAGCGACGGTCATAGCCGTCATCCCGGCGAAAGCCGGGACCTCGGGACGAGAAGTCTCGGCGAGTCTCCACGAGATCCCGGCTTTCGCCGGGACGACGGAGAGCGCCAGCCCCCCCTTCATCGCCTTGGGCTGACCGCGGGAGCGACGGTCATAGCCGTCATCCCGGCGAAAGCCGGGATCCCAGGACGAGAAGTCTCGGCGGGTCTCCACGAGATCCCGGCTTTCGCCGGGACGACGGAGA
>DASWLY010000196.1:0-42890 GCA_036400035.1 Allosphingosinicella sp.
CCGCCTCCGCGTTCCCGGCGATGGCTACCAAGAACGGCTCGATCTCCGGCCAGACACCCATTTCGTGGAATAATTCGTCCGTCGCGAACTCGACCAGAACCTTCGCGTCACCCAGCTGCCCGAAGAGGCGGATCAGAAGCCCCAGCTTCGCGATGCTCCAGTCCTCGCGGATGGAGACGATGATCACCTCCCGAAGGGCGGCCTTCGCCTTGCTCTCGACCACATCGCCCCGCGCGGCCAGATCTGCGAGGCCAAGCATGCGGACGGCGTCGTGTATCTTGAGGGCGGAATTGCCGAATAACTCGAGTGCGCCCGTCGCCGGCAACGCTCGCAGCCGTGCGGCACTCGCCCGGGCATCGAGGTCGCATGCGCCCTGAAGCAGCTTAAGGGCCTCGTCCCGCGACAGCGCGACGTCCGCCAGGCTCAGGATCGCGATCATCTCGCGGGCGTGGGCCGGCAATCCCTCGAATGCGCGCCTCAGGATGATCTCTTGAGCCGTCTCCACGACGTGGGTCTGCGCCTCGACATCGACACAAAAGGCGCGGATCGATCCGCCATATTCTCGTGCAGCGACCGAGGCGGCGTTGAGAACGTAGAACGGTAACCCACCGGTCAGGCGCGAAAGGCGCTCGCAGTCGCCGAAGTCGGCCTGGCAGCCAGCATCGTGAACGGCGGCCGCGATCGTATCCTCATCCCAGCCATGAAGAGCCTCAGCCCTGACGGCCAGCCTTGCCTCCAAAGCAGCGATCTCCGCACCCGGCTGACCGAGCAGCAAGAACCGCAGGTGCGGCGCGCGGGCGACAATCACCTCGATCTCGGAGGCCGGGACCCTGTGGGCATTGTCAATCACGACGTGGGCATACACGCCTTCCTCGCCGAGTTTGACGCTCAGCGCGCCGAGTATCTCGAGACCGCTCGCACCGGGAAGCAGGATCTCGCCTAACTTGCCGCTCGACCGCCCGAAAATGCGGCCGGCTACCTCGCGAGTGACCGCCGATGCGAGAGCCGATCCCGGGGTATCGACGACGTCGATGTAGGTCACCGGCAGCGGGGCATGCAGGGCCGCCTCGGCCACCCATGCCGTCTTGCCCGCGCCCGATAGACCCGAGAGGATACGGACCCGCTGGTCGCCGAGCAGCGGCGGCTCATCTACCTGCGCTCTGTAGATCGTCGGCGGAGCCGGCAGCTCCTGCATCTGGACGACCAGTTGCTCGAAGAGCGCCGGCAACTCCTCCCGCGAGAAGCTGTGATCCTGCCTCGGCGGAGTTCCAGCCGAGGCAAACATTACGAGGCTAGCGAGCTTCCAAGTGAGCGTCTCCGGCTTCAACAGGGCAAACGGCAACTCGCTCGCGAGCGCCGAGCAGGCCCTGATCGCTTCGCCGACACTGCGCGGGGGCACGGGCAGGAACGGATCCGTCGGCGCCGGCCCGTCAGGCCAGTGCAGCTGCACGTCCTTTGGCCAATCGTCGGCGGAGATCTTTGCAAGCAGCGGCCCCGATGGCGCCGCGTTGGACGCGATCACGAAGTTGGGGTCGCCCCGCCGCGCGCCCTTGCCATGCTCGCTCCTGATCTCCTCGAAGCGTTGAAGGGCGCTCTCGACATCGCCGAAGCTCAAACTGCCAATACGCGTCTTGATCTGAACATAGGTCCGTCGGTGCGGGAGAACGATCTCCACATCCTCGTCTCGCTCCACGACGACCCGCTCGACACCGTTGGCCCCAGCCAGAAGGAGACAGATCGTTCCATAGAGGTGCTGATAGAGGAAGCCGCGATGGACTGCCTCGATACGGATGAGTTGACGTTCATCGACGACCCAGACGTCCGCGCCGGAGCTTTCGTCGCCGCTCGGTTCCGCGGCCTCTGAATGTTCGGTCAAGCAAACCTCGGGATTGAGCAGTGGTCGCCTCTTAGATAGGTTGGCAGCCCGCCATGTCACGGCCAGTCAGGCTCGTGGGGCATTGAGCCGTCTGAGCAGACGGCCGATCTTCGGATCGGGTCGGGGCAATCAGTCGACAGGGTCAGCTGCGCCTCTCGCCGATCAGGCGGCCACCGCACGCGGCTGAGCAGCTGGATTTGAAAAAAGCGCGTCCTGGCGCAGCTGACGTGAAAAAAGCCGCCTCCCCCGATTTGAAAGAAGCCTTGTCGCTCAGCGGCGTGGCTGCGCAGCCTGGGGTGCGAACGGACAAAACCGTGGCGCTGGAACAACAGCGCGTGTCGAGAATTTTCATACGCGAATTAAAGGGTTGGAATCCCGCTTCCTTCCCTGTAAACCGATCAGCGAAACAACGAAAAGCAGGGAGCTAGTCCTTTGTTCAAGCATTCAAATCAGAAGTCCGCCCAGTGGGTCCGCCCGGAAGTCAAGAAGCTCGACGCCGGCTCCGCCGAAGCCAATGCGACCGGCATCGACGACGGCGGCCCGGTCGGCAACGCGCGCTCCTAAGCGCGTCGTTTTCGGTACGATATTCAGGGACGTTCGCCCTTGGGCGGACGTCCCTTTCGTATGTCTCCCCTTTAAGGGCCTGAACCTTGTCGGCCATCGCAGGTGTGTGGAGCTTCGACGGCGAGGCTCGAGCGACGGCTCTGTCCCGGCGGTTGCTCGACGCGCAGGCGGCTTACGGGCCGCACGGGCGAGACTCCGTCACCCAAGGTGATTATGCGGCGGGGCGATGTCTCTACCGATTGCTGCCCGAGGACGCGTTCGACCGCCAGCCGCTGACGAGCGACGACGGGCGTTTCACGCTCGTCGCGGACCTTCGGATCGACAATAGGAATGAGCTGATTTCGGATCTGGCGCTCGGAGCCGCGGCAGGATCGCAGCTCAGCGATTCGGCACTGCTTCTCCGCGGCTGGCTTGCCTGGGGACGCGGCATCCTCACCCGGATGATCGGGGATTTCGCCTTCGCTCTTTGGGACGGCCGGGACCAGACCCTGCTGCTCGCCCGCGACACCGCCGGCGAGCGCCCCCTATTCTACCGCCGGCACGAGCGCTATTTCGCCTTCGCGACCATGGCCGAGCCTCTCGCCCGCCTGGCCGGCAGCGCTTTCGACGTCGATGAGGAAAAGGTCGCCCGCTTCGTCGCCGATCTTCCCCCGGGCGGCCGGCGGAGCTTCTTCGCGGGCGTGAGCGCGATCGAGCCGGGGCATTGCGCGCTTGCGAGCCGCGGCGGCGTCTCCCTGGAGCGCTATTGGGAGCCGCACCGCCGGCCGCTCCGCTTCGCCCGCGCCCATGAATATGGGGAGGCGCTTCGCGAACAGCTCGATGCCGCCGTCCGCCGCCGGCTTCGCCGCGCCGATGGCCTCGTCGGGTCGCAGCTGAGCTCCGGCTTCGACAGCAGCGCGGTGACCACCTCGGCGGCGCTGGCTCTGGCCGCGACCGGCGAACGGATCGTGGCCTTTACCTCCGCCCCCCGCGAAGGCTTCACCGGGCCGGTGGTCGCGGGCCGAATCGGTGACGAAAGCCGGATCGCGGCGGCGACGGCCGCGCTCCATTCCAACATCGACCATCGGATCGTCCGGCCAACGGGCGTTTCGCCGCTGGGTCTCATCGAGAGCAGCCAGCGTTTCGCCGGTCAGCCGGTCGGCCACGTCTTCAACAACGTCTGGTGGCAGGCCATCAACCGCGGCGCCGGCGAGGCCGGAGTCACGGTCATGCTCACCGGCGAGGTAGGCAATTTCACGATCAGCGCGGGGCTCGGTGTCGACACTTTGGGCGACCTCGTCCGAACAGGTGCGTGGCCGCGGTGGTGGCGCGAGGCGCGGGCGCTGAGGCGCCGGCGGGATTTCAGCTGGCTGCAGATGCTGAACGGCTCCTTCGGGCCCTGGCTGCCCGAGAGCCTCTATGCGCGGCTGCGCGCGCGCCGGCCGGAGCCGCCGCGATTCGTCGCCGCCCCCTGGCGCGAGGCGATGCGGCGAGGACTGGAGATGGAAGGCTGGGCCATCGCCCCCCCACGCGACGCCCCCGCTCGCCGATGGACGATGCTTCGAACCGCCGATCCGGGCAGCTACCGGAAACGCAGCCTCGCAGAGTGGGGCGTCGAGGAGCGGGATCCGACCAACGACCGAAGGCTCGTCGACTTCTGCTTCTCGCTTCCGCCCGAGGCGCTGCTCGACGGCGGCATGCGCCGCCCGGCGCTTCGCCACGCCCTCGCCGGCCGAGTCCCGACCGCCGTGCTCGAGCAGCGGCTGCGCGGCTATCAGATGCCCGACTGGTACGAGCAGGTACGAGGCGACGAGGTCAGGGCCTTCGCGCGCGCCGAGGCCGAGTCCGGGCGAGCCGGGTCGATCGTCGATTTCGAGGCGGTGGAGGCGGTGGCGCGAAGCTGGCCGACCTCCGGCTGGGAGGAACGCCCGGTCGTTTATCTATACCGCATGCATTTGCTGCGAACTCTCGCGGCGGCCAGCTTCGTCAATTCGGTGAGGAACGCGCGCCTTGACTGACTCCGCCCATTGCTACCGGCTGTTCGGGCTCTCCGTTCTGTCGGAGGTCCCGCTGCCCGAGCTCGTCGCCGATCCCGGGCCGGGAGCGGACGACGTGCGAATCACCGTTGGCGCGATCGCGGAGCATTCGGAGACGTCGCCGGGGCTCTACATCCACGGCGACGACGCGCTGCTGGTCATCGCGGGAGCGGGCCGCTTCCTGACCCGCGCCGGCCGCGAGATGCTGGTCGAGCCCGCGGAGGGCGTTTCGCCCCGCAATCTGCGCCTCTACCTCCTGGGCTCCGCCTTCGGAGCGATCCTGCACCAGCGCGGCCTCCTCCCCCTCCACGCCAATGCGGTGGTGGTGGAGGGACGCGCCATCGGCTTCATGGGGCATCCGGGGGCCGGCAAGTCGACGCTCGCCGCATGGTTTCACGATCACGGCTTCGACGTCCTGGCGGACGACGTCTGCGTCGTGACCGCCGGCCCCGACGGAAGGCCGCTGGCCCATCCCGGCATTCCCCGCCTGCGGCTGTGGCGCGAGGCCCTGGAAGCGGGCGGCCGCGACGCCTCGGCCTACGAGCGGTCCTTCGACGACATGGATAAATATACGGTCCCCACCGATCTGGAGCGCGTGCTCCCGGCGATGCCGCTCAGCCACCTTTATCTGCTCGACAAGGCGGAGGATGGATCGACTTCGATCGATCGTCTCGAAGGCTCGCGGGCGGTGGAGGCGATGATCGCCAACACCTATCGCGGCGCCTATGTCCCGTTGATGGGGACGACGCGCCGGCACATGCTCGCCTGCGCGCAGCTCGCGCGGACGGTGCCGGTGTTCAGGGCCCGTCGGCGCTGGGGCTATGGCACTTTCGATGCGGAAGGCGCGGCGCTGGAAGCGCACGCGCGAGAATTCATCCGGGATTCGAAAAGCGGCTGAGCCTCAGCGGTTCATCGCCACCGGGGCGATCGCGACCCCGTGGAGTTTCCAAGTGCCGTCCCATTGGTAGAGCAGGTCGAACTGCACGCCGGTGGGACGCATCCGGAAAGCGCCGCGAATGCGCAGCAGTCCCCCTTCGATCCGCGCCGGAAAGTCGAGCACCGGCTCGACCAGGAAGGTGTCGGAGAGGTCGATACGCTGGAGGCGGATCCGAGCGAACACGGTGGCGAGCCCGGGGGGGCTGTTATTCGCCTGGAAGGCGGGAGACCCCAAACCGTGCAGGACCGAATAGTTGCTCGTCCTGTTGGCCTGATCGACCGCGGCCATCGTGCTCCAGATCAGCTTCGTCAGCGCCAGATGGTCCGGCACCGGAAGAGCTGCCGCGCCCGCCGCCGTACGGGGCGCCTGCGCCGCGAGCGTGGAGGGAAGACAAGAGGCGGCGAGGAAAAGCGCGGCAAACAGCAAACGGGCCGGGGCATTAAGCCCCGGCCCGCTCGTCTTGCCGTTGGCCGGCGATATTACCACGCGGTGGAGAAGCCGGCGCGGGCGCCGATCTCACCGCTGCCGAAGCCCAGGCCGACGCCGGCCGAGAAGGCGGCGTTGGTGCCGACTCGAGCGGCGAAGGACGCCGTGCCCGCGAGGCGGTTCTGGAAGTAGCCGATACCGCCGGCGACACCCATGCTGGTGCCGGCCGGAAGGTTCGGCGTCTCCATCGACAGCGCCATGGCGACGCCCTCATTGGCCTTGCGGATATCGCGCCGGTTGACCTCGGAGAGGTCGAACAGGGTCGTGACGTTGTTCTGCAGGCCGGTGATCGCGGTGCCCTGGCTCGCCGTAAGGGTCTGAAGCGCCGTGATCTGGGTGGTCTGAGTGGCATTGACGCCCTGGATCGCGGTGATCGCCGAGGTGTTGGTGGCGATCTGCGTCGTGTTGGCGGCAACCTGCGGCAGCAGCGTGGTGTTGGTCGAGACGTTGCCGTTGGCGTCGTTCACCAGCACGCCCGCCGTGGTGTAGCCGCCGAAGCGGACGGTGGTGCCCGCCGCTCCGAGGGTCACCTGGTTGGCGGCCGTCGTGGTCGCGTTGGCGCCGATAGCGGTCGACCCGGCATGGGTGGCGCGAGCGCCGGTGCCGAGCGCGGTCGAGTTGGTGGCCGAGGCGATCGCCGCCTGGCCGCCGGCGAACGAGCCGAAGCCGAGCGCCTCGGACTGGAAGCCGACGGCGGTCGAGTTCACCGCCGAGGCCGAAGCGCGGTTGCCGACGGCCGTAGCGCCGTTGCCGAGCGCCGACGCGACCGTACCGACCGCAAGGGTGTTGTTCCCTTGCGCCAGCGAATCCGTGCCGAGGGCGACGGCTTCCGAGCCAACAGCGCGCGAAAGGGCGCCGGCGGCCAGGGAGTTGGCACCGGTCGCGCGCGAATTGTCGCCGACCGCGACGCTATTGACGTTCGTGGCCTGCGACTGACGGCCCACCGCCGTGGAGCGGGTCCCCGAGGCGGTCGACTGCCAGCCGAGGGCCTGGGCGCCGACGCCGCTGGCCACGGCCTCGCCGCCCAGCGCCGTCGAATGGAAGCCCGTGGCCCGCGCCAGGTCGCCGACCGCGACCGCATCTTCGTCGCTCGCGACGGCGCCGCGGCCGACGGCGACGGAGCTGACTCCGGTCGCTTCCGACTGACGTCCAAGGGCGGTCGAGTTGAGGGCCGACGCGGAGGCACGGTTGCCGACCGCGGTCGAGCCGACGCCGAGCGCCGATGCGACGGTGCCCAGGGCCGTGGTGTTCGCGTCCCGAGCCAGCGAATCCGCGCCGACGGCGACGGCTTCGGCGCCGAGCGCGGTGGACAGGGCGCCAAGGGCGGTGCTGGCGTCCCCATCGGCGCTGGAGCGGGTGCCGAAGGCGCTGGAGAGGGCGCCGTTGGCGGTGGCGACGGTGCCGACCGCGGTCGACTGGCGGCCCGAAGCTTCGGAGTCCCCGCCGACGGCGCTCGATTCGATGCCCGTGGCGCTGCTGGAGCTTCCCAGGGCGACGTTGAACACCTGCGTGGCTTCCGCCTGCGTGCCCAAGGCAACGGCGCTGTTGGCGGTGGCTCTGGACAAGGTGCCCATGGCGACGGAGTTGGTGCCAGTGGCTTGCGACCCATTGCCGATGGCGGTGCCGTTGACCGCGCCGGTCTCGACCAGAGCGCCGTTGCCGATGGCGATGCCGCTGGCGGCGCGCACCGTGTTGAACGCGCCCAGAGCGACTCCGAACGAGCCGTTGGTGGTGATCGTGTTGAGATCGCCCACCGCGGTGGCGCCGGTGGCACCCGCGGCGATCTGGCTGCCGGTGCCGACGGCGGTGCTGAAGCCCGCGGCCGCGATCACGGGGCGGCTGGCGACGCCGCCGCTGCCGATGGCGGTCGAGGAACGGCCGGTGGCGTCGGTACCGGCGCCGACGGCGGTGGAATTGACGTCCCCGGCCGAGGAGCGATCACCCAGAGCGGTCGAGTCGTCGCCCCGCGCGGTCGAGACGGTGCCGACGGCGGTCGAACGGGCACCCGAGGCTTGGGAGTCGGCGCCGACGGCGGTGCTCTCAACGCCGGTCGCCCTTGCGAGCTGGCCGACCGCGGTGGCGGCACTGGCCGTGCCGACGGTGGAATTCGTGCCGCACTCGGTGCTGAACGTCGTGCCCACCGGGCCGTCGTTGCACGGCGCCGTGGGATCGGCCGAAGCCGGAGCCGCGTAGAAAACGGCCGCCGACATGGCGGTCGCCGCCAAGAGCTGGATCCTGGTCGATCTGGTCATGAACTTGCTCCCTGTATGGTTTCGAAACTTATGGTCGGTCCGCGACGGCACTGCCTTTGAACAGGTGAATCCTGCACGCTCCCTCTTCGGCAGCCGCACGCTCGCTGGCTGGCGCCGTTTTCGGAGATGCACCTTTCGCTTGCAAGCCTGATTCGTAGCAGCAGGGCGCCGGAATCAACTATTTTAGCGGGTTTCCGCCTTCTTCCCCCCTTTTGCCGCCGATGCGCGTCCCGGCCGCCACACCCGGCAGACAAAAACGGGGCCGGATCAGGGTGACCGGAACATTCTGCCGGACTTCATCACCAGCCGGACCCGGCGCAACGCCGCGATGTCGCGCGTCGGATCGCCGTCGACGGCGACCAGGTCGGCGAGCAGTCCCCTCCTCACCGCGCCGACCCGATCGGCGACCCGGAAGAAGCGGGCGTTGGCGGAGGTGGCGGCGATCAGGACGTCCGCCGGACGCATGCCGTAGGCGACCATCAGCTCCATCTCGCGCGCATTGTCCCCGTGGGCGTAGACCCCGACATCGCCGCCCATGCACATCGGCACGCCCGCGGCGAGAGCGGCGGCGAAGCTCGATTTCTTTTCGCGTATCGCCTCCGGCTCCGGCGCCGCGCCGTTCCAGCCGCGGTAGCGGGCGATGGCATCGGTCGCCGCCAGCGTCGGGCAGAGGGCGACGCCCTTCTGCTTCATCAGCCGGAAAATCTCCGCCGTGCCGCCATTGCCATGCTCGATCGTATCGGCGCCGGCGAGAACCGCGTTGCGCATCCCCTCCGGCGTCGAGGCATGGACGGCGACGTGCCGCCCCGCCCGATGCGCGGCCGCCGCCGCGGAGCGCATCTCCTCCATCGCGAAGGTAGGCCGCGGCGGCTCGCCCGGGCCCCAGCGGTAATCGCCGTACAGCTTGAGCACGTCGGCGCCGCGGCCGATCTGCCGGCGAGCCGCGGTGACGAGCGCCTCCCCGTCCGCCTCCTCCGCACCCTGCGGGACGTCGATCTCGGGATCGGGCGACCGCGGCGCGTAGCTCGCCGTCGCGACCAGTGCTCGGGTCGCGATCAGCATCCGCGGCCCCGGCACGATCTCCTGCTCGATGGCCTGCTTGAGCCCCACGTCCGCATAGCCGGCGCCTTCGGTACCGAGGTCGCGGACGGTGGTGAAGCCGGCCATCAAAGTGTGGCGGGCATGATTGACCGCTCGGGCGGTGCGCAGCGCCTGCGGCTCCTTGAGCACCTGATCGTCCCAGCTCGTTTCGTTATACGGGTGGAGGAAGAGGTGCGAATGACCTTCGATCAGGCCCGGCATCAGGGTCGTACCGGGCAGATCGATCACCCGCGCGCCCGGCGGTGCCGCCAAAGCGGGACCCACCGCTTCGATCCTCTCCCCGCGGACGAGCACCGACCAGCCCGCGTGCGGGCGCGGGTCGACGCCGTCGAAGACCCGGTCCGGCCGGAGCAGGATCGCCGTCTCCTCGCCCAGCGCCGCGGCTGGAGGCGGCGGCAGCAGCAGCAAGGCGAGGAAGAGCAGGAAGCGCATGGATAAACGCCCATACAGGGGCTAGGCGGACGGCGCCACGAGGAAAGGGAGGGCCGCCTTGGCCGCATATGCGCTGATCTCAGGGGTGGAGGTGGACCGGGGGCTGAGGGCGTTCATCGAAGAGGAAGCGCTTCCCGGCACCGGCCTCGACCCCGCCGCGTTCTGGTTCGGCTTCTCGTCGCTGCTGCGCGAGCTGACTCCGGAGAACAAGCGCCTGCTTCGCCGCCGGGAAGACCTCCAGAACCGGATCGACGAGCGCAACCTCTCGCTCGGCGGCCGGCCGCCGGAACCGGCCGAGGAGGAGGAGTTCCTCAGGGCGATCGGCTATCTCGTCGATCCGCCGGCGCCGTTCGCGATCGGCACCGAGAATGCCGACCCCGAGATCGGGCGCATCGCGGGGCCGCAACTCGTCGTTCCGGTGAGCAACGCCCGCTACGCCCTAAATGCCGCCAACGCCCGCTGGGGCAGCCTCTACGACGCGCTCTACGGCACCGACGTGCTCGGCGATCGGCCGGCCGCGGGCGGCTACGATGCCGAGCGGGCCGCCCGGGTCGTCGCCTGGGGCCGGGCCTTGCTCGACGAGATCGCTCCGCTGGCCGGCGGCAGCCACGCCGAGGTGACCCGCTACGGCGTCGAGGGCGGCCGTCTCGTCACCGACCGCGGCGGCCTTCGCGATCCGTCGCTGCTCGCCGGGTGGCGAGGTCCATCGCTGCTGCTGCGCCACCATGGGCTCCACGTCGAGATCCTCGTCGATCCCGAGCACCCGGTCGGCCGCACCGACCGGGCCGGAGTCGCCGATATCCTGATGGAAAGCGCCGTCACCGCCATCATGGACTGCGAGGATTCGGTCGCGGCGGTGAATGCCGACGAGAAAGTGGCGGTCTACAGGAACTGGCTGGGGCTCATGAAAGGCGAGCTCAGCGCCCGCTTCGACAAAGGCTCCCGGGGGCTGGAGCGGCGGCTGGAGCCGGACCGCGTCTACCAGGCGCCGGACGGCGGCACGCTGACCCTCAAGGGCCGTGCCCTCATGTTCGTGCGCAACGTCGGCCACCTGATGGCCAATCCGATGATGCGGATCGACGGCGAGGACGTGCAGGAAGGGCTGGCCGACGCGGTGATCACCGCCCTCGCCGCGCTCCACGATTTGAACGGCGGCCGCGCCAACAGTCCCGCCGGCTCGATCTATATCGTCAAGCCGAAGATGCACGGCCCGGAGGAAGCCGCCTTCGCCGGCCGCCTCTTCGACCGCACCGAGGACCTGCTCGGCCTCCCGCGCCACAGCCTGAAGATCGGAGTCATGGACGAGGAACGCCGCACCAGCGTCAATCTCGCCGCCGTGATCAAGGAAGTGAAGGACCGGGTGGTGTTCATCAACACGGGCTTCCTCGATCGCACCGGCGACGAAATCCACACCGCGATGAAGCTCGGGCCGGTGGTCCGCAAGGCCGAGATGAAGAATAGCGAATGGCTGAAGGCCTACGAGGACAACAATGTCGATGTCGGCCTCGCCTGCGGATTCGCCGGCCGCGCCCAGATCGGCAAGGGGATGTGGGCGATGCCGGACCTGATGGCCGACATGCTCGCCCAGAAGATCGCCCATCCCCAGGCGGGCGCCTCCACCGCCTGGGTCCCCTCCCCCACCGCCGCCACGCTCCACGCGATCCACTACCACCGGGTCGACGTGGCGGCTCGGCAGCGCGAGCTCGCCGGCCGGGCGCCCGCGCCCCTTCAGGGCCTGCTCAAGGTGCCGGTGGCCCGCGAGCGCGGCTGGCCGCCCGAGGCGGTGCGCGAGGAGCTCGACAACAACGTCCAGGGTATCCTCGGCTACGTCGTGCGCTGGATCGATCAGGGCGTCGGCTGCTCCAAGGTCCCCGACATCCACGACACCGGCCTGATGGAAGACCGCGCCACCTGCCGGATCTCCAGCCAGCACGTCGCCAACTGGCTGCTTCACGGCGTCGTCACCGGCGAACAGGTCGATGCCGCCATGGCCAGGATGGCCGCGGTGGTGGACCGGCAAAATCGAGGCGGTCCAGCCTACCGCCCCATGGCGCCGGACTTGCAGGCGAGCGCCGCCTTCCGAGCCGCTCGCGCCCTCGTCTTCGAAGGGGCGCGGCAGCCGTCGGGCTATACCGAGCCGCTGCTCCATGGCGCTCGGCTGGCGGTCCTGGCCGCCGCACGCTAGCATGATCGCTTCAGGTTGATTGACTCCGTCATTGCGAGCGAAGCGAAGCAATCCAGAACGGCTTCGGATGCCGGCTGGATTGCTTCGTCGCTTCGCTCCTCGCAATGACGGGATCAACCAAGGACGAACTCCCTCTAGACGGCGATACCCTGCTCGATCCAGCTGCGGCCGGCGCGGACCTGTTCGGCTTCGCGCGCCGCCAGGGCCGCCGTCAGGCCGGTCAAGCGGGCGGCCGCCTCTTCGTAGACGGCTATCCGAGCGTCGACGCTGGGCGCCGCGGCGGCCTTGGCGCGCCAGGCCGCGAACCGTATCCGGTCGCTTGGGTGGCGCTCTGCGAAATCCTCCACCAGGTCCTGGCCGTTGCCGCCGCCGAAGATGCCGGCGAGACGGACGAAGGTTTCGAGCGCGGAGGGGTTCACGAACCCGGCCACGCGCGATGAAGCGAGGTCGAAGCTGTACTGCTCCTGGAACTCGTTGGCCGCCGACGAGGCCAGGATGTTGAGGGACACCGAGAGGCTGTCGGGCGGCAGCTGGCTGTGTACGTCCCTGTGCTTTCGGTAGAGCAGCACCTTCCCCGGGGAGAGGCAGGAACGTTCCACGAAGCGCAGGTCCACCTCCTCGCCTGGACAGCCGACCACCCGATCGTAATCATATTCGTAATAGTCGCTCCAATAGCCGGGGCCGAGATAGCCCACGGTCAGGAAGCTGAAATTGTGATCGTGCGGCATCTCGTAGAAGAAGGGCTCCGGGCCGCTGTTCGTGTAGACGCTGTCGCTTTTGGCGGGCCAGAAATTGGCGCGGAGCACGAAATCCCGCTGGCCGTGGAGCAGGATCACCTGGGCACTATACTGGTTGCGCGCGCTCTGCCCGGAACAATGCTGCTTCAGCTCCTCGATAGCGAGGTCGCCCAGGAAGCGGCGGTTGTTGGCCAGCCCTCGCAGCGCAGGGCCCCATTGCGCCAGCCCTTCTTCGTCGCGCGGGTCAAACCGGCCTTGTAGGGACTCGACGAGCTCGGCGAGCTCGATGCTGCTCTCGTCATTCCCGCAGTCGATCGGCAAAGGCACTCAGCTCATCTCCAACACAGGTGCCGGCGCATCGGCGGCGTCGGGAAAACAGGCCGACAGCGTCGCCGCCGCCGCGGCGCGCACTTCAGGATGCGGATCTCCTTCGGCCATGGCCGCCAGGTACGGCAGCGCCGCCTGGGCATCGAGCGCGAGCAGCTCCCGCATCGCTTGCCACCGAGCGTAGAAATGCGGGTTGTCGAGCATGTCGATCATCACCGGCACGGCGTCGGCACGCTCCATGGTCCGGAGCAGGGACAGCATCATCTGCGTCCGGCTGCTCACCTCGTCGGTGCTGCTGGCACCGACAAAATCGAACGTGTCGGAATCATATTCCACCGTCAGCGGCGCCCGCCCGGCGCTGGTGACCGCCTGCAGATATACGAGGTCGCCGGCCGCATGGTCGATGACGAAGCTGTGCTTTCGGCCGTCCATCTCCAGCAGCTCACCGTCGGCGATGCGCCGCCGTTCCACCAGCCGGCACCGCCCGCTGCCCGACGCGGTGAATCCCGCCTCGATCTTCGGGGCTTCCCAAAAGGAGAAGGTGGCCCCGCCGGAACGGACGAACTTGTAGAGGCTCTGGTGGCCGGGGAAGACGATTGAACGCGCACCGTCGCGGCCTCGGCGCTTGGCCGCCAGCGAGTCCGCCGGCAGCACCGACACGAACAGGGACAAAGCCGGCGTCTCGAACAGCAGGATGCCCGCGTGGATCGCACTGGTGAGATTGCGCAGCGCCGGCCGAAAATACGGGTCCGCCGCCGCGGCCTCGACTAAAAGCGAAAACATCGCTGCCAGCCCAGCCTCGTCGGCTACCGCACGCCGTGCGCAGTCGAGCAGTGCCGCCGCGTCGGATTGGGGCAGCCCATCGATTTCCCGGCGGAGACGTTCGATGAAAGGCAGCGCCTTGAGCTGCTTGCTGACCTCGATCACGCGATCGGCCGTGACGTCCTGCGCTTCGGGATCGGCGAGCCAGCGGCCCAATTCGTGTCGTGGCATCATCGTCTTTTCCTTCGCGGAGGCACCGAGGATTCCTGGACCTCCCTGGTTCAGCCTAAGACGATCGCGATGAAGATGCCGGCGCAGGCGCCGCCGGCGACCTCGCGCTGCTTCGCGGAGCCGTGGATGCCCACCCTGGTGGTGAGTTCCGGAAGCGTGCCGATGTCGATCTTCTTCATGGTCATTCCCTCCCTTGTTCAGTTCAGCCGGTGACGAGCGCGATCACGACTCCGCCGCAACCGGCGCCGCCGACTTCGCGCTGCGTGGCGGAGCCGTGGATGCCCACCCTGGTGGCGAGTTCCGGAAGCGTGTTGATGTCGATCTTCTTCATGGTCGTTCCTTCTTGGTTGGGAGGAGCGACGTGAGGCCACCGCCCGAACGAAGCGTCGCAGCTCCGTCCGTTCAGTCTCCGGGAATGGAGATTTCCGTCTGAGGATAGCTCTCTAAGTTGTGGGTTTAATTGTGGGAATCGATGGGAAAAGAACGGTATGGCGCAGGAAACCGATGTGGAAACTTCCGCTCAGGCTTCGCTCTCCCGCTCCGCTTCCAGCTCGTAGCCGCGGCGCAGCTGTTCCAGGCGCCGGATTTCCCGGCGAATTTTACGACGGGAGAGCACGGTGAAGCCGCCCAGGATCGTGAGGAGGAGGATGGTGATCGCCGCACGCGGCGTTTGCGACCACTGCAGGAGCGCCTGCCAGACTTCGTGGGGGCCGCCGCCGGTCCTCAGGCTGACCTTGAACGCCAGGGCCATCGGAACCAGCAATGGGATCGATACCAAGCCGATGGTGTTACGCCGCAAATTGGCGCGCGCGTAGTGCAGGCTGCTTTCGATGAAAGCGGCGCGATCCGACGTGTTGAGCGTCCGCGCCATCTGCCGGAGGGCCCGGCGACGCCACGTCAGCCAGGTGATGCCGATCATCAGCGGCACCCCCACCGCGATGGTCAGCGGACTTGCAGTGATGAAAGACCCTGCCACGAAGATGGCGACAAGCGCGATCCCCAGGAAGTACTCCAGATAATCGTACAGCCGGCCCCGCCGCCGGGCAGCGCGCGCATTGGCTTCCATCCGGGCCTGCTCGAGCGGATCGAGCTCGTCCTGCCACAGCTCGGCCAATTCGTCGAATTCCGGCCGGTTCATGAGCGCTGCTCCATGATAGATTTAAGCGTCGTCTTGGCGCGTTGGCAGCGGAGCATCGCGGCGTTCGGGGTGATGCCCAGGATCTCCGATATCTCGACGTAGCTGAAGCCTTCGAACGCGAGCACGATCGCTTCGCGCTGCGGGATCGGCAGCAACTGGATCGACTCCACCAGCCGTTTCTTCTGGTCGTTGCGCAGCACTATCTCGTCCGGCGGCGGCAATGCGGAGACGAGGTCGACCGGCAATTCCACCTGCCTCGGCTCTCGAGCGCGCTTCGTTACATGCGAGATGCATCGTTTCTGGGCGATCGACGCCGCGAAGGTCTTCAGCGAAGCTTCGCCGCGATAGTTTTTGAGCGCCAGCCAGATCGCCAGCATGATGTCTTGGATGAGCTCATGCCGAAGCGCCGGATCGGCTTCGTAGGAGAGCGCGATGCGGCTGATCAGCCCCGTGCAGGACGAGATCACTTGCCCGAAGAGTTCGTCCTTTGAGCCGTTCGCGGCCATTGCTACACGGTGCCTCGCGGCCGGGCCCTTGCCGACCGCGGCTTCTGTGCAAGATCGCCGCGGCAAGATCAATTCGCCGGCCGGAAAGGATTTAAGAGCCCATGGAGCGCAGCGCCCAGAACAGCGGCACGATCGAGGTCCGAAGCGCGCACAGGTTCGATAGTACCGAGCTCGAGAAGTGGCTGGAGCGGGAAGTGGAGGGTTATGAAGGACCGCTCCGCGTCGAACAGTTCCGCGGCGGCCAGTCGAATCCCACCTACAAGCTGATCACCCCCGGCCGGTCCTACGTCCTTCGCCGCAAGCCTCCCGGCAAGCTGCTGCCCGGGGCCCACGCGGTCGACCGCGAGCATCGGGTGATCTCGGCGCTGGGCCGGCAGGGCTTTCCCGTCGCCCGCAGCTACGGCCTGTGCCTCGACGAGGCGGTGATCGGAACGCCCTTCTACGTTATGCAGATGGTGGAGGGCCGGATCTTCTGGGAAGCCGATTTCCCGCAGGTCCCGACCGCCGAGCGGCCGGCCTATTTCGACGCGATGAACGCCGCGATCGCCCAGCTTCACCTGATCGATCCCGAAGTGGCCGGGCTGGGCGACTATGGCAGGCCTGGAAATTATTTCGAGCGGCAGATCGGCCGCTGGTCGAAGCAATATCTCGGCGATGCCGAGGCCGGGCGGGTGCCGGCGATGGACCGGCTGGTCGAATGGCTGCCGCTCAACATCCCCGCAGGCGAGGAGCCGGCGCGGATCATCCACGGCGACTTCCGCTGCGACAACATGATCTTCCACCCCACCGAGCCGAAGGTGCTCGCGGTGCTCGACTGGGAGCTGTCGACGCTGGGTCACCCTCTCGCCGACTTCACCTACCACCTCATGGTCTACCGGATGCCCGCCGGAGTCTCGACCGGCCTCGCCGGCCTCGACCTCGCCGCGCTCAACATCCCGTCCGAGGCCGATTACGTCGCCGCCTACTGCCGGCGTACCGGACGCGAGGGCATCCCGGACATCGACTTCTACATGGCCTTCAACATGTTCCGCCTCGCCGCCATCGTCCACGGAATCAAGGGCCGGCTGGTCCGCGGCAATGCCTCCTCGGGCCATGCCGCGCAGATGGCGGCCAGCCTGGAGCCGCTCGCCGAGGGGGCCTGGGCCCAGGCGGTGCGGGCGGGGGCTTAGCTTCCCGTCATCCCGGCGAAAGCCGGGACCTCAGGACAAGAAGTCTCGGTGGGTCTCCCCGAGATCCCGGCTTTCGCCGGGATGACGTACTTCCCCTACCCGGTTGGAAAGCCCCTCTTGCGCATAAGCGCCTTCACGTCCGGATCGCGGCCGCGGAAGGCGCGATAGGCCTCGGCGCGGTCGGTCTCGTTGCCGGTCGAGAGCAGGGTCCGGCGGAAGCGGTCCGCCGTCGCCTTGTCGAACGGATTGCCGGCCTCCTCGAACGCCGCCCAGGTGTCGGCATCCATCGTCTCCGACCAGAGATAGGAATAATAGCCGGCCGAGTAGGCATCGGACGAGAAGAGGTGGTTGAACTGCGGCAGGCGGTGCCGCATCACCAGCTCCTTCGGCATCCCGATCTTGGCCAGCGCCTGGGCCTCGAACGCGTTCGGATCGACGACGCCGTTCGGGTCCATGTGAAGCATCATGTCGACGATCGCCGAAGACAGATATTCCGCCGTGGCGAAGCCCTGGTTGAAGGTCGAGGCTTTCTCGATCTTCGCGATCAGCGACGCCGGCATGGGCTGGCCGGTCTTGTAATGCTTGGCGAAGCGGCTGAGCACCGGCTGGGTGAGAAGCCAATTCTCGTTCACCTGGCTCGGATATTCGACGAAGTCGCGAGGTGTATTCCCGAAGCTCGGATAGTGGATATCCGACAGGAAGTAATGGATGGCGTGGCCGAATTCGTGGAACAAAGTCTCGGCGTCGTCGAGGCTGATCAGAACCGGCTGGCCGGCCGCGGGCTTGACGAAATTGTTGTTGTTGGAGCCGAGGACGATGTCGTCGCCGAGCAGGCCCGCGCGGCTTCGGTAGGTGGTCGCCCAGGCGCCGGAGCGCTTGCCGGTGCGGGCATAATCGTCGCGGTAGAAGACGCCGATCTGCTTGCCGGTCCCCCGTTCGGTGACGCTGTAGACCCGGATGTCCGGGTTCCATGCCGGCACCGTTCCGGTGATCTCCTTGAAGTCGAGGCCGTACAGCTCGCCGGCCGCCCAATAGGACGCCTCGATGATGTTGTTCAGCTCGAAATAGGGTTTCACCTCCTCCTGGGTGAGGTTGTAGCGCTGCTTGCGGACCTTCTCCTGGTAATAGCGATAGTCCCAGGGCTCGATGGTGAGGTTGCGGTCCGTCTTGCGGGCCAGCGCCTGCATGTCGGCGACCTCTTCCTTCACCCGGGCAACGGCGGCGGGCCAAACCCGGTTCATCAGGTCCAGCGCCTTTGCGGGCGACTTGGCCATCGTGTCCTGCATCCGGAACTCGGCGTGGCTCGAGAAGCCGAGCAGCTTGGCGCGGTCGGCGCGCAGCTTGACGATCTCGGCGATGGTCTGGTTGGTGTCGTTGGCGCCGCCATTGTCGCCGCGGTTGACGAAGGCGCGCCACACTTTCTCGCGAAGCGCCCGGTTGTCGGCATAGGTCAGGATCGGGTCCACCGCCGAGCGGGTGTTGACGATCGCGAACGTGCCGGCCGGGAGCTTGCGCTCCTGCGCCGCGGAAGCCGCGGCCGCCTTGACGTCGGCGGGGACGCCCTTCAGCTCCGCCTCGGTCGCGGTGATGTGGGTGCTCTCGTCGGCAAGGACCTTCTCGCCGAAGACGGCGAATTTCGAGGCGAGCTGCGAATTGTAGGCGGTGAGCTGCGCCTTCTGCTCAGGCGACAGATTGGCGCCGCGGCGAACGAAGCTGTCGTAGAGCCGGGTCACCAGCCGCTGCTGCTTGGCGTCGAGGCCGGCGCTCCGGCGCGCCTCGTAGACCGCCTTGACGCGCTGGAAGAGCTTCGGGTTGAGGATGATCTCATCGCTGGCGGCGGAGAGCCTGGGCGACCATTCCTTCTCCAGCGCCTGGTAGGCGGGCGTGGTCATGTTGTCGGTCATGACGCCGAACAGGGAGAGGACCCGGTCGAGCCGCTGGCCGGTCTTCTCCAGCGCTTCCACGGTGTTGGCGAAAGTCGGCGCCTCGGGGCTGTTCGCGATCGCCAGCACTTCGCGGCGCTGCTCGTCGATCCCGAACTGGATCGCCTCCGGGAACAGCTCCGGCTTCACCTGGTCCCAGGGCGGAACGCCGTCATAGGGGCCGGTCCAGTCGGCCAGCAGGATGTTGCTGGGGACGGTGACGGCGGGCTCGGCGGGCGCCTCGGCCGCGGCCACGGCGCTATCCTCGTTCACGGCCATATCGGAAGTCCTGCTGGTGGTTGCGCAGCCCGCGAGGGCCAAAGCGGCGGCGCCGCCGAGAAGAAAGGATTTCAAGGTGGAGTCTCCGCAGGTTCGGGAAGGAAAGATGCGGCTCCGGTATACAAGCAAGCCTTAACCTGCGGCAACTCGCCGGCTTTGCGAATTTGCGCCCGCTCCCCGGGCCATGACGCCCCCGGACTCTCTCACTCCCCGCAGTCCAGGTTGATCGCGGATTTCCGGGTGGAGCGGCCGATCGTGGCGGTGACCTCGATCCGGCCGGCGCAGCCGACATCGGCAAGCCACAGGGCCTTCCAAGTCCGCCCCTGCCCGGAGGTGAGCAGAGTGTCGAAGCGCCGCTGAGCGAGGATCTTGCCCTTGGCGCGCGCCACCAGCGTCAGCGGTTGCTGGAAATATTCGCCGGGCGCGCCCCGCACTTCCACCGTCACCAGCAGGTCCGTCGCGGCTTCCTCGGCCGAGCCTTCGCCGATGATCGTGTTCCACCCCGTGAAATCCACCGGTGGGGAGATGTCCTTGGAGAGGCGGCCCGAATCTTGATAGAAAAGCTGCATCCGGAACGCTCCGACGGTGGGCGCTGGAGGTGCCGAAGGGGCGGCGAGCATGGCCGCCAGGAAAGCTGCGATCATCGTCATTCTCCCATCTGCCGGAGCGCCGCCCCTGCCCCTCTGCGGATGACCATATTCCGTATTTCCGTCATGTCTTCCATCGCGAACCTCACGCCCTCCCGGCCGAGGCCGCTGTCCTTCACTCCGCCATAAGGCATGTTGTCGACCCGATAGGAGGGGACGTCGTTGACCACGATGCCGCCCACTTCGAGCCGGTCCCAAGCGTCGAACGTCTTGAACAGGTCGCGGGTGAAAACCCCCGCCTGAAGGCCGAACCGGCTGTCGTTGACCTCTTCAAGCGCGGCTTCGAAGCGGGTGAAGCTCGACAGGATGGCGACCGGGCCGAACGCCTCCTCGCGGTAGAGGGTCGCCGAACGGTCGACCCCTTCGAGCAAGGTCGCCTCGAGCATGGCGCCGTCGCGATTGCCGCCGCACAGCAGCCTGGCTCCGCCCTCCACGGCTTCCCCGATCCAGCCGTGGAGCCGGCGCGCTTCGCCTTCGCTGATCATCGGGCCGATGAACGTCTCGCGGTCATGGGGGTTGCCGGCGACGAGGGACTTGGTCTTTCGCACGAGCCTCGTCTTCAGCTCGTCATAGATGTCGGCCTGGACGATGATGCGCTGGACTCCGATGCAGCTCTGGCCCGACTGGTAGAAGGCGCCGAAGACGATCCGCTCGACGGCGTCCTCCAGGTCGGCGTCGCGGTCGACGATCACCGCCGCATTGCCGCCGAGCTCGAGTACGACCTTTTTCTTGCCCGCCTTCGCCTTGAGGTCCCAGCCGACCGCGGGTGAGCCGGTGAAGCTGAGCAGCTTGAGCCGGTCATCGGTCGTGAACAGGTCCGCGCCCTCGCGGTGCGCCGGGAGGATTGAAAAGGCGCCCTTGGGCAGGTTCGTCTCGGCCAGCACCTCGCCGATGATCAGCGCGCCGAGCGGAGTGCGGCTGGCCGGCTTCATCACGAACGGGCAGCCGACGGCGAGGGCGGGCGCGATCTTGTGGGCGGCGAGGTTCAGGGGGAAGTTGAACGGCGAGATGAAGCTGCACGGCCCGATCGGCACCCGCTTCCAAAGGCCCTGATAGCCGCGGGCGCGAGGGCTGATGTCGAGCGGCTGGACCTCGCCCGTCATCCGGACGCTTTCCTCGGAGGCAATTCGGAAAGTGTCGATGAGCCGGGTCACCTCCCCTTCGGCATCCTTGATCGGCTTGCCCGCCTCGACGCAGAGCGCGAAGGCGAGTTCGTCATACCTTTCCCTGAAGCGGTCGACGCAATGCTGGAGCACCGCCTGCCGCTCGTAGCTCGCCAGCTTCGCCATCGGCCCGGCGGCGGCGGCGGCCGCGGCGATCCCGGCGTCGATCGTGGCGGCGTCCGCCTGGGCGCAGCGGAAGGCGACCTCGCCGGTATATTTGTCCGTGACCTCAAGATCCGCATTCGGCTGCTTCGCCTCGTTGGCGAGGTAGAGCGGGTAAGTGTCTTTCAGTGCGGTCATGGCGGATCCTAGCCGTTCGGCCGAGCCTGGGTCCAGCCGTTCGCCGCGAGGCGGCTCGAAGCTGGAGGCTGAAACAAGTTCAGCATGACGGCCTTTCCTCACCCGGCGCTCAAAATTCGTTCTACCGTGGAAACGGACCGGCCGGCGATCCGTTCTAGCTCGCGGCGCTTATCTCCTTTCGCGCCGAGGCGCCCGTTTCTGAAACAGGGGGCGGGCGCCTCCCTCTCTCGCCCAGGACGCCTTCAGATCGGCTTTTCGCGTCTGCCGATGGGCTTTTTGAATGGCCTGGCGAGCCGTTTATCCTTCGGCCATGACCTGCCCGCCGAGTCCCGTAGCCGCCAGCCTTTTCCGACTCCCGGGGAAGAGCGAGGCGCCTCCCCGCCCCCGAGTCGTTTCGATCGTCGGGACTCGCCCCGAGGCGATCAAGATGGCGCCGGTCGCCCGGGCGCTCGCCCGCCGGCAGGGCTTCAACCACGAAATCCTCCTGACCGGGCAGCATGCAGGCCTTTCCCGATATTTCGAGGACAATGCCGAAGGCCTTCGCCCATTGCCGTTCAGCCCGCACGGCCGCACCCCGGACGGTCTGCGCGAGGCGCTTCACGCTTTGCTCCTCGGTGTCTTGCGGAAGCGGCCCGCGGATCTCGTCCTCGTCCATGGCGACACGACCAGCGCCGTCGCCGGCGCCTCCGCGGCGCTCGACTGCGGAATCCCGATCGGCCATGTCGAGGCCGGGCTTCGCTCGTTCGACAGGGACCAGCCCTTTCCCGAAGAAGGCCATCGGATCGCCATCGACGCCATGGCTGATCTGCTGTTCGCGCCGACCCAGATCGCCGCCGGCAATTTGCGCCTGGAAAAGGCGGCACAGGGCAGGATCTGGGTAACCGGCAATAGCGGCATCGACGCGCTCCTGCTGGCGCGGGAGCGGATCGCGCCGCCGGCCGCACCGTCGTCCGGGGACGGGCGCCGGCTGATCCTCGCCACCTGCCATCGCCGCGAGAATCAGGGCGAGCCTGCCCTCGCCTTGTGCGAGGCGCTGAAGCGGATGGTCCAGACTCTGCCGGTCCGGGTGGCGGTACCGCTCCACATCAACCCGCTGGCGCGGCGGGGGATGGAGGAAGCGCTCGCCGGGGCCGAGCATATCGAGCTGCTCGAGCCGCTCCGATACGACGAGATGGTGCGGCTGATGGAGTCTAGCTGGCTGATCCTCACCGACAGCGGCGGCCTTCAGGAGGAAGCGCCGGCGCTCGGCAAGCCGGTGCTGGTGCTGCGCAACGTCACCGAGCGGCCGGAGGCTCTGGCGAGCGGGAGCCTCGAGCTGGTCGGCACGGACCCGGGCCGGATCGTCGCGGCGGTCGCGGGCCTTCTCGCGGACGGGGAGAAATATGCGCGAATGGCCCGGCCGGCCTTTCCGTTCGGCAGCGGTCAGGCATCGGAGCGGATCGTGGATGCGATCGAGGAATGGTGGGCGGAGAGGGGGACATAACCCCTCTCCCGCTGTTGGCTGGACAGGAAGATCAACCCGCTGCCCGCTTCAGACGGTCGAGCAGGCGTTCGCGCCCGGCCAATATGTCCGCCTGCCGTTCGATGAGGACGTCGCGGGCGAGGAAGTGGCCGGTGATTCGAAGCCCCGCAAGGATGTCCGGCCAGCCGGCCGCGCCCGGCCCGAGCAGCAAGGGCGGCAGAGGGAAAAGCCGGTCTCGATATTCCCCGGCCGCCGCGCCGCTGACCGCTCGGCCGGATCTGGGGCTGACGAAGGCAAGGTCCTCGGTCGCCCCGGTGGCGGCGCATTCGGAGAGATCCAGCCCGAACCCCAGCTCGGCGAGGACGAACAGCTCGTAGCGGACCAGCGACGGCGCCCAGCTGCGCGCGCTCGGCGACGCCTCGATCGCGGCGAGGAGCCCTTCCAGCGCCTCGTAGAGGCGGGGATAGGGCTGAGCCTCCGGAAGCGCGGTGGCGGCGAGCGCGGTCGTCCATTCGATCGCCGCCGCCGGCAGCGCCTCGCCGAGCAGAGGTGCCCGGCTGGCGGCGAGCTCGACTCCGAGCTGGGCCAGCTGATCGTCGGTACGGGCGCGATATTCGGCCTGGACGAGATTGCCGGGGAGGAGGATCGGACGGAGGCGCCGCGATCGGCCGCCGCGCACATAGCCCGCCTGGATCCCGTCGGCGGGAGTCAGCGCCCGGACGATCGCGCCATGTTCGCCATGCGGCCGGACCGCGCAGATGATCGCCTGGGTGAGGAGGTGCATTGGGCGGCAAGATTAGCCAGAAGTGCGGTCCTTCGATACGCCGGTTCGACAGGCTCACCGGCTACTCAGGATGAGCGGAGCGGCTCGGCTTACAAGGTCCGCTCGTAAACCGCGTTCGACCAGGCCTGCTCGGCCATGCGCCGGGCCCGGCGCCAGGCCTGGGGCGGAAGCGGCTTGCCGGGGGCGGCGGCCGCGGCCGGGTCGAGATCGGTGAAATGGGCGGTCGGAAGCTCGTCGGGATTCGCCGCGAGGAAGGCGCAGAGCCTTTCGAAGCGGCGGCACAAGGTCCGGTTCGGCCGGCGTCCGTCGCGGCTGGCCAGCTCGAAGCTGTGGCTGACGAGGGTGACCAGGGGGTGGCCGGCGCGGAGCGCGTGGCGAAGCGCCGCCTCGATCTCGTCGCCGGAGACGGCGCAGAGCTGGAGATGGCGGAGGCGGCCTCCGGTGTCGCCGATCTGGGTGACCGGAACTTCGATCACTCCGCCGAGGTCGGCGGGGCCGACCAAATCGGGCTCGAGGGGAAGCGCGCTCGGATCGGGATGGTGGCTGCCATTGTGGCTGCTGTCGAAGCGCAGACCGGCGCCGAGCAAGGCGGCAAGGGTCCGGATGTCGGCGGCATAGCCGCCGGAGCGGAAGGCGATCGGCCTCGGCGCGCCCGCCTCGACGAGCAGGTCGCGGGCGGTCTCGATCAGGTCGAGCTGGTCCTCGGCGTCGAAGCAGGTGAGCTCGAAGCGTGCGCCCTCGGCGACTCCCTCGGCGACGCTCTGCCACACCGGATGGAGGTGGAGCTGCACTTCCTGGCCGGCGACGAGGATGGGCTCGACCATGCGTTTGATGGGCTCGATCCCGTAGACGAGCGCGGGCATCGGATCGACGAAGAAGCAGGCCTTGAGGCCGTGGTCGCGGAGCACCTCCAGCTGCCAGGGCACGCCGACTCCCGCGGGATCGAAAGCGCCGGCGAGATTTTGCTGCCAGCTCTCGCCGCGGGCGTGGGGCGCCCAATTGAGCTCGGTGTCGACGGTGAGGAGGACTTGGGTCATGGCGTTGTTAATACGGGAGCGACGGTGAACATCTGGTGAGCGCGATCGTCATCCCGGCGAAAGGCGGGATCTCGCTGAGAAGGGGCGCGGCGCCTTTTTCGCGCCGAGATCCCGGCTTTCGCCGGGATGACGGTCAGCCGCTCGGGTGAAAATAATCGTAGATCCCCCTCGCCATGGTCTTCGAGATTCCCGGCGCCTTTTCCAAATCCTCCAGAGCCGCGCCCCGCACCGCCTTCGCCGTTCCGAAATGCATGAGCAGGGCCCGCTTGCGGCTCGGGCCGATCCCGGGGACCTCGTCGAGCGGGCTCGCCGTCATGCTCTTGGCGCGTTTTGCCCGATGGGCGCCGATGGCGAAGCGGTGGGCTTCGTCGCGCAGGCGCTGAAGGTAGAAGAGGACGGGCGAGTTGACCGGCAGGGTGATCTCGCGCCCGCCCGGCATGTGCATCACCTCGCGGCCCGCATTGCGGTCCGGGCCCTTGGAGATCGCCACCACGGGCACGTCGTGGATTCCGGCGCATTCGAGCGTCTCGACGACGGCGGAGAGCTGGCCCTTGCCGCCGTCGATGAGTAGCAGGTCCGGCCATTCGCCCCGGCTTCGGTCCGGATCTTCCTTCTCGAGCCGGGCGAAGCGGCGGCCGAGCACCTCGCGCATCATGGCGAAATCGTCGCCCGGCGCGGTCTCCGGGCGCTTGATGTTGAACTTGCGATACTGATTCTTGCGGAAGCCTTCCGGTCCGGCGACGATCATGGCTCCGACGGCGTTGGTGCCCATGACGTGGCTGTTGTCGTAGACCTCGATCCGCCCGGGCGGCTCGGCCAGCTCGAACAGCTCCGTCAGCGCCCGCATCGTCTTCGCCTGGGTGCTCGTCTCGGCGAGGTGGCGGTCAAGCTCCTCCTCCGCGTTGCGCGAGGCCTGGCGGATCATCCGGACGTGGTCGCCACGCTTGGGGACGCGCAGGACGACCTTGCGGTCCGACCGTTCGGTGAGCGCCTCGGCCAGCAGCTCCGCCTCCGGGACATCGCGGTCGAGCAGGATTTGCCGGGGCGGCGGCACCTCCTCGTAGAATTGCATCAGGAAGCTGGCGAGGACCTCGGCCTCGGGCACGTCGGCGGTGTGGGCGGGGAAGAAGCTGCGGTGCCCCCAATTGTTGCCGCCCCGGATGAAAAAGGCCTGGACGCACATCGTCCCGCCCTTCGCCGCGAGCGCGAAGATGTCGGCGTCGCCCAGCCCTTCGGCGGCGATCGCCTGCGAGCCCTGGATGAAGGTCAGCGAGCGCAGCCGGTCGCGGAACACGGCGGCGAGCTCGTAATCCATCGCCTCGGCCGCCTCGTTCATCGCGGCGGCGAGCTTGAGCTGCACCTGGCTCGACTTGCCGCCGAGGAAATCCTTCGCGTCCTGGACCAGCTCGGCATAGGCCTCCGGAGTCACCCGGCCGACGCACGGCGCCGAGCAGCGGCGGATCTGGAAGAGCAGGCAGGGCCGCTTGCGGGTGGCGAGGAAGGTGTCGGTGCAGCTCCTCAGCAGGAACAGTTTCTGGAGCGCGTTGAGGGTTCGGGTGACCGAGCCGGCGCTTGCGAACGGCCCGTAATATTGCCCCTTGTGGCGGCGCGCGCCGCGATGCTTGCGGATCTGCGGATAGGGGTGGTCCTCGCGAAGCAGGATGAAGGGGAAGCTTTTGTCGTCCCTCAGCAGCACGTTGTAGGGCGGCCGGTAGCGCTTGATCAGCTGCGCCTCGAGCAGCAGCGCCTCCGACTCGGTATTGGTGGTGACGATCTGCATCGAGCGGGTCTGCGAGACCATGCGCTGCAGCCGCTTGGTAAGCCGCGCGACCTGGGTATAGTTGGTCACCCGGTTCCTCAGCGCCCGGGCCTTGCCGACGTAGAGAACGTCGCCCTTGGCATCGAGCATCCGGTAGACCCCGGGGCGCACCGGCAAGGACTTCACGGTCTGTCGAATGGCGGCGACGCCAGCCTCCAGGTCCGGCAAATCGGACCCGCGGACGGTGAAAGCGGACTTCTCCTCGCTGAAGCGGTCGGTGGGCGGAGTGTCGGTCACCCTTCCGATCTAGATGCCGGTGCCGGTCATGTTAAGGTGAGCAATGCCCACGCCCGACGATTTCCGCCGCATCGCCCTCGCCTTCCCCGGCGCCGTGGAGGGGAGTCACATGGGCCATTCCGACTTCCGGGTCGGCGGGAAGATTTTCGCCACTTTGGGATCGCCGGACGAGGCCTGGGGCATGGCCTCGCTGATGCCCGAGCAGCAGGAGGATTTCATGACCCTCGCGCCTCGGGCCTTCGAGCCGGCGGCCGGGGCCTGGGGGCGCGGCGGAAGCACGCTCGTCCGGCTGGAAGCGGTGACGGAGGAGCTGCTGGAGGCGGCGCTTGGGGCGGCTTGGCGGAAGCGGGCGGGGAAGAAGCGGGCGGAGGAATAGCCGTCATTCCGGCGAAAGCCGGGATCTCGTGGAGACCCGCGGAGACTTCTCGTCCTGGGATCCCGGCTTTCGCCGGGATGACGGTCAGCTAGTGCGCCTGTCCCAGCCCGGCGATCGTGCGGTCGACCAAGGCCTTGTCCGCTCCGGCATCCAGCTTCTCGCGGATCAGGGTTTCGGCGGCGGCGGCGGCGGCGGCGGCGGCCTTGGCGCGGACCTGGTCGAGGGCGGAGCGCTCGGCGGCGGCGATCTTGTCCTCGGCCATCCGTCCGCGGCGCTCGACCAGAGCCGAAGCGTCGCTCTCGGCCTGGCGGACGATGCCCTCGGCCTCGATCCGGGCACGTTCCAGCATGGCCGCGGCTTCGGAATCGGCCTGGGCCGACTTCGCCTCATATTCGGCCCTGATGGCCTCGGCCTCGGAGCGAAGCTGGGCGGCCTCGTCGAGCTGGGCCCGAATCGCGGCGATCTTGCTGTCGAGGGCGCGGCCGATCAGGGCCGGGACCCGCTTCCAGAGGAGGATGGCGAACACCACCACCATCGCCAGGGCGATATATTGCGGAGCGCTGAGGCCGAGCGCGGTCGGCGCCGGATGATGCTCGGGCGCTCCCACATGCTCGACTCCCGCGGCCGCGGCGCCGTGGCCGGCCTCCCGGACGTGGGTATCCTGACTATTCTGCTCAGCCATGGGCCAGTGCCGCCTTTACCGCTCGAGTGGCCTCTTCGCTTCCGACCGGGACCCCGGCCAGCCGCTCGACCATCTCGCGCGCCGCCTCGGCGGCCACGCCCTCGATCTCGGACAGGGTGGCCTCGGTGGCGGTGCGGATCCGCGCCTCGGCGGCCTCGACCTTCGCCCCGATCTCCGCGTTCGCCGCCCGCATCCTCTCCTCGGTCGACTTCGCGCCGGCGACCTTGGCCGCCTGGGCGACCTTCAGGGCCTCGGCTCGGCTGGAGTCCATCCGCGCGCGATAGGCGGCCTCGGTCCCCTCGGCGGCTTCACGCGCGGCCTGGGCCGCGGCGAGATCGCCCGAGATGCGCTGGTCGCGCGCCTCGACCGTCGACTGGATCTTCGGCAGCATCATCCGGCCGATGCCGAAATAGAGGATGGCGAGCACCAGCAGCAGCCAGAAGAACTGCGAGTAAGCGGCGTCGGCCAGCTGATTTATCTGGGGCATGGCGTTTGGTGACAGTCACGAGTGACTGTCACTCCTCCTTCTTAGCGGGCGTAGAGGATGATCATCGCCACGGCGAAGGCGATCAGGCCGAGCAGCTCGGCCGCGGCGAAGCCGATGAACAGGCGGCCCTGCTGGCTGTCGGCGGCGGCCGGGTTGCGGATCGCGCTCTCGAGGAACGAGCCGAAGACGTTGCCGACGCCGATCGCGGCGGCGCCGACGCCGACCGCGGCGAGACCGGCGCCGATAACCTGGGCAGATGCGAGGTCCATGATAATCTCCTGGGGAAGAACCGATTGAAAGCTAGTGAAGGTTGACGGCGTCGTTGATGTAGAGCGACGTCAGCAAGGCGAAGACGTAGGCCTGGATCGCGCAGACCAGGATTTCCAGAGCCATCACGCCGACGATGAACACGAACGAGAGCAGGCTGATCGCCGGGCCCATTCCGCCGGCGTTGATCCCCTGGACGACGAAGCTTCCGAACACCTCGACGAGGATGTGGCCGGCGATCATCGCCACGAAATGCCGCAAGGCGAGGCTGAACGGACGGACCATGAAGGACAGCAACTCGATCAGGAAGATGAGCGGCAGAAGCACCTTGGGAGTGCCGTGCGGGATGAACAGCGAAAAGAAGTGGAAGCCGTGCCTCCAGAAGCCCACCACCAGGACGATCGCGAAGCTGATGATCGCCATGATCCCGGTGACGGTGAACTGGCTTGTGACGGTGAAGGGGTGGGCGCCGAGCAGAGCGAAGGGCATCATCCCGAGCAAGTTGGCGAACAGGATGAACATGAAGACGGTGAACACCCAGGGGATGTACTTGCGTCCCTCCGGCCCGATGTTGGTCGTCACCATCGAGCTGACGAAGCCGGTCACGCCCTCGACCATCGCCTGCCAGCGGCCGGGCACGAGCTCGCGCTTCATTCCGCCGAGCATGAAGATCCAGATCAGCGCGAGGACGACGAGCATCCACAAGGCGCTGTTGGTGAAGACGAACGGGCTTCCGTTCAGATCGCCCGCCAGCGGGCTGATCTGGAACTGGTGCATCGGGTCGATCTTGCTTTCGGCCGCCACTCTTTTACGTCCCTTTGCCCGTCACTCGGGCTTCTGCTGCGAAATCTTCCAAATTTCCCACATGGCGGCGCCGAACCCGAGGAACAGCATCGCCACCCAGATACCCTCAGTCCCGGCCGCCCGGTCGATCACCCAACCGATGAGGGCGCTTCCGAGCGGGTAGCTGATCATCACCGAGAGGATGCGCATCCCCTGGCGCTGGCCAGTCTGCGGTGCGCGCTTCTGCGTCCCGCCGGTCCTCGCCGCTTCCGCCGCCTGCGCTTCCTTCAATCGCTCATCGAGCGAGTCGAGCCGCGCGTCCTGGGGAAGCTTCGGGTCCTGCCGGGGCTCGTCTTCCGCCATGTCTTTCTTCCATGGGCTGCCGCGCTTCGAAGCGGGCTGCATGAGGGTGCGAGGACATGCCGGCGAACGAACCCCGCCGAGGCGCCGCCCCTTTAGGAAGGGGGGTGACCCAAGTCAACACGGATGGTGCGGTGCGGCATGAGAGCAGACCGTCATCCCGGCGGAAGCCGGGATCTGGTGGAGACCCGCCGAGACTTCTTGTCCAGAGATCCCGGCTTTCGCCGGGATGACGGGGATGGCTCCCGCTGCGATTATCGTCCCGAGATCCCGGCTTTCCCCGGGATGACGGGCTCCGTCCCCCTTCTACCCCTACCCGCAATAACCCGGCAACGGGATCGGCGTCGAACCGTCGCGCTGGCGCCAGACGCCGTCGGGGAGGCGGTAATATTGGCCCGGGGCGACCTTGGTCCGGAACAGCTCGCAAGCCGTCGTGGCGGCGACTTCCTCGATCTTGGCGCCGCGCTTGGCGGCGAGATCGGTGTAATAAGCGCGGCGCTTGATATTGACCGAGTCGACCTGGGCGCGGACGGCGGCCGGAGCCGAGCCGACGAGGCCGAGATAGCCGTCGGCCTGCTCGCCCACCTGGCCCGACGCGCGGAGCTGGGCGGAGGCGTCCTGAAGCATGGCGGAAGCGACCGACGCGCCCCCGGCGACGAGCGCGAGCGAGATTCCTGCGGCGAGGATCAGTCTGGTTCGGCGGCTCATGTCAAAACACTCCCGGATTCTCTTTGATGAGGTCGCGCACATCCTGCTGAAGACGGACGACGACCTCCTGCCTGATGTTGATATTGAGATTGATCTCGATCGGCTTCTCCGGGGCGCTCACCTGAACGCATCCGGCCGACATCAGAACAACCGGCACGGCGAGGAGGATCTTCATCCGTCTCATCGCGCCCTGCGTCGCACCGCAACGCAATAACGTCAACATCGACCGCTTCATCGCACAATCTCGCTTTCCTGGGGCTGAACGGGAGGAGGCGCCTCCGGCCGGCCGCGCATCAGGTCCGGAAGCGTCGACTGGAGGAGCAAGGTCGGATCGTGGAGCGAGCGCATCGTTCCGATCAGGGCCCGGAAGGGGCCTTTCACGGTGATGTTGAACTCGAACGGGATCTTGGCGAGCTGGGTCAGGGCCCGGCCCGCGACCATTCCTCTGAGGCCGCCCGCGGGAGCGACCGTCAGCGCCGCGTTGCGGGCGACTCCATCGAGCTCGATGCCGGCGACGAACTCGCCTTCGAGCGAGCCGTCGAGGCCGATCGTCAGCTTCGAATAGCGCATCGACTTCAGGGCGTCGAAGGCAAGCTTGCCATAGACCCCGAGCTGCTGGTCGGTCAGCTCGCCGATATAGGAGAGCGTGCCGCCTTCCGGGCGGGCGACGAGGCGGCCGCCCACGATCCGGCCGCCGCGCTCGTCGAAGACCATCGGGATCACTCCGTCGAACGTGCCGGTGGCGGTGATGTTGGCGAACTCCATCTTCTGGATGAAGAGGGTCGCGTCGAGGCCCTCGACCCGGAACGTCAGCCGCTTGGCGGACGGCCTGGAGAAATCGAGGACGGTCTCCTCGAGGATCAGCTCGCCGCCCGCGAACGGCCAGCGCCCGCTCTCGACCTTCACCTGAAGGCCCGGCAGCAACTGGTATCGGATCCGGCCGTCGAGGACGTCGATTCCGGTTCGCACCAGGCCGATCCGGGCCTCCTGCCCCGGAGCGCTGACGAGGCCGAGAAGGTCGGTGAAGCGGAGGGTCGTGGAGAGCCCCTCGACCGGACCGAAGGCGGCGGCGAAATCCATGTCGTCGGTCGAGAAGGTGCCGCTGCTGCGCGAGCCGGTCCCGTCCCAGCCGATCTCGCCCTGCCCTTTCAGGACTCCGTTCACGAGGGCGACGATTCCGGTGGTGAGCCGGGTGAGCTGCTCGGGCTGGTAATCCTTGTCGAAGCGGATGCCGGGGACATCGAGCGCGGCCCGGCCCTGGCCGGTGGCCAGGCTGTGGCCGATATCGGCACGGACGATGCGGGTTCCCGTCTCCGGATCGTCGAGCCAGCCGCCGGCCTGTATCCGGTTGTCGGCAAGCGTCAGCCGGAATTCGCGAGTGACGAGCGGGTGGAACCTGGGCGCAGCGGCCTCGTCGGCAACCTGCATGGCACCCTCGACCGCGAGGTCGCCATCCCGCATTCGCCAAGTGCCGTTGCCCTTGCTCATCAGCAGCGGCACGTTGGCGAGCTTGCCGGCCATGCCCGAATAAAGTCCGGCCACTCCGCGGGCGCCGAAGTCGCCGGTGAGGGAGGCAAGGGTCAGCCGGCTCTGCGCCCCTGCCCGGCCGAGGTTGACGGCAAGGTCGGAGCCGGTGAAGCTCGGGCCGTCGAAGCCGAAGCGAAGCCGGCTCGCGGCGAGGTCGAAGGGCGAGGCGCCCAGGGTCCCGGCGAAGCGTGGCGAGCGAAGCTCGGCGCCGCCGGCGACCCGGCCCCGCGGCGCTTTCCAGACGAGGGCCCGGCCGGTCGGGCAGAGCGGCAGGACGGTTCGGCCGAGCCGAAGGCCGCCGATTTGCAGGGCCTCGAAGTGGGCCGGGGTGCAGCTTGTCCCGAAAACGAAGCCGCCCCGGCCGTCGAGTCGTCCGGCGATCGGAAGCACCAGCCCGCGCACCCAGCCGTCGTCGAGCGGCCCGTCGATCGTCGCCACCGTATTTATCCGTGTCGCCCCGCCGGGGGCGGCGGTGAAGGCGATGTCGCCGAGGGCGAGCCTCGAATTGCCGACCCGCATCGGCTGAATCCGGCCGGTGCCCCGGATCGAGGCCCCGGGGCGGGCTTGGTCGAGGCTGAGCCGAATCGACGGGAAGCCGCCGCCGGCGACATCGAGGTTCCCGTCGAGCCGGGTGAGGCCGCCCGGCCAGTAATAAGTGAGCCCCTGCCCGCCTCCCAGCGCCACTCGGGCGCCGCTGCGCGTAACCGCGCTCAGCCGCTCGAAGCGAACGCCCCCGAAGCCGCGGCCGTTGACGAGGCGGAGCGTCGCATCGGCGTCGAAGCCGCCCGCGGCGCGGGAGAGCGAAGCGGCGAGCGCGTTTCCGACCGGTTCCAGCGGCGTGCCGCCGGCCGATCCGAGCGCGGCGATCGCTCCGGCCAGCGGTCCCCGAGCGGAGGCGCCGCGCGCCGTCGCGTCTCCGAGCAGGGTGAAGCCGCCATTGGCAAGCGACAATCCGTAACGGCCGTCGATTCCCGCCCCGGCGGCGGAGATCCCGCCGACGCGCGAGGCGGCGGAAGCCAGGCTGAGGTCGCCGCGGGTCATCCGTCTGTTGCCGTCGAGGCCGAGGCGGCCGCTGAGCATGGTCAGCACGGCGGTGCCGGCCTGGAGCCGGACGGCGCGAAGGCCGGTGGTGCCCTTCCAGCTGTCGAGGCCGGGAGCGAGGCCGACGTCGAGATCGAGCCCGATGTCTTTGACCGCCAGCCGCTCCGCGCAGGCGAGGCGCGCCACCCGGGCGGGGCCTTGGAAGCTGGGCTTCAGATCGGAGACCGCGACGGCCCAGCGGCCCTTCACCCCGTCAATTCGGCAGCCGCCGGGCCGCAGCGTGTGCGCCGCCGCGGCCATCCGGCCGCGGAAGCCGTCGGCGAGATTGCCTTTGCCTTCGAGGGCGATGCCGACCAGGCCGGCGGGGGTGTCGAAGCGCACCGCCGTCTCGGCGATGTCGACATTCTGGTCGGGGAAACGGAACGGAAGGCCGGTCGGCGGCGGAAGCAGCCGGTCGATCTCGCCGAAGCTGATCTTCCCGTTCTTCGCCAGCCGGGCGTTGAGCCGGACTCCGCGGGCCGTGATCAGGGTCACCTTCGGCCGGCGCAGGCCCCAGGCGAGGCGCACTTCCACCCAGCGGGCGGTGAGGTCCGGGTCGCGCGGATCGCCGATGACGAGATTCTCGAGCCGCTGGGTGCGAAAGCCGATCCCTTTCACCTCGTAGGTGGCGCGCACGTTGCGGCGGGCGAGCTCGCGGTCGATGAAGTCGGCGGCGATCGGCCGGCGCTGGGTCCAGGCGATGAGGAGCGCGAGCAGGATCAGGCCGAGGAGGGCGAGCGCCGTCAGCCGCTTCACCGGGCGGCGCCGCGCCTTTACTCCGGCCTCCTCATCCACCGGCCTTCTCCGTCAAGCCGCTCCCATTCCGCCTCCGTACCTTTCTAGGTGGCGAGGGCAAAGCGGTTTGCCTAAGAGGCCCGCCAAGCTTAATCTCAGCTTATGGCCGACGAGTCTCTCGACGGCCGAGGCCACCGCGCCCGGCTGAGGAGACGCCTGTTCGAGGGCGGGCCGGAGGCTCTCCTGGAACATGAGCTTATTTAATATCTGCTTGCGCTCGCCCTCCCCCGCCGGGACACCAAGCCGCTCGCCAAGAAGCTGATCCACGATTTCGGCGGCTTCGGGCGGCTGCTCTCCGCCGACGCCGAGGCGATCATGCGGGTCGGCGACGTCAGCGAGGGCGCTGCGGCGGCGATCAAGATCGCGCAGGCGGCGGCCCTGAGGCTGCTCGAATCGAAGGTGATGGACCAGCCGGTGCTGGGCAGCTGGCAGGCTTTGCTCGACTATCTTCGCGCCGACATGGGCGCACTCGCCATCGAGCGGGTGCGAATCCTCTATCTCAATGCCCGCAACATGCTGATCCGCAACGAACCCATGTCGGAGGGCTCAGTCGACGAGGCCGCGGTCTACGTCCGCGAGGTGATTCGCCGGGCGCTCGAATATCACGCCACCGCGATCATCCTTGTCCACAACCATCCCAGCGGCGACCCTCAGCCGAGCCAGCAGGACATCCGCCTAACCCGCGAGATCGTCGAGGCGGGCCGGCCGCTGCGAATCTCGGTCCACGACCATGTCATCGTGGGCGCCAGGACCTGCGCGAGCATGCGGTCGCTGGGGCTGATCTGATATCTGCCTCCCCATGCGGAGCATGGGGAGGCAATTGAATTACCGCCTGCCGCGCTGGGTGCAGCTGTCGGTGCGGGTGCGGGTGCAGGGCGGATAGCTGCGCGCCGCCTGGTAGGGGCCGCCGGCGCCGGCCGAGGTGCCGGCACCCATGCCGGTGCCGGACGTGCCGGTGCCCATACCGCTGCCGGAGGTGCCCATGCCGGTACCGGAGGTGCCGCTGCCCATGCCGCTGCCGGAGGTGCCCATGCCGGTGCCGGAGGTGCCCATGCCGGTGCCGGAGGTGCCGGTGCCCTGGGTCGAGCTGGTCGCGCCGCCATTGACCTGGCTGCCGGTAGTCCCACTTCCACTACCCTGGCTGCCGTGCATCGCGCCGTGGTCGTTGGTGGTGGTACCGGTCTGGCCGGTGGTGGTGCCGGTGCCGCCGCTGCCGGAGCCTGTGCCGCTGCCGGTCGTCTGGGCGAGGGCGGGGATGGCGAGCAGCATGGCGCCGCCCATCAGGATGGATTTCAGCATCGGAAACTTTCCTCTCTATTTGACATAGATTTACTTGTTGACACGGGCCTTGGGCAGTTAAGGCTCGGAAGGCTCAAGGCAAAAACGAAGTGGCAGTGGCTGCCGTTCCTGTGTCTCGTCTCATTGAAGCCACGGGACGACTTTGCTAGGCGCCTTTTTCTCCAACGCAGGTTAGGAAAGTCGATGATCCCCCGCTACTCGCGGCCGCAGATGAGCAGCATCTGGGCGCCCGAAGCCCGCTTCCGGATCTGGTTCGAGATAGAGGCGCACGCTCTCGATGCGATGGCCGAGCTAGGCATCGTGCCCCGCGAGGCCGCGGAGGCGGTGTGGTCGAAGGGCGGCTTCGACGTCGAGCGGATCGACACGATCGAGGCCGAGGTGAAGCACGACGTCATCGCCTTTCTGACCAGCGTCGCCGAGCATGTCGGGCCCGAGGCGCGCTTCCTCCACCAGGGGATGACGAGCTCCGACGTGCTCGACACCTGCCTGGCGGTGCAGCTCAAGCAGGCGTCCGACCTGCTGATCGAGGACCTCGACAAGCTGCTCGACGTGCTGAAGCGGCGGGCCCACGAATACAGGCTCACTCCGACGATTGGCCGAAGCCACGGAATCCATGCCGAGCCGGTGACGTTCGGCCTCAAGCTCGCTTTCGCTCATGCCGAGTTCGCCCGCGCTCGGGCGCGCATGGCGGCGGCTCGGGACGAGATCGCGACCTGCGCGATATCGGGCGCCGTTGGGACTTTCGCCAATGTCGACCCGCGGGTCGAGGCGCATGTCGCGGCCAAGATGGGTCTCAGGGTCGAGCCGATCTCGACCCAGGTCATCCCGCGCGACCGCCACGCCATGTTCTTCGCGACCCTGGGAGTCATCGCCTCGTCGGTCGAGCGGCTGGCGACGGAGGTCCGGCACCTGCAGCGGACCGAGGTTCTGGAGGCGGAGGAATTTTTCTCGCCGGGCCAGAAGGGCTCCTCGGCCATGCCGCACAAGCGCAACCCGGTTCTGACCGAGAATTTGACCGGCCTCGCCCGGATGGTGCGCGGCTATGTGAACCCGGCGCTGGAGAATGTGGCGCTGTGGCACGAGCGCGACATCAGCCACAGCTCGGTGGAGCGCTATATCGGCCCCGACGCGACGGTGACTCTCGACTTCGCCCTCGCCCGCCTCACCGGAGTGATCGACAAATTGCTCGTCTATCCGGAGCGGATGCAGAAGAATCTCGACCGCATGGGCGGCCTCGTCCACTCGCAGCGAGTCCTGCTCGCCATGACCCAGGCCGGCGCCAGCCGCGAGCAGGCCTACGCCCTCGTCCAGCGCAGCGCGATGAAGGTGTGGGAGAGCGACGGCACGCTGTCGCTGCTCGAGCTGCTGAAGGCGGATCCGGAGGTCTCCGGCCTGCTTCCGCCGGAGCAGCTCGAAGAGAGCTTCGACCTCGGCTACCATCTCAAGCACGTCGACACGATCTTCGAACGGGTGTTCGGCGAAGGTTCGTCACCCCGGACTTGATCCGGGGTCGATGAACACCGAGGTGGCAAGTCCGGCCGAAACCGTGCTCATGGATGCCGGATCAAGTTCGGCATGACGAGGTGGCGATGACCGACCTTTCCCACTTCCCGATCACCGCCCGGTGGCCCGCCGAGTACCCCGACCGGCTCCAGCTCTATTCGCTGAACACGCCCAACGGCGTGAAGGTCTCGATCATGCTGGAGGAGACCGGCCTCCCCTATGAGCCGCATCTGGTGGATATCGGCAAGGACGAGACCTGGACCCCCGAATTCCTCTCGCTCAACCCGAACGGCAAGATCCCGGCGATCATCGACCCCGACGGCCCGGGCGGGAGGCCGTTCGGCCTGTTCGAATCGGGCGCGATCCTGCTCTACCTGGCGGACAAGACCGGGCAGCTGATCCCGGACGATGCGGAGCGGCGCTGGGAGACGATCCAGTGGCTCATGTTCCAGATGGCCGCCATCGGGCCGATGTTCGGCCAGCTCGGCTTCTTCCACCGCTTCGCCGGCAAGGCGATCGAGGACAAGCGTCCGCTCCAGCGCTACGTCGCCGAATCGAAGCGGCTGCTCGGGGTGCTCGAAACCCGGCTCGAGGGGCGCGAGTGGATCATGGGCGCGTATAGTATCGCCGACGTCGCCACGCTCGGCTGGGTGCGCAACCTGGTGACCTTCTACGGGGCGCGGGAGCTGGTGGACTTCGACGCGTTGACGAACGTCACGGCCTGGCTGGCGCGCGGGCTTGCGCGGCCGGCGGTGCAACGCGGACTCGATATCCCGAAGCGGCCCTGACTGTCCTCCCCACCGCCGGATGGGGAGGGGGACCACGTACAACGTGGTGGAGGGGTAGCTGGCGCCGTCGTCGGAGGATCAAGCGCGATACGGCAAAGGCCGGCGCCTTCTACCCCTCCACCAGGCTTCGCCTGGTCCCCCTCCCCATGCGCTGCATTGGGAGGACTTATCGCGCCCACCGCTCCGGATATCGACGCCGCTGCGGCCCGGCCGTCGGCCCTTTCACGCGCGGCCATTCATCCGTCCAGACGAGGTGGTCGATGAGCATGATTCGCCTGGTGTTGACCTCGTCGGTCGGCTTCGTTCGCGGCCGGTCCGCATCGACCGCGTGGTAGACGAGCCAGCTTTCGCCATATTCGTCGTCGATCACGCTGTTATGGCCCGGTCCGTGCCATTTGCCCTTCTGCTCGAGGAGGGTGCCCGGCTGAAGCTCGAACGGGCCGGTGGCGCTTCGCGAGCGTGCCACCATCACCGCGTAATGCATGCCTTTGCCGCAGCAATTGTCGCCCGAATAGAAGAGGTAATAGTAGCCGCCGCGGAGCACGACCCAGGCGCCTTCGACGAGGCGGCGATAGTCCGCATCCTTGTCGGGATGGACGAGGTCGATCGCCTTGCTTCCGGGCGCGAAGGACATCCTGTCCGGCGCCAGCTCGCGAACCTTGATCGGCCCGAAGCCGGAGCCCCAGTAGAGAAGGCGCGCGCCGGTCGCGGGATCGTCGAAGGACATGGGATCGATGTTGACGAAGCCTGGGCCGCATTCGAGCGGCCGGCCCATGTCGGTGAAGGGTCCCTCCGGGCGGTCCGCGGTGGCGACCGCGAGGCACAGCCCCTTCTCCTTGTCGTCGAGCGCCGCGTCGGGCTTGGCCGAATAATAGAGGAAGTAGCGGCCGCCGTGCCGGGCGACATGGGGTGCCCAGAAGTCCTGGGTCCTGCTCGCCCAGCCCGGCTTGGCGGGAAGGGCGTCGCCGAGATGCTCCCAGGCGAAGAGGTCGCGGGAACGCGCGACCTGGAGGTTGATCATCTTCCCGTCACGCTCGGCCTGGGTGGCGTAGGCGTAATAGAAGCCGTCGGGCGCCTTGAGCACGGCGGGGTCGGGGAAGTCGGCGTCGAGAACCGGGTTGGCGAAGGTCGCGGGGGCGCCGCTCGGCGCCGTCGCGCAGGAGGCGGCGGCAAGGGCGAGGAGCGGGAGCAGGATGCGCATCTGGGAAGCATAGCGCGGGGCGGGCGGCGAAGCACCTCCCGCATCGCCTTCACTCGAGACCATTGTTGGGGCCCCCGACTGCGGCTAACCTTCGCGGGCCGGCCAAGCCGGCGCACAGGCGGAGGCTTCGATGGCATTTCCGGCACGTTCAGCTTTGGCCGCGCTGGCAGGCGCCGCCCTCCTCGCCGCTCCCGCGCTGGCTCAGTCCGAAGCGTGGGGCCGAATGGCGGAGGAGGATCTGAAGGCCGCCCGCGCCTTCATCGAAGAAACTCACCCCGCCGCAATCCCCGAAGCCCGCGACACCGTCTTCCTCGGGCAGCTCCGCAAGGGCTTTGCCGAAGCGCAGGGGCTGGCGCGCGAGGCTCGGACCTTCGGGGGCTACCGCGCCGCGATCAGCCGTTTCGCCGCGGCGTTCGACGATCCTCACCTAGCGAGCGCGAGCTGGGTCCAGCCGGACAATTTCTGGCCGGGTTTCCTGATCTCCTCGCGCCGCGGCGGCTGGAAGGTCGTGCCCGGCGGCGCGGCCGATGGCCCGCCGGCCGGGGCCGAGCTGGTGGCGTGCGACGGAAAGTCTCCCGACGCTCTCGCCGCGGATTGGCTCGGGCCGTTCACGGGATCGTGGAACGTCGCCGCGCAGCGAATGCGAGCGTCCTCGTCGCTGCTCCTCGACAGCGGCAACCCGCATCAGCCGAGGGCGCAAAGCTGCGACTTCCGAAGCGGCGACGGCAAAATCGCGGCTCACAAGCTGAACTGGCGGCGGATCGGCAGGAGTGATCTTGGCAGGCAGTTCGAGAAGCTGGGTCCGTTCGCGTCCCAGGACGTCGGCCTGCGCGCTTTCGAAGGCGGCTGGTGGCTTCGCCTGGGGACGCTCTCGCAGGCCGCGTTGCCGGTGATGAAGGAGGCGGAGGCTCGGCAGGCGGAACTGCGGGAAGCGCCGTTCATCGTGGTCGATCTCAGGGGCAATGACGGCGGGGCTACCTTCATCAGCGACCGCATAGCGGAGGTGATCTACGGGACGGCCCGGGTCGATTCGGCGATCTACCCCAAGGGCGCCCGGGAACCGCAGAAGGTCGTCTGGCGCGCCACCCCGCGAACGCTCAGGACCGCCGACGCCTATGTGGAGCGGGCCGTCCGAATCGGGGGCGCGGACCACCCGCTCGCGCTCGGCATGACGGCCCAGCGCGACGCCATACAGGCGGCGCTGGCTCGGGGGAGCGCGCTTGCCGAGGCGCCGGCGGCCGTCGGCGCGCAGGCGGCGCTGAGGAAGCGCGATTCGGTGAAGAAGCCTCCAAGGGTGATCCTGGTGACCGACCGGATCTGCTTCAGCTCCTGCCTCCAGGCGGCGCGGCTGTTCCGCGAGCTCGGAGCGACTCACGTCGGGCAGGAGACGAGTGCGAACACCCGCTATTCGAACGCGATCACCACCGATCTGCCCTCGGGACTGTCGAACTTCAGCAGCCTCCAGGCCTATTGGACCTACGTGCCGATGCGGCTGGGACCGTACACCCCGACGCTCATCCTCGACGTGGACCTGGCGGACGATCGCGCGGTGGAGGCGGAGGTGGGCAAGCTGGTCGCATCCCCGCGAAAGCGAAAGTGAGCAGGCGGCTCAGCCGTCGAACATCGCCTTCAACTTGCCGAAGAAGCTCTGGCTGGCGGGGCATTCGCTTCCGGTCTCGGTCTTGCGGAATTCCTCGAGCAGCTCCTTCTGCCTGGCGCTGAGGCGGGTCGGGGTCTCGACCTCGACCTGGATGACCATGTCGCCATGGCCGCGGCCGTTGATGACCGGCATTCCGGCGCCGCGCTGGCGAAGCTGCTTGCCGGACTGGATTCCGGCGGGAATCTGGATGACGTGCTTCTGCCGGTCGAGGCCCGGGACGTCGATCGAGCCGCCGAGCGCCGCGGTGGTGATGCTGACCGGACAGCGAACGAACAGGGTCGTCCCCTCGCGCTGGAAGAACGAATGGCGGGCGAGGTGGACGAAGATGTAGAGATCGCCGTTGGGGCCGCCGCGAACGCCGGCCTCGCCCTCCCCGGAGAGACGGATCCGGGTGCCCTCATCGACCCCGGGCGGGATCCGCACCTCCAGCGAACGCTGGCGCTCGACCCGGCCCTCGCCCCGGCATTTCTCGCACGGATCGGCGATGACCTGGCCCACTCCCCGGCAGGACGGGCAGGTGCGCTCGACGACGAAGAAACCCTGCTGTGCCCGGACCTGGCCCCGGCCTTGGCACAGGGTGCAGGGGCGAGCGCTCGTCCCGGTCCTGGCGCCCGAGCCGCCGCAGGGCTCGCATTTCGCCGTCGTGTCGATCCTGAGCTCGACCTGCTTTCCGGCGAACGCGTCCTCCAGCGTGATCTCGAGATCGTAGCGCAGGTCCGAGCCGCGAAGCGCGTTCGACCGGCGGTCGGCCTGCTGGCCGTTCATGAACTCGCCGAAGATGTTCTCGAAAATGTCGGAGAAGGAGCCGAAATCCTGGGCCCCCGCCCCGCCCAGGCCGCCGTTGCGGAAGGCGGCGTGGCCGAAGCGGTCGTAGGCAGCCCGCTTCTGCGGGTCCTTCAGGCAGTCATAAGCTTCGTTGATCGCCTTGAACTTGGCCTCCGAGTCCGCGCAACCGGGATTGCGGTCCGGATGGCATTCCATCGCGAGCCGGCGATAGGCGGTCTTGAGCGTCCGCTCGTCGGCGCCGCGCTCGACCTGGAGCAGCTCGTAATAATCGGTTTCGGTCACTTCATCCCTCTCCCTGCAGGGGAGAGGGACAGCCGCCGCGCAGCGGCGGCAGGGTGAGGGCCTCGGCCCCCACCTCTATCCACTCCCAACCAGACTCGCTCATACGTGCCCTCACCCTGCCGCTCCGCGGCTTTCCCTCTCCCCTGCAGGGAGAGGGAGGGATCATCAGCCCTTGTTTTCGTCGTCGACCTCGGAGAATTCGGCGTCGACGACTTCCTCTTCGCCGGCCCCGGCTTCGCTGCCCTGCGACGCGCCGGCACCTTCGGAAGCGCCGGCCGTTCCGGCCTGCTCCTTCTCGTAGATCGCCTGGCCGAGCTTCATCGCGACCTGGCTCAAGGCCGCGGTCTTCGACTTCATCGCCTCGATGTCGCCGCTCTCGACCGCCTGGCGGGTCTCGTTGATCGCGGCCTGGATCTCGGTCTTCAGCGACTCGTCGACCTTGTCGCCATGCTCGGCGAGCTGCCTCTCGGTCGAGTGGGCGAGGCCTTCGGCGCTGTTCTTCGCCTCGGCCGCCTCGCGGCGCTTGCGGTCCTCCTCGGCGAACTGCTCCGCCTCGCGGACCATCTTCTCGATGTCGGAATCGGCGAGGCCTCCCGAAGCCTGGATGCGGATCTGCTGCTCCTTGCCGGTGCCCTTGTCCTTGGCCGAGACGTTGACGATGCCGTTGGCGTCGATGTCGAACGTGACTTCAACCTGCGGCACGCCGCGAGGCGCGGGCGGTATCCCGACCAGGTCGAACTGGCCGAGCATCTTGTTGTCGGCGGCCATCTCCCGCTCGCCCTGGAAGACGCGGATGGTGACCGCGTTCTGATTGTCCTCGGCGGTCGAGTAGGTCTGCGACTTCTTGGTCGGGATGGTCGTGTTGCGGTCGATCATCCGGGTGAAGACCCCGCCCAGGGTCTCGATCCCGAGCGACAGCGGCGTCACGTCGAGCAGGAGGACGTCCTTGACGTCGCCCTGGAGCACGCCGGCCTGGATCGCGGCGCCCATGGCGACGACCTCATCGGGGTTGACGCCCGTGTGCGGCTCCTTGCCGAAGAATTCCTGAACGATCTGGCGGACCCGCGGCATCCGCGTCATTCCGCCGACGAGCACGACTTCGGCGATGTCCGCGGACTTCACCCCGGCGTCGGCGATGGCCTTCTTGCAAGGCTCGAGCGTGCGCTTGATCAGGTCCTCGACCAGCCGCTCGAGGTCCGCGCGGGTGATCGTCTTGACCAGATGCTTCGGCCCGTTCTGGTCGGCGGTGATGAAGGGCAGGTTGACCTCGGTGGTCTGGGCCGAGCTGAGCTCGATCTTGGCCCGCTCGGCGCCTTCCTTGAGGCGCTGGAGCGCGAGGCGGTCGCCGCGAAGGTCGATCCCTTCCTGCTTCTTGAACTCGTCGGCGAGATAATCGACGATCTTGGCGTCGAAATCCTCGCCGCCGAGGAAGGTGTCGCCGTTGGTCGACTTGACCTCGAACACGCCGTCGCCGATCTCCAGGACGGAGATGTCGAACGTTCCGCCGCCGAGGTCGTAGACCGCGATCGTCTTGCCGTCCTGCTTGTCGAGGCCGTAGGCGAGCGCCGCCGCGGTCGGCTCGTTGATGATGCGCAGGACCTCGAGGCCGGCGATCTGGCCCGCGTCCTTGGTCGCCTGGCGCTGGGCGTCGTTGAAGTAAGCGGGGACGGTGATCACCGCCTGGGTAACGTTCTCGCCGAGATAGGCCTCGGCGGTTTCCTTCATCTTCTGGAGGATGAAGGCGGAAATCTGCGACGGGCTGTAATCCTTGGCGCCGGCATTGACCCAGGCGTCGCCATTGGGGCCGCGGCTGATCTTGTAGGGGACCAGCTCGGTGTCCTTCTTGGTGATCGGATCGTCGAAGCGGCGGCCGATCAGGCGCTTCACCGCGAAAACGGTGTTCTCCGGGTTGGTGACCGCCTGGCGCTTGGCCGGCTG
>DASWLY010000197.1:0-2444 GCA_036400035.1 Allosphingosinicella sp.
CGGCTTTCGCCGGGACGACGGTCAGTCGCGCCAGGCCCAGAAGAGGGTGGCGGGCGGCACGTTGACCCATTCGAAGCCGCGGTCGATCCGGTCGAAATAGGGGGCGATGAAGTCGCGCACCTTGGGCGAGAATTGGTAGACGAGGAAGGCTCCGCCGGGCCGAAGGGCTTCGGCGGTCTGCTCCACGATCTTCGGCCCGACGCCGGGAGGCAGGGTCGAGAAGGGCAGGCCGGAGAGGATGTAATCGGCATGCTCGAAGCCGAAATTGGCCATGATCTCGCGAACGTCGGCGGCCGAGCCGGTGACGGCGCGAAGCCGTGAATCGCGGATCTTGGAGGTCAGGTAGGAGGTGAAATCGGCATTGGTGTCGATCGTCAGAAGGATCGCGTCCGGCGCAAGCTTCTCCAGAACCTTTTCGGTGAAGGTGCCGACGCCCGGCCCGTACTCGACGAACAATTTGCAATTCGCCCAGTCGACAGGCGCCAGCATCTTGTCGATCAGCATCTTAGACGAGGGGATGACCGAGCCGACCATCACCGGATGTTTGACGAACCCCTTGAGGAACATCAGCCAGGGCCCGCCTTTGGCGCCGTGGCGCGCATAAGCGCGGGATCGTTGAGCCTGTTCGCCGGGAAATGTCATGGGCTTTTCTCTATGTCCTGGGTCAGCATGGTGCGTTGGCAAATCAACGCTCCGATGGCAAGGGCGAGACAACCCGCGGCCCGATTTGGGGCGAATCCGGGACGAAATGCTACATTTCCGGGATTTGCCCCCAATGGTCCCTGCCGCAAGCCTTTCCAGGGAGCGATTCGCGCTGCTTTTCGCGGTGATGCTGGTCGCCGCGTCCGGCAATACGGCGATGCAGTCGCTGATGCCGGCGATCGGGCGGGAGCTCGGCGTCGCGGACATCTGGGTGGCGATCGCCTTCTCGCTCTCCGCGGTGATCTGGGTTCTGATGGCGCCTTACTGGGCGCGCCGGGCCGACCATCGCGGGCGGCGGGCGCTGATGCGGCTCGGGCTCTACGGCTTCATCGCCTCCTCGCTGATCTGCGGCGGGATCCTCGCCGCCGGCCTTCACGATCTGGTTTCCGCCACCGTCGTCTTCGTCATCTTCGTCTTCGGCCGCGCCGTCTACGGCGCCTGGGGCTCGGCCTCGCCCCCCGCGGTCCAGGCCTATATCGCCGCCCGGACCGACGGCGAGCAGCGCACCGCCTATCTCGCCGCTCTCGCCTCCTCCTTCGGGCTCGGCACGATCATCGGCCCGGCCATCGCGCCGCTGTTCATCTTCGAGCCGCTGGGCCTGTCGGGGCCGCTCGTCGTCTTCGCCGTCATCGGAGTCGTGGTGCTCATGCTGGTCGCGCTCCGGCTGCCCGACGACACGCCCGGTTCCGCCGCGCGCGGGGAGGTGGTCGGCTATCCCTCGATGGGCGGAATGCTCGTCGCCGGCCGCGAGCGCGGCGAGCCGCCGGCCGACACCTCCGGGCGCCTGCGCTGGCGCGATCCGCGGGTGCTGCCCTGGCACATCATCGGAGTGGTCGGCGGCCACGGCCACGCCGCTCTGCTGGGAGTCATCGGCTTCCTCGTCATCGACCGCTCCGGGGTTCCGCCCGCCGAGTCGCAGCAGTCGATCGCGATCGTTCTGATGGCGGGCGCGGGCGCGACCCTGCTCGCCCAATGGGGCCTGATCCCCTTCCTCGCCCTGAGCCCGCGCCGGTTGGTCTTCTGGGGGCTGATCGTGGGCGCGGCGGGAACGGCCCTGACCGGCTTCGCCGGCTCGATGCACGGGATGACCCTCGGCTTCTCCATCGCCTCGATCGGCTTCGGCCTGTTCCGCCCCGGCTTCACCAGCGGCGCCTCGCTCGCGGTCCGGCCGGACGAGCAGAACGCCGTCGCCGGAATGGTCACCTCGGTCAACGGAGTGGCGTACATCGCCGCGCCCGCCGTCGGAGTGCTCCTCTACGGGATATGGATGCCGCTGCCCTTCCTGGTGACCGCGGCGGGACTGGTCGCGCTGGCCGGCTGGGTCTGGGTGAAGGTGAGCGGCTGAGCCCGGCCCGAGAACCTGAAGTTCATGAAATGCCGGGCAGGATTTCACTGTGACCTTCCGAGCTGCCGGCGGACTCCAGGCCGAGCCCGGAGCCGGATGCCGCAGCGCCTCGCGCCCCGCCGGAATCGAGTCTGCGATCCGCACCGCGCTCCGCCCGCCCGCCTTGCGGACGAGCCGATGCAAGACGAGCGCGGGGCTGCTCGTCCCGCGGGGCGGGGCGGCGAGGATCGAGTCCCAGGCCGCCGCGAAGCTCTCGGCGCCCTCGCGCCGCCTCAGCCGGTAAGCGCTCTCCCGGCTCATCCCCGCCGCCAGCGCCGCTCGGCCAACGCATCCTGTCCGAGCGAGCGTCTCGATAAACGCCTGCTGTCGCTTCACCGTCCACCCGTCCCGCCGAAAG
>DASWLY010000198.1:0-2308 GCA_036400035.1 Allosphingosinicella sp.
GGCTGGCTTGCCCGTGCCGCCGCTCCGATGCTGGAGCCGGCGGTGGTGATCGAGCCCGGATCGGGCCGGCAGGTCCGCGATCGGGTGCGGGTCTGCGACAGCGTCGGCTTCACCTGGCCGCTCGAGAACCCGGCGATCCACGCCCTCAACCGCCGACTCGCCGCCGCCGCCGGCAGCGCCGTGGAGCAGGGCGAGCCGCTCCAGGTCCTGCGCTACCGCCCCGGCGGCGAGTACCGGCCCCATTTCGACGCCATACCCGGCTTCGCCAACCAGCGGGCGATGACGATCCTGGTCTGGCTCAACGAGGATTATGAGGGCGGCGAGACCCATTTCCCGGCCGCCGGCCTGAAGCTGAAGGGCCGGCCCGGCGACGCCCTCCTCTTCCGAAACACCGGCCCCGACGGTCGCCGCGACCCGGCTTCGGGCCATTCCGGCCTGCCGGTGACGGCGGGCGAGAAGCTGATCGCCAGCCGCTGGATCCGCGAACGTCCCTTCGAGATGCCGGCGGGGGAGCAAGCGGGGTAGTGAATTCCTCCCCGCGATTTCGCGGGGAGGAATTGGGAATCGGCCTCCGCCTTCGCGATCTCACGATGTCAAAGAGCCAGGCCAGTCCGCGACTCGACCGAGCTTGATTATAATAGGAATAATCCTACAGTGCAAGAACAGAAAAAGAACGCTCTTTCAGCGCCGTAGAAACCTGCCGCAGATCGCGTCGAGCCGCGCCAGCATCGCCGGGTCCCGCGATTCGGGCGCGGTGATGATCGCCGAGTCGAGCGCCGAGTCGATCGGCGACGCCGCCCGCTCGTCCGGCAGCGCCTTGGCGAACGCCTCCACCATCCGCCGCGCCGTGCCGGCATTCGCCATCAGCTGGGCGATGATCGCCGAGACCTCGACCGCCGCCTCGCCCTGCCGCCAGCAATCGTAATCGGTGACCATTCCGACCAAGGCGTAGGGCAGCTCAGCCTCCCGGGCGAGCTTGGCCTCGGGCATCGCCGTCATCCCGATCACGTCGCAGCCCCAGCTCCGGTAGAGCTCGCTCTCGGCCCGCGACGAGAATTGCGGCCCCTCCATCGCCAGATAGGTGCCGCCCTTGGCGACGTCAGCCCCGGCGCTTTGCGCGGCCGCCGCGAGCAGGCCGGAAAGCCGGGGGCAGACCGGATCGGCCATCGAGACGTGGGCGACGAGGCCGGGGCCGAAGAAGCTCTTCTCGCGGGCGAAGGTTCGGTCGATGAACTGGTCGACGACCACGAACCGCCCCGGCGCCAGCGCCTCCTGGAGCGATCCGACCGCCGAGATGGCGATGAGGTCGGTGCAGCCGGCCCGCTTCAGAGCGTCGATATTGGCCCGGGCGTTGACCTGGCTCGGCGGGATCCGGTGGCCTCGCCCGTGGCGCGGCAGGAAGACGAACCGAACGCCATGGAGGCGCCCGACGAGCAGCGAGTCCGAAGGCGCTCCCCAGGGCGTGTCCACCGCGATCCACTGCGCCTCCTCCAGCGCCTCCATCTCGTACAGGCCCGACCCGCCGAGGATCCCGATCGTCCATTCGCTCATGCGGCGGGGATAGAGGCGGGCGCGGGCCCGTGTCGAGCGCTGCTTCCCTCCCCCCACCCGCGGGCGCTGAGATTCGGCGTCGGACATGGATTCATTCTGTCCCCCGATTTCAGCGCCTTTCACGACACCGAGTTTCAGGTGAGGATCACCCTCAGGTCGCTGACGTTGGTTCCGGTGGGGCCGGTGACGAAGAGGCCGCCGAGGGCCTCGAACCAGCGTCCCGAATCGTTCGCCTCCAGAGCGGCCTCGCCGCCCGGCGCCCCGCATCCGAAAAAGGCTCCCGCGGCCTCGCTGTCGCCGTCGATCCCGTCCGTGTCCGCCGCCAGCCCGCAAACCCCCTCGCGCCCCTCCAGCGCCAGGGCGGCGGCGAGGGCATATTCCTGGTTCGGCCCGCCCCGCCCCGAGCCCCGGACGGCGACGGTCAGCTCGCCTCCGGAGATGAGGGCGGTGCCCGGCTCCGCCTCCGAAGCGAGGGCGGCATGCGCTCGCCCAACCTCGCGCGCCTCGCCGACGCATTCGACCGACCGCACCTTGTAGCCGAGCCGCCGCGCCTCCCCCGCCGCCGCCTCGAGGGCGTCGGCCCCTCGGGCGACGAGCCGCCAGGCGCCCGGCACCCGCGCCGGGGTCTCGGACCAGCCCCGCTCGGGCGCTTCGATGCCGTAGCGGGCGAGCACCGCCCGCGCGTCGGCGACGCTCGACGGATCGGCCGCGGTCGGGCCCGAGCCGATGTCCTCGGGCGAATCCCCGACCACGTCCG
>DASWLY010000199.1:0-7580 GCA_036400035.1 Allosphingosinicella sp.
GGAAGAGCCAGGAGAAGCTTCACTAGCCATCGTCGTTGCGAGCGAAGCGAAGCAATCCAAAGCGGCCCCGGACGCCCGCTGGATTGCTTCGTCGCTTCGCTCCTCGCGCTGACGGTTCGGTGCCATCGTCCCGGCGGAAGCCGGGATCCGGGTCGAAAAGGCGCGGCGGGTCTCCACGAGATCCCGGCTTTCGCCGGGATGACGGCTACTCACTCCGGCAGAAGGTCGAAGGCGATCGTCGTCCGCCTTTCCTCCGTCCGGAACGGCTCCGTCCCGTGCCACATGTAGGAGGGGAAGAGGACGAGCCGCCCGGGCCTGGGGCGGACGAAGCGCTCCGCGGGAAGCTCCGGGACCGTCCTGAAGGGCGGCTGCCCCAGCCGGAGCCAGCCTTCCCGGCTCTCCCGCCCCAGGGCCGCGTCGGGAGTCTCGACGTAGAAGGCCGACGATATCCAGCCCTCATGGTGCATGTGATCGAGGTGGAATCCGCCGGGGCGAAGCCTCACCGACCAGGCGCCGACGATCCGATAGCCGCCCTTGTTGCGCCGGCGCAGCGGATCGGAGCCGGTGCCGAGCATGGCGAGATGTTCGCGCACCGGGGCTTCCAGCGCCGCGAAGAAGGCCTGGATGGCGGGCTCCCGGGAGCCGGACAGGCGATAGGTGGTCTGGGTGCCGTGGCGGAGCGACTGCCCCGACGGGTGCTCCGCCATGACGTGATGCCGGTCCAGCGCCGCCTTCAGGTCGATCAGGAAATCCCCCTGCGACGCCCAGCCGGACGGCGGCTCCAGGTCGTAGACCCCAACCATCGACTCATAGTCGCAAAGCTCGCCGTAGAGCGGGTCCCCGGCCGCTCGCGCCGCGGTGGCGGACCAGGCCAGAGCCGACTGGTCCAGAGGCGCGAGCTCCAGCGCCTTGCGCATGGCGAGACGGGCCGCATCGGGGCGGCCGAGCGCGAGGCTGACGATGGTCGATTGGACGAGGACGGCCGGGTCGTCCGGCGCGAGCTTTTCGGCCCGGCGCACATGAAGCTCGGCCTCGGACAGGCGGTCCGCCTCCAGCGCCGCCTGGGCGGCCGCGAGGACCAGCTGGAGATCGCCGGGCAGATGCTGGGCCGCGCGGCCGAGCAGGGCTGCCCCCTGCTCCCGGTCCCCCGCCGAGGCCAGCAGCCTGGCCTTGGCCAGCAAGAGCGGCGCGGGCGGAGCGCCGGCATGGAAGGCCGAGTCGAGCGCCGCCTGAGCGGCGGCCAGGTCGCCGCTCGACATCCAGAGGAAATCGGCGGTTTCGGCGGCGAGCGGCGCGAGGTTCGGCGCCCGCCGCAAGGCCTCGCCATAGGCGGCCCGGGCGCCCGCGAGATCGCCGCAGGCGACATGGGCGCGGGCCTTGACCTGCCAGCTCAGCGGCGAATCGAGGCCCGCGGCGAAGCCCCTGGCAAGCGCCTCCAGCGCCTCGTGGCCGCGCCCCAGCTCGCCGAGAGTCGCCGCCAGATTGTGCCAGGCCGTGCCGCTCCGGGGGAAGGCCATGGCGGCACGCCGGTCGACCGCGAGCGCTTCCTCGTGCCGGTGGACCCGCTTGAGCGCCTCGGAATGGAGGACGAGGGCATCGTGGCCGGAGTCCGCCGCGGCGGCGAGGCGGGTGCTGATCTCAAGCGCATCCGCCACCTTCCCCTCGTTGAGGAGCGAATAGGCGCGCTCGATGACGTCGGAATTCACTGTCACCCTGGCGGAATGCGGAAAGGTGGATGCCGGATCAAGTCCGGTCTGGTTTCTCCACCCGTCATTGCGAGCGAAGCGAAGCAGACGGTCTCCGAGGCCCACTGGATTGCTTCGCCGCTTCGCTCCTCGCGATGACGGATGACGCGACTAAGTCCTAGGCCTCCATCAGCCCCGGCACTTCGTCGAGCAGCTCGCGGGCGAGGAAGCCGATCCGGCCGATGCGCTTGGCAAGCACGCGCCCCGCCTCGCCGTGGAGATAGACCCCCCAAAGCGCCGCTGTCAGCGGATCGGCGCCGCGGGCGCTCAGGCCCCCGACGATTCCGGCGAGCGCGTCGCCCGAGCCGGAGGTGGCGAGGCCGACTCCGCCGCCGGTGAATCGAAAGGCGCGGCCGTCGGGGGCGACGATGAAGCTGTATTGGCCCTTGATGAGGGCGACGGCGCCGAAGGTCTCGGCCGCTCGGCGGGCGGCGGCGAGCGGGTCCGACTCCACCTCCTCCGCCTCGCATTCGAGAAGGCGCGCCATCTCGCGGGCGTGAGGGAGCAGGATGGCGCCGCCGCGCCACGCGCGCAGGGTCCGGGCCCGCGGCGCGAGGCTGCCGAGCACCGCGGCGTCGAGCACCAGCGGCTTGTCGAGGCCGCTCGCCAGCAAAGCGTCGAGCATCTCCTCCAGCGGCGGGCCGTGCTGGAGGCCGCAGCCGACCAGGATGGCCTGGGCGCCGGCGGCCCATTCCAGCAGGGGCTCGATCGCCCCGGTGGCGATGCAGCCGTCGTCCGTCTCCGGGCAGCCGACGACCCGCGCCTCCGGCATGGCGACGGCGAGGCCCGGAGCGACGCTTGCGCCGGTGGCGATCTGGAGCTTGCCGGCGCCGGCGCGGAGCCCGCCGGTACCGGCCAGCAAGGCGGCCCCGGCCAGCTCGCGGCTGCCGGCGACGACGAGCAGCCGGCCGCGCTCCTCCTTGTCGCCGTCGTCGGGATGGTGGGGAAGCGGGAAGCGGTTCAGGAGATCGCGATCGAGGATTTCGAAGTCGCTCATCGGGCGGCGACCATCGCATCGGGCTCGGAGGTGATCGGAGCGTCCTCCTCGATCAGCGGCGCGGCGAAATTGTAGCAGACCAGCCTGGGCACGCAGTCCTTCTCGTCATCGGGCTCGAACTCGTACTGGAGGAGGCCGCAATTGACGACGTCGGCTTCCCTGTCGATCCCGAGAATTTCGGCCTCGTCCAGCTCCTCCAATATGTAGCGGAAGCACAGGACGACGACCTGGTGGCAGACGATCAGCACCCGGCGGTCGGCGTGGTGGAGGCTGACCGTGTCGAGCGCGCTCCTCAGGCGAAGGATGACGTCGGCCCAGCTCTCGCCGCCGGGCGGGCGGTGGTAGAATTTGCCGAGCAGGGTGCGCTGCTCGGCCTGCTCGGGGAATTTCTCGCGCACTCCGGCGGTGGTGAGACGGTCCCACAGGCCGAACTCGCGCTCGCGCAGGCGCTCGTCCTGGCGGGGCGCCTTGGCGCCGGCGACGCTTCCGCCCGCCTTGCAGATCGCCTCCGCCGTCTGCCGGGCTCGGACGTAGGGGGAGGTCAGCACCACTTCGGGCCGCTCGTCCTCGGGCAGGGCCGCGAACCAGTGGCCGAGCGCTTCGGCCTGGCGGCGGCCGAGATCGCTGAGCGGCACGTCGACGTCGCGGATGTCGAGGTCGATCACGCTTTGGCCCGCCGCGTCGGCGGCGTCGCGGGCGACGTTGCCCGCGCTCTGCCCGTGGCGGACGATCCAGAGTTTGGCGGGCCATCTTTGTCTCATCGCCGAAACAAAGCGCGAGGAGGGTGGAAGTTGCGTCCTGCTCCTCCCCGGAACGGGGAGGGGGACCGCCGCCGAAGGCGGTGGTGGAGGGGTCCCGGCGCCGGAGCAGCGTAGACGTGGGCCCCCTCCACCATGCTTCGCATGGTCCCCCTCCCCGTTCCGGGGAGGAACTCAGAGCAGCCCCTCGGCCTCCAGCCGGCGCCGCAGATCCTCCGCGCCGGTGAACAGATGCCCGTGCATCCCCACCGCCTCCGCGCCCTCGACGTTGATCTGGCGGTCGTCGACGAACAGGGCCTCGTGCGCCTGAAGGCCGAAGCGGTGAAGCGCGAGATAGTAGATGGCCGGATCGGGCTTGAGCAACTTCTCCTCGCCCGAGACGACGATGGATCGGAAGCGGCGGAAGAAAGCATCTTCGCGTTGCCGGAACGGGGCCCAAAAATCGGCCGAGAAGTTGGTGATGGCGAAGAGCGGAACGCCGCGCCCGTCGAGTTCCTCGACGAGGGCGTGAACTCCGGGGACGGGATCGCTGATCGTCTCTCCGAACCGCTCGCCCCAGGCGGAGATGTAGGCCGCGTAATCCGGGAATTTCTCGGACAGCTCGGCCGCGGCCTCGTCGAACGGGCGGCCGCCGTCGAGCGTGTCGTGCCAGCCCCACAGGTCGACGTCCTCGATGAAGCGAAGGCGAGCCTCGTCCTCGGGCAGCTGCCGGGCGAGGAAGGACTGGGGATCCCAGCCGTAGAGGACGTTGCCGACGTCGAAGACGAGGGCTGTGGGGGAGGAGGTCATATCACGTCGCACCAGCGCAGGCTGGGGCCCCGGGGGGTGAAAGGCTCGGCGCCCGTTCTCGCTGGGATCCCAGCCTTCGCTGGGATGACGGTCAGGATCAGCCCTGGCGCGCCTTGAAGCGGCGGTTGGTCTTGTTGATGACGTAGGTGCGGCCCCGGCGGCGGATCACGCGGCAGTCGCGGTGGCGCGACTTGAGGGACTTCAGAGAATTGCGGATCTTCATGGCTCGGAGCGCCTGCCTGTTCGTCGAAAATGTCTGCTGGAAAAGCGAGGCGCTCAACTAGGGTGACGGGGCTTCCAAGTCAAGCTCGCCAGGCCCGGCCCGCCGCTGGCATCAAATTGGCTAAGCCCGTCATCCCGGGCTTGACCCGGGATCCATGAACACGGTCTTCTGTCGTCTCTCACGGCGGTGTTCATGGATTCCGGCTTTCGCCGGAATGACGGAGTGGGCGGCGCCCGGTTCGGCCTTCACCGGCCGCCCGTTCCAGCCCGCTCCGCCAGCTTCCTCTCCCAGGCCAGCGCATGGGTGACGATCGTGTCCAGATCGTCCAGTTTGGGCCGCCAGGGCAAGGTTTCGAGGATCTTGCCGTTGTCGGCGACGAGGGCATCGGGATCGCCCGCCCGCCTAGCCTCGAGGCGCCGCTCGATCCGCATGTTGGTCACCCGGTCGACCGCGTCGAGCACCTCGAGGACCGAGAAGCCGCGGCCGTAGCCGCAATTCATGATGTGGCTCGCCGACGGATCCTCGACCAGCTTGGCGAGCGCGTCGACATGGGCGGCGGCGAGGTCGCTGACGTGGATATAGTCGCGGACTCCGGTGCCGTCCGCCGTGTCGTAGTCGGTGCCGTAGACGGAGACGGCCTCGCGCTTGCCGATCGCCGCCTCGACCGCGACCTTGATCAGGTGGGTCGCGCCGGCGGTCGACTGGCCGGAGCGGCCCTCGGGGTCGGCGCCCGCGACGTTGAAGTAGCGAAGGGCGCAGAAATTGATCGGGTGCGCGAAGGCGGTGTCGGCGAGCATCCGCTCGGTCATCAGCTTCGACCAGCCATAGGGATTGATCGGCTGGGTCCGGCTGCTCTCGACGACCGGCACCCGCTCCGGAATCCCGTAGGTTGCCGCGGTGGAGGAGAAGATGAAGTGGCGGACCCCGCCAAGAACCGCGCTCTCGATCAGGGAGCGGCTCTTCACCGTGTTGTTCTCATAATATTTCAGCGGCTGCTCGACCGATTCGGGAACGACGATCGAGCCCGCGAAGTGGATGATCGCGCCGATTGCGTGCTCCTCGATCAGCCGAGCGACCAGCGCCTGGTCGCCGATATCGCCTTCAACGAAGATCGCCGCCTCCGGAACCGCCCAGCGGAATCCGGTGGTAAGGTTGTCGATGACGACGACCTTCCAGCCCGAGTCCAGCAAGGCGAGCACGGCGTGGCTGCCGATATAGCCGGCGCCGCCGGTCACCAGCACAACAGGCTTGTTCATCTAACCTCTTCCCTCGGGGAACCCGAATGCGGCAAGAGCGCTGAGAGGATCGTTACAGCGCCCATATGATGCGCGGGCGCTAGACCAAGAGGTACCGGGATGAAAACAGCTTTTCTGCGCAGCCTTCCCCTCCTGCTGGCGGCGGCGCTGACCGCCTGCGCCGGCGGCGGCGGCAAGGAGAGGCCCACGGCCGGCGGAGTCGACGTCGCCCGCTTCCACCTCGGCGAGACGGTCGCCCGGTCGCAGATCGCGATCGAGCCGTTCGACAAGGCCGACGCCAACCGGCCGGAATTCCCCGCTTATGCGGCCGCGGTCGGACGCCAGCTCAGCCGCCTCGGCTGGACGGTGGTGCCGACGACGACGGGATCGGAGCAGATCGCCCTCCTCGACCTCGAGCAGGGCAGCCGCGAGGCGATCGCCGCGCTCAGCGCCGCCCGAATCGGCCGCGGAGTCTCCGGGGGCGCGCCTGAAGGCACCTCGGCCAACGTCACTGCGAGCCTGCTCGAGGTCGCCATCCGGCGCCGCTCCGACGGCACCGTCTTCTGGGAGGGCCGGGCCGTTGGCGAGGCCCCGACGGGAAGCGCCCAAGCGTCCCGAACGGCCGCCGTCGAGCGGCTCGCCGAAGCCCTGTTTCGGGACTTCCCCGGCGAGTCGGGCCGCACTATCAGGGTCCGATGACCCTATCCGTTACCAGCCCCTTCGATGGCGGCAACATTCGTCCCGTCGCCATCCAGGGCAACCGAGTCGATCTCGAGATCGCCAAGGACCATGCTTCGGATTTCTACCAATGGTTCTATTTCCGCCTCACCGGGGGAGCCGGGCGGGAGGTCGAGCTCAGGATCCTCAACTGCGCCGGCGCCGCCTATCCGCTCGGCTGGCAGAATTACCGTACCTGCATGTCGATGGACCGCGAGGAGTGGGAGCGGGTCGACACAAGCTATGAGGATGGGATCCTCACGGTCCGCCTGACGCCGCCGTCCAACAGCGTCTGGTTCGCCTATTTCGCGCCCTACACGATGGAGCGGCACCACGACCTCGTCGCCTCCGTCGCCGGCCATCCGGCGGTGGAGCACCGCTCGCTGGGCCAGAGCCTCGACGGGCAGGAGATGGACTATCTGAGGATCGGCGAGGGGCCGGTCCAGGTCTGGCTCTACGGCCGCCAGCATCCGGGCGAGACGATGGCGGAATGGTGGATGGAGGGCGCGCTCGAGAAGCTGCTGGACGAAGGCGATCCGGTAGCCCGGCGCCTGCTCGCCAAGGCGACCTTTCACATCGTCCCGAACATGAACCCGGACGGGTCACGCCGCGGCCACCTGCGCACCAACGCCGTCGGCACCAACCTCAACCGGGAGTGGCACGATCCGAGCCCGGAGCGAAGCCCGGAAGTCCTGTGCGTGCGCAACGAGATGGACCGGACCGGAGTCGATTTCGCCATGGACGTCCATGGCGACGAGGCGATCCCGGCCAACTTCCTCGCCGGCTTCGAGGGCATACCGAGCTGGAACGAGGGCCAGCAGAAGCTGTTCGAGCGGTTCAGCGAGGCGCTGGTCCGAGTCTCCCCCGATTTCCAGACCCGCAAGGGCTACGAAATCTCCAGGCCGGGCGAGGCGAACATGTCGATGTCGACCTCGCAGCTGGCCGAACGCTTCGGCGCCGTGTCCATGACCCTGGAGATGCCGTTCAAGGACAATGACGACCTGCCCGACCCGAGGCGCGGCTGGTCGCCCGAGCGAAGCGCCCACCTCGCCCGCTCGTGCCTCGACGCGCTCCATGCGATTATCGACGATCTGCCGGCGAAGAAGCGGTAGAGTA
>DASWLY010000200.1:0-5624 GCA_036400035.1 Allosphingosinicella sp.
CTCGACGACCCCAGCGACGGCACCGCGGGCGTCGATCTCGTGCCGCACGTCCCCAAGGAGCGGCAGGTCAAGGCGGTGCTGAACAACAGCTTCGGCTTCGGCGGGACCAATGCCAGCCTGGTGATGCGGGCGCTCTGACCCGACCGATGAAGAAGCTCCTCGCGCTCGTCCTGCTGGCGGTGGCGGGACTCGCCGTCGGGCTCTGGTTCATCCAGGGCTGGAGCGGCGCCGGCCCGGCGCAGCGGCCGACGCCGGTGGTGATCGCCTCGGGCACCAGCCTCGTCGAGGCCGCCCGGCAGCTCGAGAAAGCGGGCGTGATCGGGTCCGCCGAGCGTTTCCTGTTTCAGGCGAAGCTTCTGGGCAGCCGCGAGCCGATCAAGGCCGGCGAATACGAGTTTCCGGCGCGCGCCAGCCACGCCGAGGTCCTCGCCCTGCTCCAGGACGCCAGGACCCTGCAGCGGATGGTCACCATCCCCGAAGGCCTGCCCTCGGTGATGGTGCATGAGCGGCTGATGAAGGCGGCGACGCTGACCGGCGAAGTGCCGGTGCCGGAGGAGGGGAGCGTTCTGCCCGACAGCTACAGCTACCAGCGCGGCGAGGCCCGCTCGGCGGTGATGAAGCGGATGCAGGCGGCGATGACCAAGACCCTGGACGCGCTTTGGCCGAAGCGGAACCCGGCGACGGTGGTCAAGACTCCGCGGGAGGCGATCATCCTCGCCTCGATCGTCGAGAAGGAGACCGGCAAGGCCTCCGAGCGGCGGATGATCGCCGGAGTCTATTCGAACCGGCTCCGGCAGGGGATGAAGCTCGATGCCGATCCGACGGTCATCTACCCGATCACCAGGGGCAAGCCGCTCGGGCGCCGGATCCTGCGCTCCGAGCTGAATGCGGATAATGGCTACAACACCTATGCCCGCGCCGGCCTGCCGCTCGGCCCGATCGCCAATCCCGGCAAGGATTCGATCGCCGCGGTGCTCAACCCGGAGCCGACCCAGGCCCTCTACTTCGTCGCCGACGGCACCGGCGGCCACGTCTTCGCGAACACGCTCGCCGAGCATAATGCCAACGTCCGCAAATGGTTTGCGATCAGGCGCGCGAGGGGGGAGATGTAGCCGTCATTGCGAGGAGCGCAGCGACGCGGCAATCCAGCGCTGCGTCTTGTATCGAGCTAGGCACTGGATTGCTTCGCTGCGCTCGCAATGACGGGGCGTCAGCGTCTACAGCGTCAGCCTCCTCCGCTCGATGGCCGCTTCGCTGCCTGGCGCCTGGGCGCAGGCGAAGGGCTCGACCGCTACCTTCTGGCCTTCCCAGCTGACCTGGATCGCCATCAGATCGTCGACCATCATCCCGACGTGGTTCTCGCAGAAAAGAAGGTCGCCGCGCTTCAACGGCGCATCGTCGGGAAGAGCCGCTCCCAGCCCTCGCTGCTCCCGCGTGTCGCGGGGGGCCTCGACGCCGCAAAGCTGAAGCGAGAGCTGGACGAGGCCCGAGCAGTCGATGCCGTGGCAGGTCCGGCCGCCGGGCCGATAGGGCGCTCCGAGCAGCCGCTGAGCCACCGCCACCGGATCCTCCTCATGCTCGCCGACGGGGCGCAGATAAGCGAGCGGCACGAATCCGCCCTCGAACTCCAGCGAGGCGCCGCGCGCTTCGCCATGGAGGCGAGCGCCCATCGGCAGGTGGGCGAGCGTCGCGGCGAGCGGGTCCGGCCCCGCCTGCACCGGCGCCTGGGCCTCGACCACGACATGGGTGGGCTCGAGCGGCTCGGCGAGCTCTATCGCCTCCACATAGCCGACCCTATGGTCGGCGAGGCAATAGCCCCAGGCCCAGCCGGCGGTGAGGTCGAGCACCGCGAAGCGCTCGCCCGGCAGCAGCTCGGAGACCGCCTCGGCCCCGTCCGCAGGTTCCTGAAGGACCGAGGTGGCGATCAGCCCGCAGGCGCGGATCAACGGCGCGGCATAATGGGGGGCGAAAAGGCGGCCGGCCAGAGCGATGTCGGCGATGTCGCTTCGCCAGGCATTGAGGCGCGGATCGAGGCGGACCGAGGGCCCGTCCAGCGCGATACGCCGCTCAATGCTGGAGGAGGATTCCCCGTTCCTTCGACGCGCCGCGGCGGCCGGGGCTGGCGCCTTCCTGCTGCTCGATATTGCGTTCGAAGCGCTCAAGGAACTCCTGCCCTATGCTGGTCTGGGCGACGAAGACGTTGCGGCGGTCCGCCTCGTCGCGCACGCGGCGCAGATAGCCGAGCGTGCCCAGCGTATTCAAGGCGCGCGTGATCACCGGCTTGGAGACGCCCAATATGTGGGCGAGGCCGCGGACGGTGTGGGGGCCGGGCGAGAGATAGACGAGCAGAAGAAGCGCCATCTGGCGATTGGTGAGATCCGGCTGCCCTGACCGCACATAGCTGATCAGCGTCTGCATCCAGCTCCTGAGAGCGCGCTCTGACACCGGCTTGTCTCCAAATTCCGAAGGCGACTTGTTCCGGCTCCTAAACCAGTCAGGATGCTTTTCGTTTCGTTAAATATTGGGAATTCGACGCAAAAACCGCGCGGACTAACAATGGTTATAGCGATTGTACAGTGCCGCCCAGGCCGCTCGGAGCCCGAACGCGTCGCCGCCCTTGGGCCGTCCGGGCTTCGCCGAGCCGCGCCAGGCATAGGTATCGAAATGCGCCCAGGGCAGGCCCTCGGGCACGAACTTCTTCAGGAACAGCGCCGCCGTGACCGCCCCGGCCATCGGCGAGTCGGCCGAATTGCTCAGGTCGGCGATATCGGAAGCGAGCATCTCTTCGTAGGGCGCCCAGAGCGGCATCCGCCAGACCGGGTCGGCCGTCGCCTCGCCGCCCGCGAGAAGCGCCCCGGCAAGCGCGTCGTCATTGGCGAACAGGGCCGGAAGGTCGGGACCGAGCGCCGTCCGCGCCGCCCCGGTGAGGGTCGCGAAGTCGAGGATCAGCTCCGGCTCCCCCTCCGCTGCCTTTGCGAGCGCATCGCCGAGGATGAGGCGCCCTTCGGCGTCGGTATTGTCCACTTCGACGGTGAGGCCCTTGCGGCTCCTCAGCACGTCGCCGGGGCGGAAGGCGGCGCCGGAGACGGCGTTCTCGACGGCGGGGATGAGCAGGTGGAGGCGGACGGGGAGGCGGTTCTTCATCACCAGCCGCGCCAGCGCCAGAGCGTGCGCGGCGCCCCCCATGTCCTTCTTCATGATGCGCATCCCGGCGGCCGGCTTGATGTCGAGCCCGCCCGAATCGAAGCAGACGCCCTTGCCGACGATGGCGATCCGGGGATGCCGCCGGTCGCCCCATTCGAGCTCGACGAGGCGCGGCGAGCGCTCCGCGGTGGCGGCCCGGCCGACGGCGGCGATCATCGGATAGCCTTCCTCCAGCGCGGCGCCGGACGTGACGCTCACCTCGCCGCCGCATTCCGCCGCGACCTCGCGCACCGCCGCCTCGAGTTCGGCGGGGCCGAGGTCGCCGGCCGGAACGTTGACGAGGTCCCGTACCAGGTTGGTCGCCTCGGCGAGGTGCACCATCTCCTCGATCCGCGCCGGCTCGGGCGTGAGCAGGACCCGCGGCCCCGTCTTTCCCGCCGCCTTCTTGTACCGCTCGAATCGATATTGGGCGAGCAGCCAGCCGAGCGCCGCGACCCCAGGCGCGCGGCCCTCGAGCCGGTATCTGCCTTCCGGCAGCCCTTCCGCCGCCTTGGCGAGGCACCAGGGGCTGAGCGAGCCGACATCGGCGACGCCGAGCGCGGCCGACCATTCCGCCTGCTCACCCGGAAGGATGGCCAGCTGGGAGCTTTCGCCGCGGAAGCCCTGGGCTCCCGCCGCTCGCCGTACCCGCTCCGGCTGGGCTTTCACCCAGGTCTCGAACCCCTTCTTGTCGACGAGGTGGATCGAGGTCGCGCCTTGGCCCTTGTCGGGCTGGAGGAGGGTCGAAAGGTCGCTCATTGGGTCACCATGGTCGGCTGGCGGGATGGATTCGGGCGTCGGTCGAAGCGAAATCGCGGCCGGTGCACAGGATCGGCCGGCCCAGCCGCTTGGCAACGCAATAGACCATCACGTCCAGCATGTTGAGCTTTCCTCCCCGTCCGTTGCCGCGGCCGTGGAGGCGATGAGCTTCGGCCGATAGTGCGGCGTCTTCATCCGAGAAGGAGTCGACCCGGCACGACCTTTCCAGAAGTTTCGAGAGCAGGACTCGGGCGTCGGGATCGGGATCATTTGCTGAAAGCGAGGTGACGAGGCTGAACTCAACTACCACCGGTGCAGGGATAAGGGCATCTTCTGCGGCAAGTGCATCCCTGAGCGTCTCCCAGCCGTCCTCACGTAGATGGAGCGCGATCAGCGCAGACGTGTCGACGATCACTTGAGCAGACCGCGCTCGTCATAGGTCGCTTCGTCAAATTCGGCGAGAGACTTCCACTTTCTTGGACGGCCGGCGGCCCGAAGCGTGATTTCATCGATTTCGTCGAGGAAGGCCTGACGTTCCTGATCGTCCGTCGGAGGCAAGGGGACCTTCTCGAGCGCTTCCTCGATAATTTCGGCCTGGCTGCGGCCCGTTCGGGTCAAAAGCGCAAGGCGCTTAGCGGCCCGGTCGGAGCGGATGGTGATCGGTGCCTGTTGGCGGCGGGGCTTCATGTCGATCTTATAACCCAGCGTGCTTGCACAGGCAATCAGCGTGCAAGCGCGGCTGGCACTCCGAACAGGTCGTGCTCGTCCGCATCCTCGACGAGGACGCGCAGCAAGTCGCCCGGCTTCGCCCCCGGCGCGTCGCGCAGGTGGACCTCGCCGTCTATCTCCGGAGCGTCGGCCTTCGAGCGCCCGGTGGCGCCGCCTTCGTCGTCGGCGAGGTCGATGATGACGTCCAATTCGCGGCCGATCTTCGCCCGGAGCTTGGCGGCGGAGATGCGGGCGGTGAGGTCCATCAGCCGGGCGTAGCGCTCCTCCTTGACCTCCTCCGGCACAGCGTCCGGCAGGCTGTTGGCGGCCGCGCCTTCGACGGGCTCGAAGCGGAAGGCGCCGACGCGGTCGAGCTGCGCTTCCTCAAGCCAGCGCATCAGATATTCGAAATCCGCTTCGGTCTCGCCCGGAAAGCCGACGACGAAGGTCGAGCGGATGGCGATGTCCGGGCAGATTTCCCGCCAGCGGTGGATCCGCTCCAGGACCTTCGCCTCGTTGGCCGGGCGGCGCATCGCCTTGAGGACGTTGCGCGACGCGTGCTGGAACGGGATGTCGAGATAGGGGAGGACCAGCCCCTCGGCCATGAGCGGGATGACCTGGTCGACGTGCGGATAGGGGTAGACGTAGTGGAGCCGGATCCAGGCCCCCAGCCTGCCGAGCTCGCGGGCGAGGTCGGTCATATGGGCCCGGACTTCGCCGCCCTTCCACGGCCACGAGGCGTGCCTCGTGTCCACTCCGTAGGCCGAGGTGTCCTGGCTGATCACCAGCAGCTCCTTCGTCCCGGCCGCGACCAGCTTCTCCGCCTCGCGAAGGATCGCGTCGGGGCGGCGGCTGACGAGGTCTCCGCGAAGGCTCGGGATGATGCAGAAGCTGCAGCGATGGTTGCAGCCCTCGGAGATCTTCAGATAGGAATAATGGCGCGGCGTGAGCTTGAGCCCACCGTCCGGCACCAG
>DASWLY010000201.1:0-12305 GCA_036400035.1 Allosphingosinicella sp.
GGGCGGCGCCTGGTGCGGGGGTGGCCATGGTCTCTACTTTCCTCTCAATAGAAAATGAAAATGCTGATTTCCGTTCGGTCCGTCCTCAGTCCGCCGGCAGACGCCACACGATCCGGCCGCTGACGCTGTCGGCCGTGCTCGCGCCGCTACTGTCGGTCGCGGGCGAGAAACGGGCCCGCGATCTCAGCAGCCGGCAGGTGGTGCTGTCCAGCGCCGACGAGCCGCTCGACGAGGTCACCGTGCAGTTGGTGACCCGGCCGTTCGCCCCGACTTCGAGCCGGAAGCCGGTCGCCCCCGCTTCCCCGGCGCGTACCGCCGAAGCCGGATAATCCTCGTCCGAGAAGAGCGAGGCGAGATTCGCCTTCGCCCGGGCGGGCGTGACCTTCTTGGGCGGCGGCGGAGGCGGCGGCGGCGGCGGAGCCGGAGGCGCCGGCGGAGCCGGTGGCGCCGGTGGAGCCGTGTACGTCATCTGCGGAGGCGGAGCGATATTCGTCGTCACCATAGGCGGCGGCGGCGTATTCGTCCGAACGATCGGCGGCGGAGTCACCAGCGGCGGCGGAGTCTGCGGCTGGTCCGGCGGCGGGGGCGGCGGCTTCTCCTCGGGGGGCGGCGGCTCCTCCTCGACGTTGAACGTCTTGAGATCAGCCGCCACCTTCTTGACCACATTGTAGGCAAGGCCGGTGACGAGCGCGTAGCCAAGGAGAGCGTGGAGCAGGGCGACGATGAAGATCGCCGTCATGCGGCTCCGGCTCATCCTGTTGTCAGCATATGCCATTAATCAGCCACACTCCCTCTCTTCGTCCCTCTGCCGGGGACCCGCGCGCATCCAACAACGCGGCTGATCCCCAACGGCTCCATCCGATATGCGATGTATCAACATATCATCGGCAGGAGCCGGTTCTCTATCGTGAGACAAAGGTGGACGCAATCCTCCTGTATGCGCAAGCCAAATGCCGCTAGAATCGCGGAAATCCGCCGTTCATCCCGCTAAGCATATGGGAAACGGGGCATAAACTTACGGAGGCGGAACGGTGGAACGCTCGCTAACTTTTTGTAAACGGGCGGTGATGGCGGCGCTGCTGGCGGCCGCGGCGGCTCCGGCCGAATCGCAGGCCCCGGCGGCCGCGGCGCCCACCTACGCCGATCTCGCCGACCTCGCGCTCGCCGCGCCGGTCGCGGCCCAGGTGCGGGTGACGGAGGCGGTCGCGGTCAAGGCGGATCGGTCGCCGGGGCTTCGTCCCGGCATGGCACGATTCTACGTCCAGGCGAGCCTGGTCTCGCTGATCCGCGCGCCGCAGTCGCTTCCGGCCCGGCTCAGCTACGTCGTCGACCTTCCGCGCGATGCCGGGGGCAAGGCGCCCAAGCCGCGCAAGGGAAGCGACTTCCTCCTCCTCGCCGAGCCGGTCGCCGGCCGGCCGGGCGAGCTTCGGCTGGTGGCGCCCGACGCCCAGATCCCCTTCACGGCGGAGCGGGCCTCGACCTTGCGGTCGATCATCCGCGAGGCGAGCTCGGCCTCGCCGCCGCCGCGAATCGCCGGCATCGGCCGCGCCTTCCACGTTCCCGGAGCGGTCCGCGGCGAGAGCGAGACCCAGGTCTTCCTGCAGACCGCCGGCGGAACGCCGGTGTCGCTGACCGTGCTCCGCCGTCCGGGCGAGACCCCGATCTGGGCGGTGGCGCTGAGCGAGATCGTCGACGAGGCGGCGGAACCGCCGGCGCCGGGCACGCTGCTGTGGTACCGCCTCGCCTGCGGGCTGCCCCGCTCGCTGCCCAGGCAGAGCCTGGCCGAAGCCGATGCCGAGGGCGTCGCGGCGATCCAGGCGGACTACCGGCTGGTGCTGGAGCGGCTCGGACCATGCGTGCGGAGTCGGGCGCGGGGGTGAAGGAGGGATGTACTCCGTCATCCCGGCGGAAGCCGGGACCTCGTGGAGACCCGCCCAGACTTCTCGTCCGGAGGTCCCGGCTTTCGCCGGGATGACGGTCAATAAGACGTCAGCTCCACCCCTACCCCGGCGCAGTCGGGATAGACGTCCGGCTTGCGGACGGCGACCCGAAGGCCGGTGACTCCGCGCCGAGCCGCGACCAGTTCGTAAATCTCCCGAGCCACCGTCTCCTGGAGGTTGAAGCGGCGGCCCTCGATCACGGCGCCTATTCCGGTCCGAAGGAAATCGTAATCCCAGGCGTCGCCCGGCTCGTCGCCGGCGGGGAAGCTCGCCTCGTCCACCCAGACCTCGACCGTGACCAGCAGCCGCTGCGGAGCGCCGACCTCGAAATCGTGGAAGCCGATGTCGGCGGCGACGCAATAATCGTCGAGCACGATCTTGCGGCTCCTGGGCGCAAGCCGCGCGGGCACGAGGCCGTCGAGCTTCACCGCCTCATCCATCGCCGGGCTCCAGGAATTGAACGTCGCGGGGAAGGCCGAGGAATCGCTGGCCGCCGTCGAGCGTGACCGTCTGCCCGGTGAGGCTCGGCGTGGCAATGATGAAGCGCAGCGCTCCGACGATCTCCTCGACCCGGACTCCGCGCCGGAGCGCGTTGAGCGCATGGACGGAGTCGAAATTGTCCAGGCTCTGGGCGCCGGAGACCAGGGTGACCGAAGGCGCGATCCCGCAGACCCGGATGCCGCGCGCGGCCCAGGCCCGGGCGCAAAGCTCGGTAAGGCCGGCGAGGCCGACCTTGGAGACGGTGTAGCTGAAGAAATCGGGGTTGGGCTGCTCGAGCTTCGCGTCGAGCAGGTTGACGATCAGCCCGCCGCCTTGGGCCCGCGCCGCGAAGGCCTGGGAAAGCAGCGCCGGCGCCCGCAAATTGGCGGCGAGATGCGCCTCCCAGCTCTCGACCGTGAAGTCGTCGGCGCTGTCATAGGCGAATCGGGAGGCGTTGTTGACCAGCAGTCGCGCCGGCGGCAGCCCCTCCAGCGCCGCCATCACCCGCGCCGCCGCATCGGGCGAGGCAAGGTCGGCGGCGACCACGGCCGAATCGCCCAGATCGAGCGCCAGCGCCTCCGCCTCCGCTACGGACCGGTGGCAATGGATGAGCAGGTGCCAGCCGTCCTGCGCCAGCGCCCGGCACAAGGCGGCGCCGATCCGCCTCGCGCCGCCGGTGACGATCGCCGTCCGCGGCCCCTCGAATTCGCTGGCCATGGCGCCGGATAGGATGGACCGGGGAAGGCGGCAAGGCTTGCCGCCGGGCTTTCGCCCCGCCAAGGTCGCCGCGCCATGCCGATGCCCCCGCCCACCGACGACCTCGCCGGACTCTCGCTCGCCGAGATCGCCCGCCTGGCCGAGGAGAAGAAGCTGCCGCCCGTCGAAAAGTGGAATCCCTCCCACTGCGGCGACAGCGAGATGCGAATCGCCCGCGACGGCACCTGGTACCACCAGGGCAGCCCGATCGGGCGGCAGGCGATGGTGCGCCTGTTCTCGACCATCCTGAGGCGCGAGCCCGACGGCCGCTTCGTCCTGGTGACTCCGGTCGAGAAGCTCGACATCCAGGTCGAGGACGCACCGTTCGTCGCCGTCGAGCTGAAGGTTGAAGGCGAGGGCGAGGCGATGTCGCTCGCCTTCCGGCTCAACACCGGCGACGTCGTCGTCGCGGGCCCCTCCCATGCGTTGCGGTTCGAAGGAGGAGCGGAAGGGCCTCACCCCTATCTGGAGGTTCGGGCCGGGCTCGACGCGCTCGTCGCCCGTCCCGTCTATTACGAGCTGGCCGAGCTCGCGCTCGCCGGCGGCGATCCCCCAGGCCTGTGGAGCGGCGGCGCCTTCTTCCCGATGGAGCCGGCGGGATGAGCCTTGCCGCCCGGCTGCGCGACGCGCTGGAGCGAGGCCGGCGGCGGCGGCCGATCCTTCTCGAGGGCGACGTCCCGGAGGGCGTCGAGGGCGATCTCACCCCGGCCGCGGTGCTGGTGGCGGTGGTCGACCATCCCTCGCCCACGATCATCCTCACCGAACGGCCCAAGACGATGCGCAAGCATCCCGGGCAGATCAGCTTCCCCGGCGGCCGGATCGACCCCGGAGACGACGGCCCCATCGCCGCCGCGCTGCGCGAGGCCGAGGAGGAGATCGCCCTTCCCCGCCACTCGGTGGAAGTGATCGGCACCGCCGACCTCTACCGCACCGTCACCGGCTTCGAGGTGACTCCCGTCGTCGGGGTCGTGCCGCCCGGCCTCCCGCTCGAGCCGCAGGCCGGCGAGGTCGCGGCGATGTTCGAGGCGCCGCTCCACTTCCTGCTCGATCCGCTTCACCAGGTGGTTCGGACGGTCGAGTGGCAAGGCCGGGAACGCTGCTATTACGAGATCGAGTGGGAAGGCCGGCGGATCTGGGGGGCGACGGCGGCGATGATCGTCAACCTCTCGCGCCGGCTGGAGCTCGCGGGATGAAGCTGCCCAAGGCACCCTGGCAGCGAGGGGAAGGGATGAAGGCCCTGCTCGAAGCGCTCGGCGGCCGGGACGGCGATACCCGCTATGTCGGAGGGTGCGTCCGAGACACTTTGCTCGGGCTGCCGGTAAGCGACGTCGACCTCGCCACGCGGCTTCCGCCGCAGGAGGTGTTGGAGCGGCTCGGCAAGGCGAGGATCAAGGCGGTGCCGACCGGCCTTGCCCATGGCACCATCACCGCGGTGGTCGCCGGCAAGCCGGTGGAGGTGACGACGCTCAGGCGCGACGTCGCCACCGACGGCCGGCGCGCCACCATCGCCTACACGGACGACTGGCGCGAGGACGCGGCCCGCCGGGACTTCACGATCAACGCCCTCCTCGCCGATCCGCTCACGCTGCTAATCCACGACTATTTCGGGGGAGAGGCGGATCTCGCGGCCCGCTGCGTCCGCTTCATCGGCGACCCGCTCACCCGGATCGCGGAAGACCATCTCAGGATCCTGAGATTCTTCCGCTTCTTCGCCCGCTTCGGAGTCGGCGAGCCGAATGCGGCGGCGCTCGACGCCTGCACGGCCCGCGCCAACGATCTGATGGCCCTGTCGCGCGAACGGATCGCCGACGAGCTGACCAAGCTGCTCGCGCTTCCCGAACCGGTGGAAGCCGTCCGGCTGATGGTCGGGCGCTCGATCCTGAAGCCGGTGCTTCCGGAGATCGGCGCCGACGGCATCGAGCGTCTGGCAAGGTTGATCGCCCGGGAGTCGGAGGCTGGGATCGCGCCGCACCCGCTTCGCCGGCTGGCGGCCTTGCTCCCGCCGGACGGGGATCGCGCGGCGGCGGTCGCGGCCCGCCTGCGCCTGTCGAACCGGGCCGCCAAAAGGCTGACCTCGGCGGCTATGCGCGACGAGGGGGACCCGCGGGCGCCGGAGGCCCTCGCCTACCAGATAGGGGCCGACGAGGCGGTCGACCGGATCCTGCTGGGCGAGGCCGATCCGAAATCGGCGGCCCCGCTCGTCGGCTGGCAGCGGCCGCGGCTTCGGGCCGGCGGCGGCGACCTCATCGCCATGGGTCTCGAGCCCGGCCCGGTGGTGGCCCGGACGCTTCAGGCGATCGAGCGGGAATGGGCCGAAGCGGGCTTTCCCGCGGACTCGGCGGCGCAGCGGGCCATCGCCCGGCGCCATGTCGATCAGGCCCTTCGCGAAAGCCAGCGACGTGCGGAGGAATAGGGAAACAGGTTGCCGCCCGATTTGAGGGGGGAGCCGTCTGGCCTGTCATTCCGAACTCGCCCCCGTCATCCCGGCGAAAGCCGGGATCTCGTGGAGATCCGCCGTGCCTTCTCGACCTGAGGTCCCGGCTTTCGCCGGGATGACGGAGATCAGCTCAAAGGTAGGCCTCACCCGAACGGATTCTCCTTCGGGAACCCCGTCGGGGGCATTCGCCCGGCGGCGCCGCGGGCGGCGCGCCAGGGGTTCATGTCGCTCTCAGTCCGGGTCCGGCCGCTTTCGCCGCCCATCGGCCAGCTCAGGCCGTCGGCGAAGCGGAAGCTGGTCGCTCCGGCGAGGCCGCCGTCGCGGTAGCGCTGGAGCTGGACGCCCGAGCCGCGAGCCATTTCCGGCAGCTCGGCGAGGGGATAGACGACCATCTTCCGGTTCTCACCGATCACCCCGACATAATCGTCCGCTTCGCCGATCGGCCGGACGATCTTCAGCCGCGCGCCGGGCTTCAGGTTGACGACCTGCTTGCCCTTGCGGGTCTCTGCGACGGCGCCGGCGGTCGAGGTGACGAAGCCGCGGCCGTCCGAGGTGGCGAGCAGCAGCTTGGCGGCCACTCCGGCTCGGAACAGGTCGACAATATTGGCCTCGCCCTCGATGTCGACCATCAGCTTGACCGGCTCGCCGAAGCCGCGCCCGCCGGGCAGCCGGTCGGCCGCCAGCGTGTAGAAGCGGCCGTCGGCGGCGGCGAGCAGCAATTTGTCCGTGGTGTGGGCGTGGAAGAAGAAGCGGCGGCCGTCGCCCTCCTTGAACTTCAGAGCCTCCGCCTCGGCGGGATCGACATGACCCTTCATCGCCCGGATCCAGCCGCGCTGCGACATGATCACCGTGATCGGCTCCCGCTCGATCATTGCCTCCAAAGGGATATCCCGGGCGGGCGCCGCCTCCTCGATCAGGGTGCGGCGGCGGCCGAGCTCGGTCGCCGGGCCGAACCGGTCGCGAAGCGCCGTCAGATCCTTCACCAGCCGCTTGCGCTGAAGCTTCGGGTCGTTGACCAAAGCTTCGAGACCCTTGCGCTCGGCGATCAGTTTATCCCGCTCTCCCCTGAGCTGCATCTCCTCGAGCCTGCGCAGCGAGCGCAGGCGCATGTTGAGGATGGCCTCCGCCTGGCGGTCGTTGAGCGCGAACTCCGCGATCATCACCGGCTTGGGCTCGTCCTCGGTGCGGATGATCTCGATCACCCGATCGAGGTTGAGGAAGGCGATGATATAGCCTTCGAGCAGCTCCAGCCGGTCGTCGATCTTCCCGATCCGGTATTGCGAGCGCCGCATCAGGACGCTGAACTGGTGGGCCACCCAGGCCGAGAGGACCTCCTTGAGGCCCATCACCCGGGGAGTCCGGTCGGCATCGAGCACGTTCATGTTGAGCGGCACCCGAATCTCGAGATCGGTGAGCCGGAACAGGCTTTCCTTGAGGAGCTGGGGGTCGATGGTCCGGCTGCGCGGCTCGATGACGATCCGGATCCGGGCGTCGGACTCGTCGCGGACGTCGGCGAGGATGGGCAGCTTCTTGTCGGAGATCAGGGCCGCTATCTGCTCGATCAGCTTGCTCTTGGGCACCTGGTACGGGATCTCGGAGATGACGAGCTGCCACACCCCGTTGGGCAGCTTCTCGATCCCGTCGGCCTCCCATTCCGCCTCGGCATTCCTGCCGGTCGAGAAGCGGCCGCGAACCCGGAACGCCCCGCGGCCCGTCGCATAGGCCAAGGCGATCACCTCGGGGCTGTCGACCAATACCCCGCCGGTCGGAAAGTCCGGTCCCTGCACCTTTTCCATCAGGGCGGCGTGATCGGCCTTGGGATCCTTGATCACCACGATCGCGGCGTCGACGATCTCGGCGAGGTTGTGCGGCGGGATCGAAGTCGCCATCCCGACCGCGATCCCGCTGGCGCCGTTGGCGAGCAGGTTCGGGAACAGGCCCGGAAAGATTTCCGGCTCCTCCTCCTCGCCATTGTAGGTCGGCCGATAGTCGACCGTGCCCTCGTCGAGCCCCGCCATCAACTCGATCGCCGCGGGGGTGAGGCGGGCTTCGGTGTAGCGGTAGGCGGCGGCGTTATCGCCGTCGATATTGCCGAAATTGCCCTGCCCGTCGACGAGCGGGTAGCGGAGCGAGAAATCCTGGGCGAGGCGGACCATCGCGTCGTAGACCGACTGGTCGCCGTGCGGATGGTATTTGCCGATCGTGTCGCCGACGACCCGGGCGCATTTCTTGTAGCCGGCGGCGGGATCGAGGCGGAGCAGGCGCATCGCCCACAGCAGCCGGCGGTGGACGGGCTTCAGCCCGTCGCGAACGTCGGGCAGCGAGCGGGCGGTGATCGTCGAGAGGGCGTAGACGAGATAACGCTGCGAAAGCGCATCCTCGAACCTGTGATTCTGGATCGGATCGATATCGTTGACGGTGTCGGACATGGCGGTCGGATAGCAGCCGGGCCAGCCTGTTGCGAGCGCCTGTTGCGAGCGCCTGTTGCTCTTGTCAACTGAATCGGTAGAGTAGTGCCGCCGACTCCGTCGGACGACGAAAGACATCGGGAGAGACGAGCATGCGCAAGCCCCTTGGACTGCTTCTCCTTTTCACCGCCGCCGGCTGCGGCCAGCCTCAAGACGATCGTTCAGGCAGCCCCTCCTCCACCCAGAATTCGGCCGACGTTGCAATGGACGCCGTGGCCGAGAGCTCGGCCGGGCCGAACGTCGCCGTCACCGCCGCGCCGGGAGTCGCTTTCAACTATCGCTACGCGTTCCGGCTGCCCGCCGAGCGCGTCCAGGGCGTCCAGGAGCAGCATGCGCAGGCTTGCGAAAAGCTGGGCGTCGAGCGCTGCCGGATCACCGGCCTTCGCTATCGGCTGGTCGACGACGATATCGAGGCGATGCTCGCCTTCAAGCTCGACCCGGCTCTGGCCCGCGAGTTCGGCAAGCAGGGGATCGACGCCGTCGTCCGCGCCGAGGGTATGCTCGTCGACTCCGAGATCAGCGGCGAGGACGTCGGCAGCAAGATCAGCGTCGCCAGGCGCCAGGAAGGCAGTCTCGACGAGGAGCTGAAGCGGGTCGAGGAGCAGCTCGCCCGGGCGGGCCTGCGCGGCTCCGAGCGCGCCGAGCTCCAGCTCCAGGCCCAGCAGCTGAGGGAGCGGATGCGCGCCTCCCGCGCCGTCCGCACCGAGCAGCAGGAATCGCTCGCGACGACTCCGATGACGTTCAATTATGGCTCCGGCGACCTCGCCCCCGGCTTCCGCGGCCGGCCGAGCTTCGCGCGCGCCCTGAGCGACGCGATCGACAATTTCCTCGGCGCCCTCGCCTGGATCTTCGTCGCCTTGGTCACCCTGCTGCCGTGGGCGGTCCTGATCGGCCTGCTGGTCTGGGGCGGGCGAAAGCTCGCCCGCCGCTTCAACCTTCGGGCGCCGACTCCGGAGGCTTGAAGGCTTCGGCCGGTGCGGCGGGCGCGTCGGCCGCGATCTCCGCGAGGAGCCAGTCGCGGAAGGCGCGGATCTTGGCCCGGCCGCGTTTATGCTCGGGGTAGACGAGCCACAAGGCGGGGCCGGTGACGACGACCAGCTCGAAGGGCTGGACGAGCCGGCCCGCCGCCAGATCGCTCCGCCAGTAGAGCGGGGTGAGCGTTCCGACGCCCTGGCCGGCGAGGACCGCATTGCCCTCCAGCGACTGCGAATCGAGGCGGATGCCCTGCCGTCGGGCCTCGTCCGGCAGATCGAGGCCCGCGGCTTCGAGCCACTGCTTCCACCATTCGTCCTGCGGGTTGAGGCGCGGGACCCGCAGCAGGTCCGAGGGACGCTCGATCCGGTGACGATCGCGGAATTCGGGCGTGCAGACCGGGGTCGCGTGGAGGCAGAAGAGGAAATGCTGCCGCAGGCCGGGCCACGGCCCGCTCCCCATCCGCACCGCGACATCGACGTCGTCTCGCGCGAAGTCGGTCATCGCGTTGGAGGTGAGCAGCCGCACCGCCAGCTCCGGCCGCGCGATCTGGAAACCGCCCAGCCGGGGCGCGAGCCAGTTCGACGCGAAGGTCTGGGCGGTGCTGATGGCGAGCAGGCTCTCGTCCTCGTCGACCAGGCCGGAAAAGCCTTCGCTCAGCCGGTCGAACGCGTCCGAGACCACCGGCGCCAGCCGCCGCCCGGCCTCGCTCAGCGTGACCCGCCGCTTGGAGCGGACGAACAAGGGAAGGCCGAGCCGATCCTCGAGCAGCCGGATCTGATAGCTGACGGCCGCCTGCGTCATCCCAAGCTCGGCCGCGGCGAGGGTGAAATTCTCATGCCGGGCGGCGGCCTCGAACACCCGGACGGACGATAAGGGCGGCAGGTGGCGCATCGGCTGAGATGATAAGTCCAGCTTATCACCTGCGTCCAGCCTTTAGTTGGACGGTGCGGCAGCTCTGCTCCTATCTCCCTCTCATGAAGAGCCGCGATGTGCGGCCAGCGAGTGGAGGAGTGATAAAATGCGCGACGAAATGGACAGCCGGATCTGGCTCGAGCACGGCCACGCTTTCTCGGAGGACCTGGCACGCTTTTTCGCCAGGCTCGGCCGTGGCTTCAAGCGCCTCAACGAGATCCAGTTCGACGCCCCGTGGAAGCACGGCGCCCGCGGCCCCGGCCACGCCTGAACCGCACTTGGCGCGAAGGGGACGTGATGAGCGACTTGGCCGCCAGGCTTGCCGCAATCCTCCTCGCCCTCGCCTTGACGGCGTCGGGAGCGACCCTCGCGGCCCCTTGGTCGGCCCCAACCCTCCCCAAGGCGGTCGCCCCCTTCGGCTGCTTCGCCTGACGCAAGCAGTCGCCCGCGAGCGCCGGGAGTGCCCTCTCCTCCCGGCGCTCGGTTCGGAAAAACCCGCGCGAACGATAATCCGGTGTCAGACACCGGCTTATCATTTGCCCTACCGGTCAGCGGGTTTGCCTCTTGAGTAGGTCCCCGCTACCGCCGCCTCATGCGTCCAGCCCTTGCCCTCGCCCTCCTCGCGGCGCTAGCCGGGTGCTCGGTGTCCGAGCCCCCCGCCTCCCCGCCTTCCGCGCCGCCCGAGCTGATGAAGTGGCCCGCCCTGCTCCAGCGCGAGCGGCCGGAGCCCGATGCCACGATCGCCTACGGCGCCGACCAGATGCAGAAGGTCGACCTCTGGCTCCCCGCCGGCCGTGGCCCTCACCGGACGGTGCTGATGGTCCATGGCGGCTGCTGGCAGACCGAGATCGCCGACCGGCGGATCATGAACTGGATCGCGGACGACCTGAGGAAACGCGGGATCGCGGTCTGGAACATCGATTATCGCGGCGTCGACCGGACCGGCGGCGGCTATCCCGGCACCTTCGCCGATGCCGCCGCGGCGGCCGACGCGCTTAGGACGCATTCGGAGCGCTACAAGCTCGACATCCAGCCGCTCGCCGCCGTCGGTCACTCGGCCGGCGGCCATCTCGCCCTGTGGCTTGCCGCGCGCAAGGCGGCGAGCGCACGTTCCGCCAATCCGCTCATCCCGCGCGGCAGCCCCCTCATCTCCGCCGATCCGGTCCCGATCGACACGGTCGTCAGCCTCGGCGGACTGCCCGACCTGGAGCTCGCCGCGACTCCGCCCGGAAGCGGCTGCGGCACCGAGGTGATCGAGAAGCTCGTCGGCCCGCCGACGCTCAGCAGCCGCAACGTCTACGCCGACACCTCCGTCCCCCGCCTCGCGCCGCTGGGCGTGCGCCAGGTGCTGATCAACGGCCTCCAGGACCGGATCATCCCGACCGTCTATGCCGAGGCCTACGCCAAGGCGATGCGCTCGGCCGGCGACAAGGTGAAGGTTCGGATGATCGACCGCACCGGCCATGTCGAGCTGATCGCTCCCGAGACGGCGGCCTGGGCCGCGACGGTCGAGGAGATCGAGACCGCCCTCCGCCGTCATCCCGGCGAAAGCCGGGACCTCAGGGAGACCCACCGCGGCGCCTCTCCTCGCCGAGGCCTCGGCTTTCGCCGGGACGACGAGATAAGGTGACCTCGCTCGATCAGGCGCGGGCGCTAGACGCCGCCGATCCGCTGCGCCCCTTCCGCGATCGCTTCTACCTCCCTGAGGATGTGATCTACCTCGACGGCAATTCGCTCGGAGCCCTTCCCAAGGCCGCGATCGCCCGACAGCGGGCGCTGGTCGAGGAGGAATGGGGCTCGGAGCTGATCCGAAGCTGGAACACGCGCGGCTGGATCGAGGCGCCGCAGCGCATCGGCGCCCGGATCGCGCCCCTGATCGGAGCCAAGCCGAACGAGGTGATCGTCGCCGATTCGACCTCGGTGAACCTGTTCAAGCTGATCGTCGCCGCCGCCGCCCTCGCCCCCGGCCGGCGGCAGCTCCTGTCGGAAGCCGGCAACTTCCACACCGACCTCCATATCGCCGCCGGCGCCGCCGAGCTCACCGGGCGTCGCCTCGACATCGTCGAGCGCGACGCGCTGGATTCCGCGGTCGGCCCCGACACCAACCTGCTCCTGCTCACCCATGTCCATTTCAAAGCCGGCGTCCGCTTCGACATGGCCGGGGTGACGGCGCGCGCCAAGTCGGCCGGGGCCCTGACCCTTTGGGACCTCAGCCACAGCGCCGGAGCCGTTCCGCTCCACCTCAATCGCGACGGCGCGGAGCTCGCCGTGGGCTGCGGCTACAAATATCTGAACGGGGGGCCGGGGGCGCCCGCTTTCCTCTACGTGGCCGAGCAC
>DASWLY010000202.1:0-3418 GCA_036400035.1 Allosphingosinicella sp.
ACGCCTCCCGACAGCGGAGCCCAGGCTGCCCCTTTTTCCAGGTTGTGCCTTCGTGCCTTTGCGCCTTTGCTCAAAAATAGTCGGCCGCTTGAGGGTAGGCGCTGGAGGCGCCGAGGCCGGGCTGTCCTGCAGGCGGTCGAACTCGATCGCCTCTCGCCGGTCGCCTCGGCATCCAGATTCAAGAGAAGGCACGAAGGCGCAAAGGTACAACGTAGAAAGGAAGGAGTTCGCTTCGCAGAAGCGCTGAGCGGACGACCATCCTCTGCATGGGTCCGGACCGTGATAACTCCCTCACGCCACCCGCATAAGCTGGCTCGGGAAAGGCTGGGCCAGCGAGCACGCATCGGCCGCCTCGCCGTCGAGCCAGGAATCGTAATCCTCGCGCTGGAGGATGACCGGCATCGCCTTGGGGTGGAGCGGGGCGACCAGCGGGTTGGGCTCGCAGGTCAGAAAGGCGAAGCGGTTGGCGCCGTCGCTCGGGCGCCAGATGCCGGCGAAGGCGCAGCATTCCTCCCCTTCGATCGTGAACCACCAATTGGCCGGGCGGCCGGTCTCGGGATCCTTGCCGGGGCGCGGCTCGGCGAAGGATGTGAAGGGGACGAGGCAGCGCCGCGCCGGATCGGCGATGGTCGAGCGCCAGAAGGGACTGGCCAGGTTGCGGACGTTGGTGACCGCCTTCTTCACGGGCTTGCCGCTCTTGCCCGGCAGGGTTCGGACGATGCCCCAGGCCATGCTTTCGAGCAGCCGCTCGCCGCCCTCCTTCCTGACCACCACCGCCTCGTATTTCGGGTAGATGTCGGGTCGCTCCTCGAACGGGCGCCGGAGCGCGCGGGCATCGAACAGGCGGCTCAGATTTTCGGTGTTCCGCTGGCGGTAGAGATTGCACATGGCGGCAGGATAGCAGGCTCGCGCCGGCTTCCAAGCCGCGCCTTCGTTCGCTATCTGTTCTACATGGACAAGCGAATCACCGTCACCCCCGCCGAGCTTAGCCGAGCCATCCGGGTCTGGCTCCGGGTCATGCCCAAGCATGTCTGGCGGGCGCTGGAGAAATACCATCTCGTCGCCCTCGAGAAAAGGCACAAGCCCGACGAGGAGCCTCAGGTCCATGCCGCCGTGGCCGACCATATCGTCGACCATTTCGAGCGGGCGAACTGGGAGATCACCCGGCCCGAGCCCAAGGACCTGGGATCGCCGCCGCCGTGGCGCGGGGACTAGGCTAGAGGGACTTTCCACCCGATCCGACCGATCTTAGTGTGTTGCACGGCTAACACTCTCATGCTAGCTTGCCGGCATGGCAGACGAGATTGAAATCGCCCCGGGAAAGGGCCGCGCCCCGGCCCTTCGCGAGGATCATGGCCGCGAGGAATTTGGCCGCGAGGACTATGGCCGGGCGCGGCCCCTGGCGGAAGTGATGCCCGAGACGCCGTCGGAGCCCGGCGCCTCGCCCGTCCTGGAGCGGCTGCACGCGCTCGTTCGCCGCGGCTACAAGGCCGAGCTCGGCGCCGCCGGCAATCCGGACCGGATAGTGCTCCGCCATCTCGGCCTCGCCCCCGATCTCGTCCTCCACGCCGGCGGCGAGATCGTGGGGCTCGACGCCCGCCGGCCGCGCTACAAGCGCGACATCGAGCCGCCGGCGCCGATCGGCGGAAGCGCCGATTCCGACCATCTGCGCTTCATGCGCTTCCTCGACACGGTGCCGCCCGTCACCTTCTGGCACCGCAACCGGCCGTGGCGGAAGAAATATCTCTATCTCCCGGCGGTGCTCGTCGCCGTCTGGCTGATCTGCGTCTTCCTGACCGCGACCCTGTTCGGCGCCTGAACCCGGCTCCGGCCAGTCACCCGTGACTGTCCCCACCATCTAGGCCCGACATGCCCGATCCTGCGACCCGCCTCGCCCGAGCGAACGACATCCCCCGCCTGGTGGAGATCCGGGCCGCCGTTCGCGAGAACCGGCTTTCCGATCCCGCTTCGATCGCCGCGGCCGATTACGCGCCCTATGTCGCCGACGGCCGCTGCTGGGTCTGGGCGGCGCAGGGCGAGGCGGCCGGCTTCGCGGCCCTGGACGCCGAGGGCGCGAGCGTCTGGGCGCTGTTCGTCGCACCGGAGGCGGAAGGGCGAGGCGGCGGCCGGGCGCTGATGAACCGCCTGGTCGGCGAAGCCCGGCGGCGAGGCCTGGCCGAGCTCCGCCTGACCACCGAAGCGGGCAGCCGGGCCGAGCGTTTCTACCGCGCCTCCGGATGGGAGCCCGTCGGCGACGACGGCAAGGGCGCGACGATCATGCGGCTGAAGCTTTAGGGCCTGCCGCCCAGCCTCAGCCCCCGGTGGCCCAAAGATAAACGAGGATCATCGCGGGAAGCGCGACCAGCAAGGTGGCGAGGACGTAGCTCAGCGGCTTGAGCCAGCTGCGCGCGGCGACTGCGTTTTCCATGATCGAGAACCCGTGGTTGCAAGCGAGAGCTTTTCCGTCTCCCTGTCACGGGCGCTTGCGAAAAGGGCGCGGGTGATCGAGCCTATATAGGGTGGAGGGCGGGGATAACGAGGGGTCCCACCCGCGCCACTGCGGCGGTCGGAATGAGGAGCCTCCACGGGCGCGGGCCTCTTTCCTCCAGCAGCCAACCCCCTTCGGCCAGATGCCCTAAACGAGTGATTGGCAGTGACATAATTATAACTGCCAAGTCTCGACTATGGGCTAAACAAAAATATCGGATATAAATCTAAAGTGCAACACTCGCGACTGTAGAGCCTTATCGAAGGCAATCGAGCGACAGATATTTACTATTTAGATGCCGCGTGTGAGTCCGTTTCGGATCAATCGAACCGTTTACAAGGTTGATCGATTGTCGTCTTGCATGGCTTGTGAATGTTTGGTTTCTGGTGGTTTGCGACTCATGATACACATGAAATCTTTCCACACCGGAGGGTGCCAAAACACCCGGCAGCGTGCCGCCCGCAAATGGCACACTGCCAATCGGTTGAGCCCCGACCCTCACTTTTCCCGGCTATCGTCGGAAGGCCAGGCGGGAACGCGCTATCTCAACAAGCACCCGAGGAGTAGAAGATGACGGATAACATGGTTTTCGGCGGAGCATCCCTTCTCTCGGATCTCGACCTCACCACGCAGGTAGGGACATATATAGAAGATCGGCCTGGGGACGAGGGCGGCGGCGGGCTCAATGGAATGATCGACTGGAACAATATCTACCACCACTCGAACAGCGTCATTCAATCCAACGGCTATATCTTCATCGACTACAACCGGGACGGCGGCTTTGACCAAGCATGGCGTGGCGATGGAAACAACGGTTGGGAGACGTCAGGAAATGGCAGCGACTGGCGCCGCGACGATGGTCCGGTCGCGGAGATGGAAAATGCCGCGAAGGAGGACAAGCAGGGGTAAATCTTCGCAGACACAAAAAGG
>DASWLY010000203.1:0-12076 GCA_036400035.1 Allosphingosinicella sp.
GCTTGTCCTTCATCTCCTTATACTGGAGGAACATGCTGTACTCGCTCTCGGGCATGCCGATCGTGTCGAGCAGGTGGCTGTAGGCGGCGATGTGGACCGTCTCCATGTTGGAGAAGGCGGCGAGCATCATCTTCACCTCGACCGGCTTGAACACGCGGCCATATTTGTCGTGGTAGCAATCCTGCACCTCGATGTCGGCCTGGGTGAAGAAGCGGAAGATCTGGGTGAGCAGGCTGCGCTCGTGCTCGGTCAGCTTCTGCGCCCAGTCGCGGCAATCCTCGCCGAGCGGCACTTCCTCCGGCATCCAGTGGATCTGCTGCTGGCGCTTCCAGAAGTCGAACGCCCAGGGATATTCGAACGGCTTGTACTGCTTGCGGGCTTCGAGAAGGGGCATGTGGGTTACTCCCGGGGCACTTAAGAGAGGGGGATCCGGCCGAGCGGCGTCAGCCACGCGAGCGCGAAGAAGAGAAGGACGGCGGCGGCGCCCCAGATCGTGTAGCGCTTCGCGTCGCGGGCGCGGGCATAGCCGGGGGTGCCGCGGCCGTGGCCCGGGCCGGTGTAGCGCATCGAAACGGCGAACTGGACGAGGCCGTAGAGCGCGGCCAAGGCGGCGAGCGCGGTCAGGACGTGGCCGAGCGTGATCGTCTCCGGCATCAGCTTTTCCTCGCCTTGCGGGCGCCGACGCCGAGGAAGACGATGCCGATGAAATAGCCGAAATCGTACCAGCCGCCATTGTTGGGCACGGCGTAGACCGAGACGTTCGGCAGGAAAAGCGACGCGATCCAGGCGAACGGGAAGATGAAGCCGTGCCACACGCCGAGCCAGAAGCCGGGCGCCTGCGGCTGGACCGCGACGGCCGCCTGGCTCGCGGCGCAGCCGGCGAGGAGGAGGGCCGAGGCCAGACCCGCATAGGGATAAATCCCCCTCTCCCTGTAGGGGAGAGGGGTGGCGCGAAGCGCCGGGGTGAGGGCCCGGCGAACCGGCTGATCCGGAATGCGCATGCCCTCACCCTCCCACGCGCCTGCGCCGCGCGGGCCCCTCCCTCTCCCCTGCAGGGAGAGGGGTTTGCAGGGCATCACTGGCACGCCAGGCATTCGTCGTAATCGGTGGTGGCCAGCTCGTATTTCGGAGCCTCGGCGGTGTTGTCGGCCTCGACCCCGCCCGCGAAGCCGGCGCGCTGCACCGATTTCGAGCGCAGGTAATAGAGGCTTTTGATGCCCAGCTCCCAAGCGCGGTAGTGGAGCATCAGCAGGTCCCATTTGTCGACGTCGGCGGGGATGAACAGGTTCAGCGACGTCGCCTGGTCGATATAGGGCGTCCGGTCGGCGGCGAGCTCGATCAGCCAGCGCTGGTCGATCTCGAAGCTGGTCTTGAACACGTCCTTTTCCTCGGGGGTGAGGAAATCGAGATGCTGGACCGAGCCGCCGCGCTCGAGGATCGAGTTCCAGACGTTGGAACTGTCCATCGCCTTATGCTGCAGCAATTTCTCCAAATACGGATTCTTGATCGAGAAGGAGCCCGACAGGGTCTTGTGGGTGTAGATGTTGGCCGGGATCGGCTCGATGCAGGCCGAGGTGCCGCCGGTGATGATCGAGATCGAAGCGGTCGGCGCGATCGCCATCTTGCAGCTGAAGCGCTCCATCACCCCCATGTCGGCCGCGTCCGGGCAGGGCCCGCGCTCCTTGGCGAGCATCATCGACGCCTCGTTCACCTGGGCGGAGATGTGCTTGAAGATCTTCAGGTTCCAGCTCTTGGCCATCGCCCCCTCGAACGGGATGTCGCGGGCCTGGAGGAAGGAGTGGAAGCCCATCACGCCGAGGCCGACCGAGCGCTCGCGCATCGCCGAATATTTGGCCCGGGCCATCTCCTCGGGAGCGCGGTCGATATAGTCGGTCAGCACGTTGTCGAGGAAGCGCATGATATCCTCGATGAAGACCTTGTCGCCGTTCCACTGGTCCCAGGTCTCGAGGTTGAGGCTGGAGAGGCAGCAGACGGCAGTGCGGTCCTTGCCGAGATGGTCGCGCCCCGTGGGAAGGGTGATCTCCGAGCACAGGTTCGAGGTCGACACCTTGAGGCCCAGTTCGCGGTGATGCCTCGGCATCGACCGGTTCACCTTGTCGATGAAGATGATGTACGGCTCACCCGTAGCCAGACGCGTCTCGACCAGCTTCTGGAAGAGCGAGCGGGCATCGACGGTGGCGCGCTCGGAGCCGTCCTTGGGGCTCTTCAGGGTCCATTCGGAGCCGTCGCGAACCGCCTCCATGAAGGCGTCGGTGACCAGCACTCCGTGGTGGAGGTTGAGCGCCTTGCGGTTGAAGTCGCCCGAGGGCTTGCGGATCTCGAGGAACTCCTCGATCTCGGGGTGCGAGATGTCGAGATAGCAGGCGGCCGAGCCGCGGCGCAGGCTGCCCTGGCTGATCGCCAGGGTCAGGCTGTCCATGACCCGCACGAACGGGATGATGCCGCTGGTCTTGCCGTTGAGGCCGACCGGCTCGCCGATGCCGCGCACCGCGCCCCAGTAAGTGCCGATGCCGCCGCCGCGGGAGGCCAGCCAGACATTCTCGTTCCAGGTGTCGACGATGCCCTCGAGGCTGTCGGGCACCGAGTTCAGATAGCAGCTGATCGGAAGGCCGCGCCCGGTGCCGCCGTTGGAGAGGACGGGGGTGGCCGGCATGAACCACAATTTCGAGATATAGTCGTAGACCCGCTGGGCGTGCTGGGCGTCGTCGGCATAGGCCGAGGCGACGCGGACGAACAGGTCCTGGTAGGTCTCGCCGGGCAGGAGGTAACGGTCCTTCAGGGTCTCCTTGCCGAAATCGGTGAGCAGCGAATCGCGGCTGTGATCGACCTCGAGCGGGTAGATTTTCGGCCCGGTGCCGCCGGCGCCCGATTTCGCCCTGGACGATTCGGAGACGGTGGTGGCCACGTCGCTCGCTCCCGTATCGCTGCTGCCGGAAAGGTCCATCATCCTACCCCTTGTACTATTTTCGTTCCAGTGGATTTAACTCCACCTTAAGCGCTTTTAAGGGGGCGCGGGCGCTTCATTTCAACTTGCCCCCGATATCCACAGGGCAAGCGATCTTCGCCTGCTTCCCATATAGGGTGAGCAGTGCCCGCCTACAATCTGTTGCGTGCCCCCTTGGCAGCGCCACTAGCGATAGTGCCTTAACTCGAATTCGACGCCAAGACGGTAAATGACTTATCCACTATAATTTGCGGTGGACGGAAGGAGCTTGGGACGAAGCGAAGGGGAGCGGTCCGGAGGCTGCAAGGCTTTGGGAAAAGGTGGAGGAGAACCGTCACCCCAGGGCAGACCGGGGTTTCGTGGAGGCGTGGCGCGGGCCTGTCTCGAAAATCGTCACCCCGGCGAAAGCCGGGGTCTCGTGGAGGCATTGCGGCGGCCTGTCGGCAGAAAAAAAACGATCGTGCAGAGGCTGCGGCGCCTTCTTGTCCTGGGATCCCGGCTTCCGCCGGGATGACGCGTCCCGCTCAGGCGACTTCTTGTCCTCGGGTCCCGGCTTCCGCCGGAAGACGGAAAATCGCTGTCAGGCGGTGCGGGCGGTGACGAGCAGCGTGCCGCGGCCGCCGGGGCCGCGGGCGATGCTGAGGCCGGTGATGGTCGCCCAGACCGGGGCGCCGCAGCGGGAGACGCACATGCGGTCGCCGAGCTTGGGCTGCTTCAGGAAGCGGAACGGCGAAGCGTTGCTTTCATCATCGACGGACAGAGCGGCCCGGACCATTGCATTTCCCCTAGAAACGGGCGGCGCCGTTACGCCTTCCCCATCTCCGGATATGCGCCTCGCGGATCGGCTGCCACGGGCAAGTTGGACAAATGTCTGCCGCACAAGTGACGGAATGTGCGCAATTGTACGGAAGGCGTGCGCGGCGCAGCGAAATCCGGCATTTCACTTCCGTCATTGCGAGCGGAGCGAAGCAATCCAGTGCTGCGCCTCCGCCCGATGGATTGCTTCGTCGCTTCGCTCCTCGCAATGACGGATCGCCCGCCCTACCCGCCGCTTCCTTTCAGCGCCTTGTCGACCGTTCCGGTGGTGACCGAATGGTAGGTCGGCCGGGCCCGCTCGTAGATCCGAGCCGCGATCGGGCGGCCCCATTCCCCCTCCTTCGCCAGGGTCTCGAACAATGGCGCAACGAACTTGCGGCGGCCCATCGACATCAGGAAGCGCTCGGCGGCGGGGACGGCGGGCTCGTAGCGGTTGGCGAGGGCGAGCTGAAGCCAGGCGAAGAGAGTCTCGGCGTTGCGGCTTTCGGTCAGCTGCAGCGACCGGTCGAGCTCGGCGAGGCGCGGCCGCGGGAGCTCGCGCGGAAGGCCGTCGAGGAAGCGAAGCCGCTCCGCCGTCGTCCAACTCGCCCAGAGCGAGGTTGGAGCCGCTCCGCCGCCGGCGAAGGCGCGAAGCGCCTCGTCCACCGGAGCGAAGGTCCTGGGATCGGGCCGCGCCGCGTTGGCCGGCAGGCCGGGCTTGTAGACCCATTCGTCCAGCATCAGCTTCTGCTCGAGCGCCTTGTCGCCCTTGACGAGGTTGGCGCGAAGATCGGCGAGGAAGCGGGCCGAGGTCATCGGCTGGAAGGCATGGCGGTCGAAATAGGAGCGAAGCCAGGCGTCGAAGCGCTCGCGGCCGGCGATCCGCTCCATCGTCCTCAGGAACAGGGCGCCCTTGTCGTAGACGATGCCGCTGGCGCCGCCTTCGGTGGTCTCGTCCGGATTGTGGAGGCGGGTACCCGGTGCCGTGGCGCCGAGCTCCTCGAACGCGCTCTCCATGTCGGCCCAGGACAAAGCGGCTTCCATGCCGGCGCGGCCGGTGCCGTAGAGCGCCTCCATGATCCGGTTCTCGAAATAGGAGGTGAAGCCCTCGTTCAGCCAGCTGTCCGGCCAGACCGCGTTGGTGACGAGGTTGCCGGACCAGCTGTGCGCGAGCTCGTGGGCGACGAGGCCGACCAGGCTGCGGTCGCCGGCGAGGAAGGTGGGGGTGAGGAAGGTGAGGGTCGGATTCTCCATCCCGCCATAGGGAAAGGCGGGCGGAAGGACGATCATGTCGTAGCGGCCCCAGCGATAGGGGCCGTAGAGCTTCTCGGCGGCGGCGACCATCTTCTCGGTGTCGACGAGCTCGGCGGCGGCGGCCTTGATGGTCGCCGGCTCGGCATAGACTCCGGTGCGCGGCCCGAGCGGCTGGAAGGCGATGTCCCCGGCGGCGATCGCGATCAGATAGGGCGCCACCGGCTTGTCCATGCGGAAGCGGAAGGCCCGGCCGCCGCCTTCGGCGGCCTCGCCCTCGGGAGTCAGCCGCTCGCCGCTCATCACCGCCCTCAGCGGCCCGGGGACGACGATCCGGGCTTCCCAAGTCTGGCGGATGCCGGGGCTGTCTTGGGTCGGGATCCAGCTTCGGTTGAGGATCGCCTGGCCCTGGCTGAACAGGAAGGGATGCTTCTTGCCGGCGGTCTGCTCCGGGGTCAGCCATTGCAGCGCCTCCGCGTCCGGCGCGCTCGTATAGGCGATCCGGATTCGGCCGGCGCCGTTAAGCTGGACCGTCAGCGGAGCGCCGAGAGCCTCGTCGGCCTTGCCCAGCGCGAAGGGGAGCGGCTTGCCTTCCCCGTCGGTCACGGCCTTGATCTCCAGCCCCTTGCTGTCGAGTACGATCTCTTTCGCGCCCGGTTTCGACTGCACGTCGAGAGTCGCGGTGCCGCCGATCCGCTTCGCCGCGAAATCGGCCCTGAGGTCGAGCGCCACATGAGTCACCCGGGCTTCCAGCGGCCGGGCGTAGCTTTGCGGGTCCTTGGCGTCGGGCGAATCGAGGACCGGCGCCACCATCCGTTCCGCCGCCGCTTCCTCCTTCTTCGGGGCATTTCGGTCGGCCGCGGGCGAGCAGGCGGCGAGGAAGGCGAGGAAGGCGCAGGGCAGCAAACGCAAGGCGGGACTCCTGTCGATCAGGCGGGGCTGGGACGTTCCTCCACCAGCCGCAAGCCGATGTCCACCACCGCCTCCGCCGCGATACCGACGGCGAGCCCCGCGCCGACGTCGGTCGGATAGTGCGCGCAGCGCGGGATCTGGGCCAGGGCAAGGGCGCTCCCGACCGCGTAGGCGGGCGCCGCGAACCCGGGATAGTCGCGGGCGAAGGCCCAGGCGACGGCGGCGGCGCCGGCGCTGTGGCCGGAGGGGAAGCTGCTCTCCTCCTTGGACGAGTCGCTGCCGGGCCTGGGAACGTGGTCCTTGCCCTTCTCGTTCTTGGATCGCGGCCGGGTGCGGTCGACCCGCTCCTTGACGAAATCCTTGGCCAGCGTGGCGAGCGTATGCGCGACCAGCATCCGAACGCCGGTCCGCGCCAGGCGACGGTCGCCGCCGGCCAGGCCCGCCGCGATCACCGCCGCGCACAGGGTGCGAAGCGGCGGCTGGTCGCCGAGCGAGGCGAAACGCCCGAGCGCCTCCATCGCCGGCGAGCCCCGATAGGGAAGCGCCGCCTCGGCGGCCGCCTCGTCCGCCGCGAGCACGGCTTTGCCCGCCTTGCCGGACTTACCCGGCTTACGCGTCTTGGCCGGCTCGCCCGCCCTGCCCGGCTTCTTGGCCTTGCCCTTAGCCATTGCGGCCGAACACCGAGCTGTCGAAGCGGGCGAGGAGGTCGCCCGGGCCGTCGTAAAGCTCGCAGGCGCCCGCCCCGGCCAGGGCGTCGTCGGGGAAGCCGCCCGAACGGAAGCCAATGAACCGCAGTCCGGCCTGGCCCGCGGCCTTGGCGTCCCAGGGCGTGTCGCCGACCACCGCCACCTCGTCCGCGCCGAGCGGCGCCACCCGGCCGAGCGCGGCGGCGAAGATGTCCGGGCAGGGCTTCGAATTCTCGACATCGTCCTTCGACGTCGTCGCCGCGACGAGATCGGCGCAGGCGATGAGGCTGAGATGATAGTCCACCTCCTCCGAATGGGCGGAGGAAGCGAGGACGACCCTGACGCCGTCGGCGGCCAGCCGCTCGAAGAGGTCGCGAACCCCGGGGAACGGGACCGCTCGGGGCAGATAGTCGCGCTTGAACAGCGCGCCGCGGAAATCCTCCATTTCCGCCCGCTGCTCGTCGCTCAGGTCCGGGAAGAGCGACGGGATGAGGTTGTCGCCCCCCTTTCCGATCTGCCAGCGAATCTCTTCGATCGGCTTGTCGAGGCCGAAGTTCAGGAAGGCCTCGCGCCAGGCGGCGGCGTGGAGGTCGTTGGTGTCGACGAGGGTGCCGTCGACGTCGAAAAGCACGGCGCGCGGGCGAGCGCCGTCACAGCCCCTGGATCGCTCGTTCATCGCCGCTCAACGGACGAGGCGGCCGCAATATCCCTGCAAGGTTCGCGCCTGCGCTGGCCCAAATGCGGACACCGATCTCCGGACGGCGGCGGACATGGTTAACCGGCCGTTGACCCTCATTGTCGCCCCTCCCCGATTTTGCTAGGGTGCAACCGGATCAAAGGGGCAGTTTCGGGTATGCAGCAGGCGCTGAAGGGTATTTTCTTCATCATGCCGTTCCTGTTCGGCATCGGCTTCATCGCGCCGGTGACCGCCGAGCTGATCGTCCTTGCCGAAATCCAGCCGCCGATGGGCCTCACCCCGCTGGCCTCGGGCCTGCTGCTGGGCAGCGCCTGGGGACTCTACGCCACCATCAAGGGGAGCTGGCTGTGAGGACTCAAGCCACGGCCGCCGCGCCGTCGCTGGAACGCGGCCCTTCCGCTCCGGCGGTCGACGCGCCCGCTCCCCGCCCCGCTCCGGCCGTCGACGATCCGGAGGAGCGCGCCCGCCTGCTCAAGCAGGAAAGGGAGGTCGTCGCCCGCTATATCGCCGGTCCCGACTGGACCCGGTATATCTATCCCGCCATTGCGCTCGGCGGCTTCGCCCTTTGGGTGTCCATGTTCCCGCTGGCGATGGCCGGGATCGTGCCCTTGTGGCTCGGCTGCCTCGTCTCGACGGTGCTGGCGACCGGCGGCTATGTCACCTCGCATGAGGCGATGCACAGCAACATCGCCCGCAAGGGCGAGAAGCTGCGCTGGCTCAACGAGCTGACCGGTCAGGTCAGCACCATTCCGATCCTGTTCCCGTTCAGCATGGCTCGGATCATGCACCTGCAGCATCACTATCATTGCAACGATCCGCAGCGCGATCCCGATTATCCGGATGCCGCGCCGAGCGCCTGGCGCGCGCTGGTCAAGACCTGGCTCAACCGCCAGCCGCGCTACGCCGGCTCGATCCACCACTACAAGCGCATCCTGGCGGACATCGACTCACCGGCGTCCCGGCGGGCGCAGCGCGAAACGGCGATGCTTCAGCTGTTCGCGATGGCCTTCTTCTTCGCCATGGCGTGGGGCGGCTATGCCCTGGTGGTCGCGGCGATCTGGTGGCTGCCGCGGCACATCGGCCTCTCCTACATCCGCTTCTATCTAAGCTGGGCGCCGCACCATCCGCGCGACGGTCAGGGCCGCTATTTCAACACCGTGGTGTTCAAGAGCAAGCTGGGGCACGTCATGTCGATGGGGATGCAATACCACCTCATCCACCACCTCTACCCCAACATCCCGCATCACCGCCTCAAGCCCGCTTATTACGACATGCGGTCGATCCTGGCGGCGCGCGGCGTCGACGTGAGCCCGCTTTAAAGGGGCGGTCGGGGGATATTCAGCTCCGGCTGAACGTCAGCAACGTGCCTTCGGGAGCGATCGCGTCGAGACGCGGATAATGGCCGATGAAACGCTCGATTCCCGGCGAGAAGCTCACGATCCAGGCTTCGCCTTCCGGCAGCCGGAGGACGAGATCGACGCGCGCCACGTCCGCCGCATCTCGCGACGGTGCCGTGAGAGCTTCCCGGAAAAAGGCGGCCGCGCGTTTCATTCGAGGGTTGTAGGCCCGCAAACCTTCACAAAGGGTTGCCGGTCCGGCGTAAATTCCGCCCGGCACATTGTGCCATGATGCGACTTTTCGTCCGGCGGCGACCGGGCGGAATGCCGGGAGGTTCCATCGCCGCGAGTATGTGGTAAAAGCGGTGGAAAGCATTTGAAAGGCCGTTCGAACGAGCGGACCAGGGGGCGGGCGAACGATGCAGGCGATGTCGATCAGGGAAGAAAGGCAGGTGGCGGAGACGCTGTCGCCGACGGTGGCGTGGCCGACACTGCGGCTGGCCGCCTTGCTCCCGCTCACCCAGGCCGGGCTGATCGCCGGCGCTCTGCTCGGCGCGTTGCCCCTCTGGCTCGTGATCCTGCCGCTCGGCTACATTCACTTCGCTTACTACACGCTCGTGCATGAGAGCATCCACGGCAACGTGGTCCGCAGCCCCCGCTTCGCCTGGGTGCATCAGCTGCTCGGCTGGTGGGGCGCGCTCAACATGATGACCAGCTATCCCGCGTTGCGCCGGATCCACCTTCTCCACCACCAGCACACCAACACCGATTCGGATCCCGACTACAATCTGTGCCATGGGCCACTGTGGAAGAGCGTGGGGCGGGTGATCTTCCTGCGCACCCTGCTGCTTCTGCCGCTGCCGATCGTCCGGCTGGTCCCGGCGGCGAGCTACACGATCAAGCAGGCGCGGCTGACTCCGGACGAGATGAAGGTCCACGCCATCACGGTCACAGCCCTCCAGCTGGCCTTCTGGGTCGCGGTCGTTCTTGGCTACGCGAAGATTGCCGTGCTGCTCTACTGGCTGCCGATGATGATCGGCCTGGTGCTGCTCAACGTCTTCTTCCAGTGGCTCCCCCACGTCCCTTTCGACAAGACGGACCGCTACAACAAGGCTCGGGTCTACTGGCCGGTCGCCCACCGCGTCCTGCTCGGCCAGAACCTCCATCTCGGCCACCATCTGTGGCCGTCGGTGCCATTCTACAATTACCGGCCGCTCAACGACCGGCTGCAGCCGCGATACGAAAGCGCGCGGGCCGGCCACGGCGCCGCCTCGGGCTCAGGAGGCTCACCCGCTTCCGCGGGCTGAGGGAGATAGCCCGCTCCACGCTGGGAAGGCTCACCCGATCCGCGGGCAGGCGACCGGCCGGTACTCCAGAAGCCGGCTGTCGGAGCTGAAGCCGGGCACCTTCGGGTAGTGGCCGATGAAACGCTCCATTCCATCCGAGAGGGTGACGGCCCAGCGGCGGCCGCTGGGCGCGCGGAGCATCAGCTGGATCTTGGGAGGGGTTCGGGGCGGCACTGGGCGCTCTCAACGCAAGGTTACAAGATGCCCTAAAACCGCTGGAGCGGCACGCAGTTCCGCGAGGCAGGAGCAGGAATCGAACGCCCTTAATCCAAGATAAAGATATTTGCGCGAGAAGGGACGTCCCTGGGGGTAAAACGTGGCCGGCATCCTCGCGAAGTTGCGCGATATAGCGAAAACCGACCGCACGGCCGCGGAAGAGGTGCGCCGTTCGCTGGTCGAGACGCTGTTCGCTTCTCCCACGTCCCTCGGAGCGGGCGCGGTCGGCGGCGCGGCCACCAGCACCGCGATCGCCCTTGCCAGCGGCGATCCCTGGCTTACCGTAGTTGCCGTCGCGATTGCGCTGACCGGCGCCTTGCGCCTCGCCCATGCAGCCTTTTTCCACCGATCCGCCGACCCGGACGTGGCCGAGAACGCCCGTTCCGAGACGATCTACGAGATCGGCGCCTGGGTCTTTGCCGCCTTGCTCGGCCTGATGACCCTGCTCGCCCTGCTCAGGACCAGCGAGCCCCTCTACCATCTCCTCGCCGCGATGCTGACGACCGGCTATGCCGCCGGCATTTGCGGGCGCAACGCCGGCCGCCCCGTCATCGCCATCGGCCAGCTCGCCCTCGCCTCGGTGCCCGTCTCCGTCGGCCTGTTCGTGAGCGACGATCCGCTCCGCTGGGTCATGGGCGCCGTCAACTGCGCCTTCATGATCGGGATGGTCGACATCACCCTGCAGACCTATTCGGCGGTGCTCAAGGCAATGTCGGCGACGCGCGACCAAAAGATCCTCACCGACCGGTTCGAGCGTCTGGCCCGCTTCGACTCGCTGACCGGCCTCGAGAATCGCGGCTCCTTCCAGGAGCGCCTGCAGTCGGAGCTGGCGGCGGTCCAGTCGGGCGAGAATGGCGACCTGGCCGTGCTCTGGATCGATCTAGACCGGTTCAAGGAGATCAACGATTCGCTCGGCCACCCGACCGGGGACGGAGTGCTTTGCACCGTCGCCCGCCAGCTCTGCTCGATCATCGAAGGGCGCGGCAGCGTCGCCCGCTTCGGCGGCGACGAGTTCGTCCTGCTGGCGCGCGGCACCAAACCCTATTTCGCCGAGGAGCTTGCCCGCGAGGTGATGCGCGCGCTCGTCGTGCCGATGACCATCGAGGGCGCGTCGATCCAGGTGACCGGATCGATCGGGGCGGCGGTGGCGCCGGGCCACGGCACCGACGCCGACACCTTGCTCCAGCATGCCGACATGGCGCTCTACCACGCCAAGGCGAACGGCCGGAACGACTTCTGCCTGTTCGAATCGAAGATGCAGGAGGAGTTCCAGAAGAAGCGCAGGCTCGAGGCCGCGCTCAAGGAGGCGATCGAGAAGAACGAGCTGGAAGTCTATTACCAGCCGATCGTCGATCTGAAGACCAAGAAGGTCACCTGCTGCGAGGCCCTGCTGCGCTGGCACCATCCGGAGCTCGGGATGGTCAGCCCGGCCGAGTTCATCCCGCTCGCGGAGAGCACCGGCCTCATCTCGCCGATCAGCCACTGGGTGCTCTACCAGGCCTGCGCGGCCGCTTCGCAATGGCCGGAGGACGTCAGCATCGCGGTCAACATGTCGCCGGCCCTGCTCAAGGACCTCCACCTCAGCCACATGATCCTCTCGGCGCTCTACCGTTCGGGCCTCGCGGCGCGGCGGCTGGAGCTGGAGATCACGGAGAGCGTGCTGCTCGAGGAGACCGCCCAGTCCAACTCGCTGATCCGCGAGTTTCAGAGGATCGGCCTCAAGCTGTCGATCGACGATTTCGGGACCGGCTATTCCTCGCTGACCTATTTGAAGAAATACCGCTTCGACAAGATCAAGATCGACACCACCTTCATCGCCGACGTGACCAAGAGCCGCGAGGCTCGGGCGATCATCCACGCTCTGGTCAGCC
>DASWLY010000204.1:0-5589 GCA_036400035.1 Allosphingosinicella sp.
CGCTGCGTGCTGACGGCCGGGGGCGCGCAGTTCGTCACCCCGATGACCCTGGCGGCGCTTTCCGAGCAGCCGGTGCATACCAGCCTCTGGGACCTCAAGGACGAGGTCGAGATGGGGCATATCCAGCTCAGCCGGGAGGCCGACCTGGTGGTCGTCTGCCCCGCCACCGCCGATCTGATCGCCAGATTGGCGGCGGGGATCGCGGACGATCTGGCCACCACCCTGCTCCTCGCCACCGACAAGCCGGTGCTGACATCGCCGGCGATGAACGTCCGGATGTGGCAGCATGAAGCGACAAAGCGCAACGTCGCCCGCCTTCGGGCGGACGGGGTGACGATCCTGGAGCCCGACGAGGGCGAGATGGCGTGCGGCGAATATGGGCCGGGGCGGCTGCCCGAGCCGGAGCGGATCCTCGCGGCGATACGGTCGCATTTCGCTTCGGGTGGACCACTGGCGGGGAAGCACGTCGTCGTCACCGCCGGCCCCACCCACGAGCCGATCGATCCGGTTCGGGTGATCGCCAACCGGTCTTCGGGAAAGCAGGGCTTCGCTATCGCGGAGGCGCTGGCCGATCTGGGGGCGCGGGTGACTCTGGTGGCCGGACCGGTGACGCTGGCGACGCCCGCCGGGGTGACGCGGATCGACGTGGAGACCGCCCGTCAGATGGAGGCGGCGGTCGCGGCGGCGCTTCCGGCCGATTCGGCGGTGCTGGTGGCCGCGGTCGCCGACTGGCGGGTCGAGCCCTCCCCTTCGAAGCTGAAAAAGGTGGCCGGCGCCCCCGATCTCGAGTGGCTGGCGAACCCCGATATCCTCGCGAACCTCGCGCGCGGCCCGCTTCGGCCCCGGCTGCTCGTCGGCTTCGCGGCCGAGACGAACGAAGTGGTAGACGTTGCGCATACGAAACGAGCAAGCAAGGGGTGCGACTGGATCGTCGCCAATGATGTATCGGGGGACGTGATGGGCGGGGACCGCAACCGGGTCCACCTGATCACCGCCGCCGGCGTCGAAAGCTGGGATGAAGGCGAGAAGAGCGAGGTCGCGCGCCGCCTGGCCGGGCGGATCGCGGCCGCACTGGGGGAAGAGGATGCGGACGGACCTGCTGCTCCTGACGCCGCTGGCGAGGCTGGCTGATCTGGCTCTGCTGCTGCTTCGATGGGTGACCGGCGCCTTCCTGATCTACCAGAGCCACGACAATGTGCTGAGCGCGGAGCGGATGGAGGAGTTCGAGAAATTCCTCGTCCAGTTCGGCTTCCCGATGCCGGAGGTGATGGCGCCATTCTGCGTCTGGGCGCAGTTCCTGTGCGGAATCGCCTTCATCCTCGGCCTGCTCACCCGCTGGGCCGGACTTGTCACCGCCTTCGTCTTCGTGGTCGCGGTGTGGATGGTGCACTGGCCGCAGGATTTCACCGGCTGGTGGCCGGCCCTGATCCTGATCTTCCTGGGCCTGCTGTTTGCAACCCGGGGAGCCGGGCGCTACTCGCTCGACGACAAGATCGAGAGGCGCGATGATCGACATAGAGGTGAAGCGGCTTACCCACGGTGAGGGCCTCCCCCTCCCTTCCTATGCCAGCGACGGCGCCGCCGGCCTCGACGTGGTCGCCGCCGAGGATCTGACGCTCGCGCCCGGAGCGCGCCACGCGGTGGCGACCGGCTTCGCCATCGCCATCCCCGAAGGCTATGAGGTTCAGGTCCGGCCGCGCTCCGGCCTCGCCTTGAAGCACGGCATCACCTGCCTCAACACGCCCGGAACGATCGACAGCGACTATCGCGGAGAGGTGAAGGTGATCCTCGCCAATCTCGGCGGCGAGCCGTTCGCGGTGCGCCGCGGCGAGCGCATCGCCCAGTTGGTGCCCGCGCCGGTGCAGCGCGCCGCGTTCCGTGAAGTGGGCGACCTGGACTCTACGGCGCGAGGCACCGGCGGCTTCGGCTCGACGGGCCGGTGACTCTCACCGACGACCAGCTCGACCGCTACGCCCGCCACATCGTCCTCAAGGAAGTCGGCGGCGAGGGCCAGCACAAGCTGGTCGCCGCCCACGTCGTGCTGGTCGGCGCCGGCGGGATCGGCTGCCCGGCGCTTCAATATCTCGCCGCCGCCGGGATTGGGCGGCTGCGGGTGATCGACGACGACAAGGTCTCGCTGGACAATTTGCAGCGCCAGATCCTGTTCGGCACCGGGGACCTGGGCCGCGCGAAGACCGAAGTGGCCGCCGAGGCCGTGGCCCGGCTAAATCCGGATATCGCCTTCGAGGCGGTGCGGGAGCGGCTCACGGCCGCCAATGCCGGTGCCGTTCTGGCGGGGGCGGACCTCGTCATCGACGGCAGCGACAATTTCGCCACCCGGCTCCTCGTCTCCGACACCTGCACGGCGGCGCGGATCCCGCTCGTCTCCGCGGCGATCGGCATGTTCCAGGTCCAGGTCGGGACCTGGCGCGGGTGGGAGCCGGAGCGGCCCTGCTACCGGTGCTTCGTCGGCGACGCGTTCGACTCGGACGACTGCGACAATTGCGCCGAACTGGGGGTGCTCGGAGCCATGGCCGGGCTGGCGGGCAGCTGGGCGGCGTTGGAGGCCATCCGGCAGATCGTCGGCTTCGGCGAGGAAGCGGCCGGCAAGGTCCACGTCTTCGACGGGCTGGCGCCGGGGATGCGGACCTTGAGGATCGTCAAGGATCCGGGCTGCCGCACCTGCGCCGGTCAGACCGGGAGCTGGCCGAGCGCGTAGCGAAGCTGGAGCAAGGCAAGCACGAAGAGGCCCGCCCCGAGCACCAGGTCGAAGCCGCGCACGGGCCGCAGCCGCTCGCCGCGTGGAGGGTGGAAGGTGAGATCGAGCATGGTTGCCAGGACCAGCCAAGCGCCGGCCGTGGCGGCGACGCAGGAGAGCAGGACGAACGGCCAGAACAAGGCGGCGTAGGCACCCGCGAAGGCCCACAGGCCCAGCGCGAGCAGCTCGGCGGTGGCGCCTAGCCCGACCAGGGTCCAGCTTCGCCGCATCAGGCCTTCTTCGCCGGCGCCTTCTTCGCCGAAGCCTTCTTGGCCGGAGCCTTCTTGGCCGAAGCCTTTGTCGCCGGAGCCTTTGTCGCGGGAGCCTTCGTCGCCGCTGCCTTCCTGGCGGCGGGCTTGCGGCCCCGGCCCTTCTTGGCCGGCGGCCCCTTGGCGGCGCGCTCGTCGATCAATTGGGCCGCTTCCTCGAGGGTGAGCTGGTCGGGCGCCAGCGACTTGGGAAGGGTGGCGTTGGTGGTGCCGTCGGTCACGTAGGGGCCGAAGCGGCCCTCCATCAGCTTGATCTCGAGCTCGGTGCGCGGGTGGGCGCCGAGCACCTTGAGCGGCTCGCGCGCGCCCCGCGCCTGGCCGCCGCCGGCCGCCGCCTCGGCGAGCTTGACGACCGCCGCGTTCATTCCGGTCTCGAATACCTCGGCGGTCGAACCAAGCTTCGCATATTTGCCGTCATGCGCCAGATAGGGGCCGTAGCGGCCTATGGAAGCGGTGATCGGCTTGCCGCTTTCCGGATGCGTTCCCACCGTGCGGGGGAGCGACAGCAGGCGCACCGCGAGGTCGAGGTCGAGCTCGCCCGAATCCTTGGGGATCGAAGCCCTCTTCGCCTCCTTCCCCTGCCCCATCTCGATATAGGGCCCGAAGCGGCCGGTCTTGCGGCTGACGTCCTCGCCGGTCTCGGGATGCTTGCCGAGCACCTCCGGCCCCTCGTCCGCGGCGCCGTCCTCGCCGCCCTGGCCGAAGCGCCGGGTGAACTTGCACTCGGGATAGTTGGAGCAGGCGACGAAGGCGCCGAAGCGGCCTCCGCGAAGCGCGAGCCGGCCCTCGGCGCAGGCCGGGCACAGGCGCGGATCGGCGCCGTCGTCCTTGTCCGGGAACAGCCAGGGCGAGAGGAAGTCGTCGAGCGCCGCCGTGATCGCGGAGGGCTGCTGCTCCATGATCTCGGCTGTCTTCGGCTTGAAGTCGCGCCAGAAAGCCTCGAGCACCGTCTGCCACTGGGCGCGGCCGCCGGAAATGTCGTCGAGCTCGTCCTCGAGATGCGCCGTGAAGTCGAAAGAGACGTAGCGTTCGAAGAAGCGCTCGAGGAAGGCGGTCAGGAGCCGGCCGCTCTCCTGCGGAATGAAACGGTTCTTCTCGAGCTCGACATAGCCGCGGTCCTTGAGCGTCTGAAGGGTCGCCGCGTATGTGGAGGGGCGGCCGATGCCGAGCTCCTCCATCTTCTTGACCAGGCTGGCTTCCGAGTAACGCGGCGGCGGCTGGGTGAAATGCTGCTCGGCCGTCACCTTCTTCTTCGCCGGCGCGTCGCCCTCGCGAAGCCGCGGCAGACGGCGGGAATCCTCGTCGTCGGCATCGTCGCGGCCTTCCTCGTAAAGGGCGAGGAAACCGGGGAAGAGGACGACCTGGCCCGTTGCGCGGAGGCCGGTCTGGCCGGATCCGTCGACCAGCTCGGCGGTGGTCCGCTCGAGGCGCGCCGAGGCCATCTGGCTGGCCAGCGCCCGCTTCCAGATCAGCTCGTAGAGGCGGCCATGATCGCCCGAGCCGGCGCGGTCGCGGCCGAAATCGGTCGGGCGGATCGCCTCGTGCGCTTCCTGGGCGTTCTTCGCCTTGGTCTCGTAATGGCGCGGCTTGTCGGGGACGTAGCCGGCATCGAACCGGTCGGCGACGGCCCGGCGGGCGGCGGAGATCGCCTCGGGCGCCATCTGGACCCCGTCCGTCCGCATGTAGGTGATCGAGCCCTCCTCATAGAGCGCCTGCGCGATCCGCATCGTGTGGCTCGCCGCGAAGCCGAGCTTGCGCGCCGCCTCCTGCTGGAGCGTGGAGGTGGTGAAGGGCGCCGGCGGATTGCGGCTGAGCGGCTTGGTTTCGACCGAAGCGACGGAGAAGCGGCCCGCCTCCACGGCGGCCTTGGCGGCCTGAGCGGTCCCGCCGTCGCCGATCGACAGTCGATCGAGCTTCTCGCCCTTGAAGCGAACCAGCCGGGCCTGGAATTCCTGCCCGTCCGATTCCATGAGCGCCACCACGCTCCAATATTCCTGGGCGCGGAACAGCTCGATCTCGCGCTCGCGGTCGACGACGAGGCGCAGGGCCACGGACTGGACCCGGCCCGCCGACTTGGCGCCGGGCAGCTTGCGCCAAAGCACCGGCGAGAGGGTGAAGCCGACCAGATAGTCGAGCGCCCGGCGAGCCCGGTAGGCGTCGATCAGATCCTCGTCGAGCGCCCGGGGATGCTTCATCGCCTCGGTCACCGTCGCCTTGGTGATGGCGTTGAAGGTCACCCGCTCGACGTCGGCGGGGAGCGCCTTGCGCTTCCTCAGCACCTCCTGGACGTGCCAGCTGATCGCTTCCCCTTCCCGGTCGGGATCGGTGGCGAGGATCAGGGTGTCGGCCTTCTTGGCCTCGTCGGTGATCGCCTTGAGCTGCCTCGCCTTGTCGGCATAGGTCTCCCACTCCATCGCGAAGCCGGCGTCGGGATCGACCGAGCCGTCCTTGGGCGGAAGATCGCGGACATGGCCGTAGGAGGCGAGCACCCGGTAGCCGGTGCCCAGATATTTCTCGATGGTTTTCGCCTTGGCGGGCGATTCGACGACGACAAGCTTCATG